>CAYXVN010000246.1:0-1336 GCA_964468565.1 uncultured Oscillospiraceae bacterium | reverse complement strand
GGAGGCATCTATGCCAAGGGCTCCGATGTCACCATCACCGCCACCCCGGCGGAGGGATACCAGTTTGACTCCTGGCAGGAGAACTCGGCGGTGATCAGCCGCTCGGCGGAGACCACCATCACCCTGACCGCCACCCGGATGCTCCAGGCGGTCTTTGAGCACATCCCGGTGCGCATCACCCTGGATCCCAACGGGGGCATTCTGGGGGTCACCTACGTCATGACGGAAGGTGACGGAACGGCGGATCTGCCTCTGCCCTCCCGGGCCGGATATTACTTCGCCGGCTGGTACACGGAGGATGGGGAGGCGGTGCTGGGCAGCACCGTGTTCACCGAGCCCTGCACCCTCATCGCCCACTGGACTGCCGCCAAGCCGGAAACCCAGCCCTCTCCCCCCAGCCCGCTGAATCCTCTGGTCATTGTCCCCTCCATGAGCCACGGCCACGCGGAGCTGTCTCCTGCGGAGCCCAAGGCGGGAGACACGGTGACCGTCACCCTGGTGCCCGATCCCGGCTACTCCGTGTCCACCTTCAAGGTGACCACCTCCGGAGACCAGACCGTGGACACCACCCGGCAGGATGAGGAGCACTACACCTTTGTGGTGCCGGGCACCGGGGCGGCCCTCTTTGCCACCTTCTCCCCCATCGCCATCCCCTTTGCGGACGTGGAGGACACTGACTGGTTCGTCAACAGCGTGAAGTATGTCTACCACCGCCACCTGATGACCGGCAAGACGGTGACCCGCTTCGCCCCGGATGACACCTCCACCCGGGCGGAAGTGGCCACCCTGCTGTGGCGGATGGAGAGCAACAGGGCTCCCGCCCGGACTCCGGATACCTTCCCGGACGTGCCCATTGACGCCTGGTACGCCGGGGCGGTGCGCTGGGCCACAGCCTCCGGCATCGTGGAGGGCTACGGCAACGGGACCTTCGGCCCCGGGGACACCATCACCCGGGAGCAGTTTGCCGTGATGCTCTACCGGTACGCCGTGTTCCAGGGCATGCCCACCGCCGGGGGAGCAGATTCCCTCAACACCTTCCCGGACCGGGGCTCCGTCAGCTCCTGGGCCAGAACGGCCATGGGCTGGGCGGTGGACAACGGCATCGTCACCGGAACCGGCAGCGGACGGCTCAACCCGGGAGGCAGCGCCACCCGGGCCCAGCTGGCGGCCATGGTGGAGCGCTTCCTGAAGCTGTGATTCCCACCGTACCCGGAAACAGAATAACCTGACATACTGTGAAACGCAGGCAGGGGAACAGTCCTCTGCCTGCGCTTCTTCTCTGCCATCCCCTTCCCCACAGAAATTCCCAGGTTCTCCCTGCTGCCGGGACCTTCCC
>CAYXVN010000245.1:1287-3441 GCA_964468565.1 uncultured Oscillospiraceae bacterium | reverse complement strand
CCTGTCCCGGAAACGGAGCGGAGCCCTGGGGGTGCCATCTCCGTGATGGACGTACTGCTGATTCCGGGAAGCAGCCGGCACCGGCCCGGACGTCCATCTGCCGGAACTGCTGCCCATCCGCACCATGTTCTGGGGACTGAATCCCTGGAGCGGTTTCTGCCCACTCCGGGAGGCCCTGGTTTCTCTGCTCCGGACTTCTCTGCCTCCACGCTCTGGAGAGAGCGTCAGGCAGGACAGCAGCCGGTTCCCCCGGGAAGATTCTCACATCCCGGGAGCCCTTCTCCAGCAGGGACCGGATGCAGATCCCCACAGGGTGACTCCGAGAGTGGAGACCGGGGAATTCCGGTCTGCCTCCGGACTGGAGCCGCCCATCCGGCGAAGAGCCCTCCCGCTCCATAGATCAGATCCGCAGCGGGGGAGGGCAGGACCCCTCTCCGAAGGTGACAGACAGATCCGTATTGCAGCTTCACTGCAGGTCCCCGTCTGGAGGAACACCTGGAAACCCGGACAGCTTCCAGCCGGGGCATGCTCACCTGGCGGAAGAGAACTCCCTCCGGCAACCGGATCCCCGGGGATGAGAGAGGTCCCTGTTCAGCAGCACCAGGCAGACTCAGATCCATCCGGGAATCTCCCCTGAGGGGGAGGAGTGCCTGTCCGCCTGGGACGGACAGTGAGATAGCGTGGAAAAGAAGGAGAGGTTCTGAACCGTTGCGCAAATCGGGATCATACTGCGCAACTCCCACGGTCAGCTCCTTCCCTCCGGGAATCCAGGGCACAGGCCCATCCCCCCTCTCTCCCCTCCGAAGGTCTCCTCCGCAGCTGTCCGGTCCCGGGCGAGTCTGAACCGGGATCCTCAGAGAGTCATCCTTCCGGCACCGGGCCGGCCCTCCGGGGCTGTTCCGCTTCGCTCTCCTGAAGGGTACAGCAATCTCCCTGATACACTCTCCCTTCCCCAATTCAGTGTTCTGCTGCCTCTCCGGATCCGCCTCCCTGCCCTCCCGCTTTCCCTGGCTCACATCTCTCCGCTGCTCCGGACCGGTGTCTCCAGAGAACCGGAGTCTGTCCGGGAGGGCAGAAATGCGGCGGCGTTTCCTCCCTTCTGAGCGCCCCGGGGGCAGCCGGCCTGGTGGACAGCCCGGCTTCCGGAAGCCTCCTCCGGCAGGGACGCCGGACAGGAATTCCTGTCTCCGCAGCTCACCGGGAAGACCTGGTTCAGGCCAGCGCATTCTGCTCTTGACAGCATCCTCTCCGGCGCTCATAATGGGAGGCACATCTGCCCACAGGCAGAGTCAGAGAGGAGTTTTGCAGTGTTTCAGGTTCTGAAGACAGAGGGAAAGGCCCGCCGGGGCCGTTTTACCTGCCCCCACGGAACGGTGGAGACGCCGGTATTCATGAACGTGGGCACCCAGGGGGCCATCAAAGGGGGGCTGTCCGCCCTGGACCTGAAGACGGTGGGCTGTCAGGTGGAGCTGTCCAACACCTATCACCTCCACCTGCGCCCGGGAGATGCCCTGATCCGCCAGATGGGGGGACTCCACCGCTTCATGAACTGGGACGGCCCCATACTGACGGACAGCGGCGGCTTTCAGGTGTTCTCCCTCTCCCGGCTGCGGAAGATCACGGAGGAGGGGGTCACCTTCGCCTCCCACCTGGACGGGAGACGCATCTTCATGGGCCCGGAGGAGTCCATGGGCATCCAGTCCAACCTGGGCAGCGACATCGCCATGGCCTTTGACGAGTGCATTGAGAATCCCTCTCCCTATGACTATGTGGCCCGCTCCGTGGACCGGACCTACCGCTGGCTGGAGCGCTGCATCGCGGAGCACCGCAGGCTCAACGCCCAGCCGGACACCCTCAACCCCGGTCAGATGCTCTTTGCCATCAACCAGGGGGGAACCTGGCCGGAACTGCGCATCCGCCACATGCAGCGCATTGCCCAGACGGACTGTGACGGCTACGCCATCGGGGGACTGGCGGTGGGGGAGCCCACGGAGACCATGTATGAGATTCTGGAGGCGGTGGAGCCCTACGCCCCGGCGGACCGGCCCCGGTACCTGATGGGGGTGGGAACCCCCACCAACATCCTGGAGGCGGTGGCCCGGGGGGTGGACTTCTTCGACTGCGTCATGCCCGCCCGCAACGCCCGCCACGGCC
>CAYXVN010000245.1:0-1277 GCA_964468565.1 uncultured Oscillospiraceae bacterium | reverse complement strand
GCCGGCTCTTCACCTGGCACGGCTCCATCAACATCCGCAATGAGCGCCACAAGGCGGACCCGGGCCCCATTGACCCGGAGTGCGCCTGCCCGGTGTGTGCCCATTACTCCCGGGCCTACCTGCGCCACCTCTTTGTGGCCGGAGAGGTGCTGGGACTGCGCCTGGCGGTGATGCACAACCTCTGGTTCTACAATACCCTGATGGCCCGCATCCGGCAGGCCCTGGAGGAGGGCACCTTCTCCGCCTTCCGGCAGCACTGGTCCCCCCTGCTGGCCGGCCGGGCAGAGGAAAACTGAGACGGAATTTTCACAAAATCTCTTGTCAAGGCAGGGTCGACCCGTTATAATAGCAGAAAGCCGTCCAACCGGGGACGCGACAAACTGGAGGGAAACTGTTTTGGATTTCGTAATTTTGATGGTCCTGATGATCGCAATGCTTTACTTCTTCATGATCCGCCCGGAGAACAAGCGGAAGAAGGAAGCGGAGAACCTGCGCAACTCCCTGGCAGTAGGGGATGAGATCACGACCATCGGGGGCATCACCGGCACCATCTGCTCGGTCAAGGAGACCACCGTGGTCTTTGAGAGCGGAGCGGACCGGGTCCGCCTGGAAATCGCCAAGTGGGGCGTCTCCACCAAGAATGGCAAACCGGCAGAACAGAAATAGCGGTTTAACCCTCCCTGGAGCCTCCGGACGGGGCCTGCGGGGAGGGTTCTGCTCTATGATTCCGGGGGAGAGGGGAGAGGCCCCCGCTCCTCCCGGGGAGTTTTCCTCGCCCTCTGCCCCCGGAGAGGAAAAAAGCGGGGAAGAGGATTGAAATCCCCGCCGGGCTGTGCTATACTGACTTCCTGCGTGGACGTCCCGGGCGCCACCCGTCCGGAATCCTGAAAGTAAGCCAAAGGAGAGATACCCATGAAGCACATTCAGACGCTGAACGGCGCCACCCTGAAGGCCAGCGCCGCCAGGGGCGGCTGTGGCGAGTGCCAGACTTCCTGCCAGTCCGCCTGCAAGACCTCCTGCACGGTGGCAAACCAGAAGTGCGAAAAGCAGTAAGGAAAAAAGGGCGGGCTCACCGGGCCCCGCCCTTTTCTTTTTCAGTTTGAAAGGAGAGACAAGATGGTTCATACCTTCAAGGCCCTGGGACAGTACCTGGCGGCCGACGTCAACAGCGGGGCGGTCCATGTGCTGGATCCCCTCAGCTACGACCTGCTGTCCCGGCTGGACGGCCCCCTGGAGGGAGACCTGCCTGAGGATCTGGCCCGGCAGCTGGCCTCCTG
>CAYXVN010000244.1:0-3442 GCA_964468565.1 uncultured Oscillospiraceae bacterium | reverse complement strand
TTCTCTCAGGTCCCTCCGGGCCGGTCCCATCCGCACACAACCCGTCCGGAAACCGTGTCCTGCCACACAAAGAGGCCTGGCGTCTCCGCCACCCGCACCATGCCGGCCAGGGAGGCATACTCCGGACACAGTTCCGGAAAGAGGTCCTTCCGCCCCTCCAGCAGCTCCGGATGCCAGGCCCTGGTTCTGCGGTCATTCCAGATGGCACAGTAGAGGATCCCCGCCTCCACCAGATCCTGAAACATGTGGCTGCCGTAGCTCAGCTCCGGCTGATAGCCCGCCCGGCTGTCGGATACCTCGCAGATGGCGGTACATCCGCTGATCTGGGCGAAGGTCACCGGAACCCCCAGTTCCGGGGAGGAAGTTCCGATGCGCCCCGGGGTCAGCAGAAGCATCTTCTTTCCCCCATCCCGGAAGATCCGGTTCAGCTGCCCCACGGCAGCTGCCACATCGTACTTGCGGGCGTAGGGGTGGCGGTAATAGAGCACCGGATCCACCAGAACGGCAGCATCTACGGGCCGCTTTCCTGTGGGGCCCATGGAGGAGTCCTGCAGGTCGAAGAGCACCTCGGTAAGGTGGAGGGACTCCGGATCCACCCGCTCCCCCTCCTGGCCCAGGGAGAGAGGCCTGCACTGGAGGAGATTGACGGTGAAATCGCCGTGCTCGTCCAGATTGGCTGCGTACTCGATGTCCACCGGGTTGGCATAGGCCTTCTCCAGTGTCTTCAGCAGCCGGCGCATCATATCCGTGAACGCCGTGTTCTCCAGCACCCGCTGGCAGCTGACAAACCACACATCCCGGTAGCTGCCCCGCTGCCGCAGCCGGTCCTCCGCCTCCCAGTCGTGTTCCATCACCTGGTTGAGATACCACCGGGGCAGGAAGGGTACCAGCCGCTCCACCATCAGAGAGACGCTGCGGTTGTTCTGCCGGTCCAGCACATCTGCCCAGTGCTGGGAGAAGCGGTGTTTCTCCGCCGGGCTGGTATAAATCGTGGCCGCCGGCCGGTCCAGATTGGTCAGACGGGGATAGTCCTCCCGGGTGCGGTCCACAGCCCGGGTTCCCAGCCCGATCACCATGCGCAGCATCCCCGCTCCGGGGTCCATGTCCCGCATCCACTGATACACGCTGTGGCTGTAGCCCACTCCGGCCACCGCCGGCATGTAGTAGGGACCAAAGGAGGTACCGGATACCCGCTGTACCAGCACCGCCATCTGCTCGTCCGTATGCTCCAGTCCCCGGACCCGGCGGTATTCCAGCGCATCCGGATTCATGACGCTGGCATAGACCTGACGCAGTGCCTGCTCAAAGGCCTCCAGCCGCTCCTGGGGACTGCCCTGGTTGGTGCAGAAGACGGACTCATACTTGCCGGCAAAGGCGTTGTTGAACCCGTCCTCCAGCAGACTGGAGGAGCGGACGATGATGGGACTCTCTCCGAAATGCTCCAGCATGCCGAGAAAGCGCTCCCGGATGTTGTCCGGGAAGGTTCCCGTCAGCAGCCTCTGCCGCAGCTCCTCCGCCGCAGTGAAGTACTCCTCTTCCTCCTGCTGACGGATGCGAAGCTGCCAGCAGTGATTGAAGACAATATAGGTGTAGTACACATCCGACCCGATGAAAAAGGAATCGTGGGGCTCCAGATGGTCCAGCAGTTCCTCCGGCAGCTCCCGCTCCGCGATGTGGCGGGCCAGAAGCATGCCGCAGCTCTTCCCGCCGATGGACCCGGTGCCGATCATCCGGTCCCGCAGGGCAAAGTAGTCCAGAGGGCGGAAATACTGCCGCACCAGCTCCTTGAGCCGGGAATCCCGGGTCATCATGCTGCGGATCAGCTGATCCTCCTGCTCCGGTCGGAAGGTCCCGCTGCGCAGGTATTCCAGGCGGATCTCTCCGAAGAACCGGTCGTAGCTGTCGTAGTTCTGGTCCTGGGCCTCCGCGTCTGCGCTGCCCTGTACCGCCCGGTAGTAGCGGTTCATGGCGACCCCCTCCGCCACAGCCTGCAGCGCTCCGGTCTCCGGCTCGAAACAGCGGGGGAGGAACATCTGTTCCGAATAGCGGTTCCAGACCTTGGCGGGCATCAGATACACCCGGGACACGGGATTTCCCGCCGGGTACAGGTTCAGCATCACCTGGGTGGTGGCACGGATACGCCCCACCGCCTCGAAGGAATGTCTGCCCCGGAGCAGGGGAAAGAACGCCACCGTATCCAGCTCAAACAGCCTCGGGCAGGTCACCTGAAAGAAGTTGCCCATCATCAGATCCGTATACCAGGCGGACTGCAGTCCGGAGAGGCAGTCGAAGACGTAGAACACCTCCCGGCCCAGGCGGTTGATTTCCTCGTGGATGCGCACCGTGAAGGCCTCAAACCCCTCCTCCGGGTCAAAAGTCTTCACTGTAATGCCGGTGAGATCCGAAAGCACCGGATCGTGGCGGCCGAAGCGGATGTACACCATCTTCCTGCCATCCGCCACAGCCTGACGGGCAAACGGCTCGGCGAACATCCGGTACTCCTCCAGCGTGGAGACCTGCCATACCACATTATCGCCAAGGCGAAGATAATCCAGCGCCTGATCCAGACCGGGACAGCCGCTGGGAACCGGCTCAAAGGCCATATCTGCATCCCCTTTCCAGCACAGAAAAAGGGACAGGGAAGCCACAGGCGACTTCTCTGTCCCATTAAGCCCAGTATAGCAGAAATCTGCAGCCGGTTCAAGGGGAAAATTTCCAGATCCCCGTCACATGGACCTCTCCGGTCCTGACCGGGCCAGAATGCCCGTCTCGACCGCCCCTATGAAGGCCGCACTGCCTCGAAGCGGTCCAGAATTTCCCTCAGATCCATGGGCAGCCGCTGTCTGCACTCCTGTCGCAGCCAGATGGGTACCCCGTAGCAGGCCTCGCCCACCGCTCCGGCAATGCATGTCAAAGTATCACAGTCCCCGCCCAGGGAGACGGCCGTACGGATCACGTCCTCAAAATCCTCCCCCTCCAGAAAGGCGGTGATGGCCTGGGGGACGGTTCCCTGACAGCTGCCAGACCCCTGATACGTGGGGCGGATCTGGTCGCAGGTGAGGCTCAGATCGTACCCGATCTCCTCCTCCACGAAGCGGCGGATCTCCCCCTTGCTGTGTCCGGTCCGGGCCAGATAGACCGCTCCTGCGGTGGCCTGGGCACCCCGGATTCCATCTGGATGGTTGTGGGTCACCTCCGCTGACAGCCTTGCGGCTCGGAGGGTCTGTTCCAGATCCGGAAACAGCCAGCCTGCGGAGGACACCCGCATGGCGGAGCCGTTCCCCCAGCTGTTGTACGGGGCCGGCTGGGGATCTGACAGCCAGAGGCGAAACCGCCTTCCGTATCCTGCCCGGGGGTAACGGTGGCCCAGATCCTGCATGGACCGGACCATATGGCTGCGGACCTCTTCCTCAGTGGCATCCGGTCCCCCATCCAGGAAAGC
>CAYXVN010000243.1:0-3460 GCA_964468565.1 uncultured Oscillospiraceae bacterium | reverse complement strand
TCGATGATGCGGTACTTCTGGCGGTTGCCGCCGCCGTGGTGCCGGACGGTGATGTGTCCGTAGCTGTTGCGGCCGGCGTGCTTTTTCTGGGGCTCCAGGAGGGAGCGCTCCGGCTTTGCCTTCTTGTCGACTCCATCGAAGGCGCTCACGGTCATGTGGCGGCGGGAGGGAGTCGTGGGCTTATAGGTTTTAATCGCCATTGTTCATTCTCCTCCTTACACCATACCCTCGAAGAACTCAATGGTCTTGGACCCCTCAGTCAGGGTCACCATTGCCTTCTTCCAGCGGGGGCGGCGGCCCTCGGGACGGTTGCCCACCCGTTTGACCTTGCCCTGCATGTTCAGAGTGTTGACCTTGGCCACCTTCACACCGAAGATCTCCTCGACCGCCTTGGCGATCTCGATCTTGTTGGCAGAGCGGGCGACCTCAAAGGTGTAGCGCTTGTGCTCGGTCTGCGTCATGGAGCGCTCGGAGATGATGGGGCGCTTGATGATGTCATAAGCGGTGCTGGCCATTACGCATACACCTCCTCGATGATGTCCAGAGCAGCCTTGTCAATGACCAGCTGCTTGGCGTTAACGATGTCGTAGACGCTGAGTATGTTGGCGGGTGTGGTGACAACGCCGGGGATGTTGCGGGCGGACTTGACGATGATGGGATCCACACCTGCGGTGATGATCATGGGCTTGTCCGCATTCAGACCGTTCAGGAAGGTCTTCATGGTCTTGGTCTTGATCTCGTCCAGTTTCAGGCCGTCAATGACCAGGATGGCACCCTCGGCGGCCTTGGCGGACAGAGCGGACTTGAGGGCCAGCCGCCTGGTCTTCTTGTTCATGGACACCCGATAGCTGCGGGGCTTGGGGGCAAACACGACGCCGCCATGGGTCCACTGGGGAGCACGGGTGGAGCCCTGACGGGCGTGGCCGGTGCCCTTCTGACGCCAGGGCTTCTTGCCGCCGCCGGACACTTCCGCGCGGGTCAGCGCACTCTGGGTCCCCTGGCGGCAATTGGCCAGGTGATATTTGACGGCTGCGTGAACCGCAGTCTCTCTGGGCTCGATGCCGAAGACAGCCTCGGAGAGCTCAAGGGTGCCGATCTGCTTCGCACCCATGTCAAACAGGTTAGCACTGGGCATGTTCTACACTCTCCTTTCCTTAACGGGTACGGGCGGATGTCTTCTGGGGATTGCTGCGGCCGGACTGCTTCTGCGGGTTGACGCTGACAGCGGCACCGGTCTTCTTGGTCACATGGGTCTTGACGGTGTCCTTCAGGAACACCACGCCCCCCTTGGGGCCGGGGATGGCACCGCGGACCGCAATCAGGCCCAGCTCGGTGTCCACTTTGACCACATCGAGGTTGAGCACGGTGGACTGCTCGTTCCCCATCTGGCCGGCGCCGATCTTGCCCTTGTAGATCCGGCTGGGGTCGGTGGTGGAGCCCATGGAGCCGGAGTGACGGTGGACGGGGCCGCCGCCGTGAGTCATCTTCTGGATGGAGGCACCGCGGCGCTTGACGGCACCCTGGTAGCCATGGCCCTTGCTGATGCCGGTTACATCCACGTAGTCGCCTTCGGAGAAGACATCGCAGGTGATGCTGTCACCCACCTGGTACTTGGAGCAGTCCTGGAGGGGGAACTCCTTCAGTACCTTCTTGTACTCCGTCAGCCCGGCCTTTTTCTGGTGGCCCAGCTCCGGCTTGGTGAGCTTCTTCTCCTTGACGGTCTCAAAACCCATCTGGATGGCCTCATAGCCGTCCTTCTCGGCGGTCTTCTTCTGCACGACGGTGCAGGGCCCGGCCTGGATCAGGGTGACGGGGATCACCTTGCCGGCGTCATCGAAGATCTGGGTCATGCCGATCTTTTTGCCGATGATTGCTTTCTGCATGGTTGGTTTCTTCCTCCTGTTTCAGGTTATTGGTCGGCGTAGTTAGCTCCCCATTGGGCTGGGGGCCATTGCTCCGACGACTTGACCCGCTCATCTCAAAACGCGATGAGCTGCGGTGCTTAAACTGGCTGGTCGCTGGGGACTCAGAGTTTGATGGAGATCTCGACGCCGGCGGGAAGCTCCAGGTTCATCAGGGCCTCAACGGTCTTGGGCGTGGGCTTGATCACGTCGATGAGGCGCTTGTGGGTGCGGCGCTCGAACTGCTCCCGGGAGTCCTTGTACTTGTGGACCGCCCGCAGGATAGTGACGATCTCCTTCTTGGTGGGCAGGGGGATGGGGCCGGAGACGGTGGCGCCGGTGCGCTTGGCGGTCTCCACGATCTTCTCTGCGCTCTGGTCGATGAGCTGGTGGTCATAGGCCTTCAGGCGGATGCGGATCATTTCATTTGCTGCCATGTCGGGGTTTCCTCCTTGTTTCATACGAAAGTAGCTTGTGTCCAGCCTTCCGTACGGTGAGCGTTTTCTATCCACGCGGTCGTGCGTATCACTCCCCTGCCGAGAAAAAACCGGCGCAAGTGGCCGGTTTCCCGTACGGGCGCAGTACGCCGTGTACAGATTCGCTCAGCCGCCCGATTAACGGACATACTCCGCAGAAGTTACCGGCCTGCGCCGCAATCTCCTGCATCATCGCAATGCGTCCCCCCGGGGACGCCCGGTTATGATACTACAACAGCCCCGTGTGTGTCAAGCACTTTTTTCGGAAATCCGAACTTTTTTCCGAAAAAGGGGCCTCCCTTCCCGGAGAAAGCCCCTCTCTCCGCAATCTGTCCAAATCCGGACCCGTCCCGGCAGTTCCGGCAGGCGATTCTGCCAGATTTTCTTCGGATTCCGGGAGAGTGGTCCCCCCCTCCAACGCAAAAAGCACCTCTCCCCCTCCGCACAGCCCCAGGTTCCTCCTCTGGCTCAGCCGCCCCCATACATCCTGGCTGTGTCAGCCGCAGCTCTGGCACCCGCCCTTCGCGATCTCCCTACATTATAATAAGGTATCCCCAGCCCGGGTTACATCTCCTCTGGGCAGTCCGGTCTCCTCCGGCCATAGCCCCGCCCCCAGCAGACAGAACGACCCCCCCACCTCCACCCCGGCCCGGGCCGGAACCCGGGCAACCGTCCCAGGGCTGCCCGAGCTGCAGCGGCAGGGGTCGGCCCCGGGCAGGATCATAGCATAACCGCCTCACCACCGGAACGAATCCCATGCGTCAGATATTCCGGACTGGGAGGCCAGGGCAGGCAAAGAGGCCCGGTACACAATCTCGGACCGCGGCGATCCCGGCCAAAGCGGGGTCTGCACACTCGCCATCCACCACAATTCCTCCTCCTGGCAGCAGATGCAAATTATCCCACCCTACGGAAGATTCAGAATCCGAAGGGTGGGACAATGGATGTGCATGATTTCGTTTTTCTCTCCCCTTCTCCCGGTACTCACCTATGCCTCTCATCCCGGTGGGGATCTCTCCGGTTCAGGCTTCTCTCAGGTCCCTCCGGGCCGGTCCCATCCGCACACAACCCGTCCGGAAACCG
>CAYXVN010000242.1:0-3484 GCA_964468565.1 uncultured Oscillospiraceae bacterium | reverse complement strand
CTCCACATAGGTGATCACATCCGGCGCCTTGGCCAGCACCGCGTCCAGGGGGTAGCCGGGCAGGGCGTGAATCAGGCGCCGGCCCGGATCCTCCAGGGGGGTGCAGTCCAGCCCCATGCGCCGGAACAGGGCAATGGACTGCTCCAGCAGCCTGCCCTTGGTGAGGGCAATGCGCATGCGCTCCACCCCGCTCATGCTTCCACCTCCCGCTCTCCGTCCCGGTCGCAGACCAGAACCGTATGCACACCCTTGTCCCGGGCCAGATTCAGACTGGACTCCAGGGTGCGGCAGGGGGACAGCTCACAGGTGCCCGCCGGACGGCTGTCCACCGCCTCCAGAGCCTGCCCCAGACAGCCCGGTTCGTAGTGCACCACGCACCGCAGCCTGGGCAGTGCCGCCGGAGGCAGGGTGCGGGCCACGGCGTCCACATCCACGCTGAAGCCGGTGGCCTGGGCCTCCCGGCCGAAGACCTCCACCAGGCGGTCGTAGCGGCCCCCGGAGAGAACCGCCTCACCTGCCCCCTCCACGTAGCCCCGGAAGACCACGCCGGTGTAGTACTCCATCTGATGCACCATGCCCAGATCAAAGCGGACATAGGGGCCGTAGCCGGCCGCCGCCAGCTCCTCCCACAGGGTCCGCAGTCCGTCAATGGCCTCGGTGCGCCCTGCCAGGGCATCCGCCTCGTCCAGAACCTCCACCCCGCCGAACAGGCGGGACAGCCGGCGCAGGGCCACGGCCGCCGGATCCCGGTCACAGGGGGCCAGGGCGGCATTCAGGGCGGCGAAGTTCTTGCCCTCAATGAGCGACCGCATGGCCTCCACCTGCTCCTCGTCCATGCCCAGGCGGGAGGCCAGGGTCCGGAAGAATCCGGCGTGTCCCAGCTCCACATGGAAGCGGGCCGCTCCGCAGGAGCGCAGGGCGTCCACCGCCATGGCCACAATCTCCATGTCCGCCTTCATGCCCCGGGCCCCGATGAACTCCACCCCGCACTGGGGGATCTCCCGGCTGGCGCCGTTGTGGGCGGGATTGGCCCGGTACACCGTCTGGTCATAGTACAGCCGCTGGGGCAGGGGCACGGAGCGCAGCTTGGTGGCGGCAACCCGGGCCACCGGGGTGGTGGAGTCGGGGCGCATGACGCAGATGCGGCCTCCGGGGTCCGCAACCTTCAGCATCCGCTCCTGGGGAATGGCGCTGCCCGACTGGAGAAATATGTCGTAGAACTCGGTGTCCGGTGTGGACACCTCCTGATACCCCCGGCGGCGGAAGAGGCGGATCAGCCGCTCCTGAACCTGTCTGCGCTCGGCGCACTCGGCAAACAGGCGGTCCCGGGTGCCCTCGGGGGTGGTTATGATGGCCTTCAAAACAATCCCTCACTTTTTCGCTCTGCCACGGTAATATAGTGCATCGTTGAAGTGCTGTCAAGAAAAAATCTCGTCCGCCGGGAATTTTCCCCCAAATTCTGCAAAGGAGCGGCACAGGAACCTCTTTCCTGTGCCGCTCCTTCCCGGTTTTCTGCTTCGGACCTACTTCAGCTGGATCTCCGGCATCAGCTCCTGGCTCACCACCGAGAGCATGCGGTCCAGTTCCTCCGTCTCCTCCGCCGTCAGGCGGGCCCTGACCCGTTCGATCACCTTGCGGGAGTAACCCCAGCCGATGTTGTACTCCTTCAGGTACTTCTCCGTGGGGCGCAGGTGGTACTCCCGCCGGTCGCTGGGAGACTGCACCTTGCGCACATATCCCTTCTGAATCAGGCTGTTGATCTTGTAGGCCGCGTTGGGCGAGGAGATCTGGACAAAGGAGGCAAACTCGTTCACCGTGGGCTCATTCAGGGCGTAGATGACCTCCATGCAGAAGGCCTCCATGGCCGTCAGGCTGGCGTCCGGCGTCTGAAAGCGGGAGAAGAGCTCTCTGTAGAAATGAAGCTTGAATTTCGTGTACACCTGGGAAAAACTGTCTTCCAGCATGGTATACCCCCTCTCCCCGGCCAGGCAGACCGCTCAGCGGTCCGTCAGCGCAAAGGTCAGCTCCGCCCGGCAGGCGATCTGTCCGTCCACCCGGGCAACGGCCCTTCCCCGGCCGATGGGGCCCTGTCTGGCAATCAGCTCAACCTCCATCTCCAGCACATCCCCGGGGCAGACCTGCCGCTTGAAGCGGCAGTTGCGGATGCCGCCGAAGAGGGCCAGCTTGCCCTCAGTGCCCTCCGCCGTCATGATGGCCACCGCGCCCACCTGGGCCAGGGCCTCCACAATGAGCACACCGGGCATCACCTTGCGGCCGGGAAAATGCCCCTGGAAGAAGGGCTCGTTGGCACTGACGCACTTGCGCCCCCGGGCGCTCTGGCCGGGCACGCACTCCGTGATGCGGTCCACCAGCAGGAAGGGGTAGCGGTGGGGAAGCAGGGCTTCAATCTGATCCGTATTCAGTTCCATCAGGTCTCCTCCTCCCACTTTTTCAGCACCAGAACCACGTTGTGTCCTCCGAAGCCCAGGGAGTTGGAGAGGGCCACCCGGATCTCCGCCTCCCGCCCCTCATTGGGCACGATGTCCAGATCGCAGGCGGGATCCGGCGTCCGGTACCCGATGGTGGCCGGCACGAAGCCCTCCTTCAGGGCCAGGGCGGTAAAGATGGTCTCCACCGCCCCGGCGGCCCCCATCAGGTGCCCGGTCATGGACTTGGTGGAACTGACCATCAGCTTCTTCGCATGCGCTCCGAAGGCGGTGTGGATGGCGGCCGTCTCGGCGGCATCGTTGAGGGGGGTGGAGGTGCCGTGGGCGTTGATGTAGTCCACACAGCCGGGCTCCAGCCCCGCATCCGCCAGGGCCAGGCCCATGCACAGCGCGGCACCGGCCCCTCCGGGGGCGGGAGCGGTCATGTGGTAGGCGTCACAGTTGGCGCCGTACCCTGCCACCTCCGCGTAGATCTTGGCCCCCCGGGCCCGGGCGTGCTCCAGTTCCTCCAGCAGCAGGGCCCCGGCCCCCTCCCCCATGACAAAGCCGGTGCGCCGGGCGTCAAAGGGAGTGGAGGCCTGCAGGGGATCCGGCGACTCGCTGAGGGCCCGCATGGCGGCAAAGCCCGCAATGCTGATGGGGGTAACGGCGGCCTCCGCACCGCCGCACAGCATGACCTCGGCGTAGCCGTCCCGGATGTGGCGGAAGCTGTCTCCCACCGCATTGGCCCCGCTGGCGCAGGCGGTCACCACACAGGAGCACATCCCCTTGAATCCGTAGCGGATGGCCATCTGCCCTGCCGCCATGTTGGAGATGGCCATGGGCAGGAAGAAGGGTGACAGGGTGTCATATCCCCTGGTCTCCACATGGACGTGACCCCGGGTGATGGTCTCAATTCCTCCGATGCCGCTGGAAAAGATCACCCCGCAGCGGGCGGGATCCTCCTTCTCCCGCTCCAGGCCGCTGTCCTTCATGGCCTCATCCGAGGCCAGCAGGGCCAGCTGGGTGTAGCGGTCCATCTTCCTGGCATCCCGGCG
>CAYXVN010000241.1:0-3500 GCA_964468565.1 uncultured Oscillospiraceae bacterium | reverse complement strand
GGGCGGACTCAGGACTTTCACCTTATAGAACGTGCGCTCACCGGGCGCACGCAGAAAAGGGGTGCGACCGCAGTCGCACCCCTGGTTGCGTATCTCGACACCTCACGCCAGAGCGGCAGTGATGATGGCCATGGAGTAGACCTCCTGGGCGTTGCAGCCCCGGGAGAGGTCGTTGATGGGGGCGTTGAGGCCCAGCAGGATGGGGCCGTAGGCCTCAAAGTTGCCCAGACGCTGGGCGATCTTGTAGCCGATGTTGCCCGCGTTGATGTCGGGGAAGATGAAGGTGTTGGCGTGGCCTGCCACCTTGGAGTCGGGGCACTTCGTCTCGGCCACACGGGGGGACACGGCGGCATCAAACTGCATCTCGCCGTCCACCGGGATGTCAGGCATGGCAGCCTTGGCCTTGGCGCAGGCGTTGCGCATCTTGTCAACGTCCTCACCGGCACCGGAACCCAGCGTGGAGTAGCTCAGGAAAGCGACCCTGGGCTCCACCCCGAAGATCTGGGCGCACTTGGCGGTCTCCACGGCGATCTCAACCAGCTCGTCCTCGCTGGGCTTGATGTTGATGGCGCAGTCGCCCATGGCCAGAACCTCGTTGCCGCCGGTGGCCTCGGGACGGACCAGAATGAAGCAGGAAGATACGATCTTGTTGCCGGGACGGGTCTTCACCAGCTGCAGCGCAGGACGGACGGTGTCGGCGGTGGAATAGGTGGCGCCGCCCAGAAGGGCATCGGCCTCTCCCATGGCAACCAGCATGGTGCCAAAGTAATTGCTCCGCTTCAGCAGGGTGCGGCACTGCTCGTCGGTCATCTTGCCCTTGCGCAGCTCCACCATGCGGGCCACCATGGCCTCCATATTCTCATAGGTCGCAGGATCCACGATCTCGGCACCCCGGATGTTGAACCCGCACTCCTCGGCGGCGGCGTGGATCTCCTCCGGATTTCCGATGAGGATGGGGGTCAGGAATGTGCCGGCCAGGAGACGGGCAGAGGCCTCCAGGATCCGGGGATCGGTACCCTCCGTAAAGACAATTCTGCGGGGATGCTGCTTTAGAATGCTGATCAGCTTCTTGAACATATCATTTCCTCCCAAAATCAAGAGTCAGCGCCTGCTGCGCTGGTACCTCACCCCTTATCATATCACGCGTTCCGGCAGATTTCAAGCGTCTGGGCTCCAGACACCGGTTTCCCGGCCTGAAAAAATGGGAAATTTCTTCTCCCAGACTCTTTACCTGCGGTAATGTTTCGGGTATACTTTACCCAGCGTATTCTCCCAGGAGAAATATCCGGACCTCTCATGAGCCCGCAGGCCAGAACCTTCCCGGGGTGCAGCTCCGGTGCGGACACCCTCTGAAGCTGCAGTCCCGGCAGGCCCCCGGACCGGAGGCCCGGTTTCACCCGTGGCCCGGTATCCTGCGGCATCCCCTCTCAGACTCATGAGAGGCAGCCGGCATCCGTCGGGGCCGGACGGCCCGGGAGGCCTGCCCCTCACCTGCCCCTTCCGGAGCCCCGCCCGGCATCCCGGGAGAGAGAACCCGCCCGGGTTCTCCCTCTTTCCGGTCCCTGCCACGTCGGGGCTTTTCCCGCCCGCATCTCCCTCATGAGTTCATGCGCCCGCCTCTTCCTCCCCTGCGGGGAACCCCTTCCACCCACCGGAGCGTCCTTCCCCTGCCGATGCGGGGGCGCTGCCACGACATCTGCAGGAGGTAATCTGCTTGAATGAGGAATTTGCCCGCACTCTCGCCCTGCTCCGCCGTGAAAAGGGTGTGGGACAGCGGGAGGCCGCCAAAGCACTTGGAATCTCCCAGGCTCTGCTGAGCCACTACGAAAACGCAGCCCGGGAACCCGGCTTTCAGTTTCTGATTCAGGCCTGTGACTATTACAACGTCTCTGCCGATTTCCTTCTGGGGCGCACCCTGGACCGCAACGGCACCGTCATCACGCCCGATGACCTCTTCGATGTCAGGTCCTCCAGGGACAGCCACATCCGCAAGAACAGCGTCATCGCCCTGCTGACAAAAAAGCTGCTGCTCAACTCCATCGGCGCTCTCTTTGACCTTCTGGCCATGACCGGCAGCCGCAGGGCCATCCAGGCCGCCTCCTGCTATCTGTCCGACGCCATCTACAAGGTCTTCCGGCTTCTCCATCAGGCCAACCCGAAAAACGATCCCAACTTCTTCTCCGTCTCCAGCCGCCACTTCATGGCCGGCCTGACGGAGGCGGACATGAAGTGCGCCGAGGTGGCCCTTGCCGATGCCCTGGAGGAGGCCGAGACCCTTCCGGACATGTCCAATGACGCCCTCAGGGAAAACTTCCCGGAACTGTACTCCTCTCTGCTCAATGTGCTTCACTCCTGCGGTGAGCGGATGCTGCGGCTGCAGAAGCACCTGGAGGACCCGGAATCCTAGGTCTGTACCCTACTCGGAGGTTCACCTTTTATGACTGACCAATCCAGAATTCGCAACTTCAGCATCATCGCCCACATTGATCACGGCAAGTCCACTCTGTCGGACCGGCTGATTGAACTGTGCGGGGCCGTGGAACAGCGGCAGATGGAGTCCCAGCTCCTGGACAACATGGACCTGGAGCGGGAGCGGGGCATTACCATCAAGGCCCGGGCCATCCGCCTGGACTACCGGGCCCAGGACGGGGAGACCTACGCCCTCAACCTTATCGATACCCCGGGACACGTGGACTTCAACTACGAGGTCTCCCGCTCTCTGGCCGCCTGTGAAGGAGCGGTCCTGGTGGTGGACGCCTCCCAGGGCATTGAGGCCCAGACCCTGGGCAACACCTACCTGGCCATGGAGCATGATCTGGAGATCCGCCCTGTAATCAACAAGATCGATCTGCCTGCGGCGGATCCGGCCCGGGTAAAGGAGGAGATCGAGAACGTGCTGGCCCTGCCGGCGGAGGACGCCCCTGAGATCTCCGCCAAACAGGGCATCAACATCCCCGCCGTGCTGGAGGACATTGTCCACAACATTCCCGCTCCCACCGGCGATCCGGAGGCACCCCTGCGGGCTCTGATCTTTGACAGCCAGTATGATCCCTACCTGGGGGTCATCGTCTACTTCCGGATCATGGAGGGCACCCTGCGCAAGGGCATGAACGTGCGCATGATGGCCTCCGGCGCCACCCATCAGGTTCTGGAGTGCGGCTACCTGCGGCCTCTGAAGATGGACCCCTGTCCTCTGCTGTCCGCCGGAGAGGTGGGCTGGTTCACCGCATCCATCAAGAACGTAAAGGACACCACGGTAGGGGACACCATTACGGAGGCGGACCGGCCGGCCGGGGAGCCTCTCCCCGGTTACCGCCCCGCCCAGCCCATGGTCTACTGCGGCATTTACACGGAGGACGGCTCCAAATACCCGGATCTGCGGGACGCACTGGAGAAGCTGCAGCTCAACGACGCCTCCCTCTCCTTCGAGCCCGAGTCCTCCGTGGCCCTGGGCTTCGGCTTCCGCTGCGGCTTTCTGGGCATGCTCCACATGGAGATCA
>CAYXVN010000240.1:0-3504 GCA_964468565.1 uncultured Oscillospiraceae bacterium | reverse complement strand
GATGGACCGGCACGACACCGTGGGCATCGACTGCGTGGCCATGTGCGTCAACGACATCATCTGCGGCGGCGCCATGCCTCTGTTCTTCCTGGACTACATCGCCTGCGGCCACAACGACCCCGCCCGCATTGCCGACATCGTCTCCGGCATCACCGAGGGCTGCCGCCAGGCGGGCTGCGCCCTCATCGGAGGCGAGACCGCCGAAATGCCCGGCTTCTATCCCCCGGAGGAGTACGATGTGGCCGGGTTCTCCGTGGGCATTGTGGACGAGGAGAACATCATCGACGGATCGAAACTGGCGGAGGGGGACGTGCTCATCGGACTGGCCTCCTCCGGGGTCCACTCCAACGGCTTCTCCCTGGTGCGCAAGGTTCTGGACGTGGAACACGCGGATCTGAAGGCCCCCGTGCCCCAGCTGGGGGGCGTGGGCCTGGGGGACGCCCTCCTCACCCCTACCCGCATCTACGTGAAGGCCATCCGCTCCGCCCTGCGCACGGGAGTGGACATCCACGCGGTCAGCCACATCACCGGGGGCGGCTTTTATGAGAACGTACCCCGCATGATGACCCCCGGGCTGTCCGCCCGCATTGAGACCGGCCGCTTCCCCGTCCCCCCCATCTTTGATCTGATCCGCCAGGCCGGTGACATCCCCCTCCGGGACATGTACAACACCTTCAATATGGGTATCGGCATGGTGCTGGCGGTTCCCCGGCAGCAGGCCCACCACGCCATGATGACCCTGGTGTCCGCCGGAGAGCAGGCCTACCGCATCGGGGAAGTGGTGGCCGGCGACGGCGGCGTGGAACTGATCTGATCTTCTGGAGGAATGTCCCATGGCCAAGAAAATCGCGGTACTGGTCTCCGGAGGCGGGACCAACCTGCAGGCACTGATTGACGCCCAGAACCGGGGCGAAATCATCGGCGGATCCATCACCGCCGTCCTTGCCTCCTCGCCTGACGCCTACGCCCTGCAGCGGGCGGCCAAAGCCGGCATTCCCGGCTGCGTCCTGGACCGGAAGGAGTTTTCCTCCTCCCGGGAGATGACCCTGGCCCTGGTCCGGAAGCTGAAGTCCCTGGACATCGACCTGGTGGTCATGGCCGGCTTTCTGGTCATTGTCACGGAGGAACTCTGTCAGGCTTACCCCAATGCCATTCTCAACATCCACCCGGCACTCATACCCTCCTTCTGCGGCCGGGGGGCCTACGGGCTCCATGTCCATGAGCAGGCCCTGGCCTACGGCGTCAAGGTCACCGGGGCCACCGTCCACTTCGTGACGGAGGAGCCGGACGCCGGCCCCGTGGTGCTGCAGCAGGCGGTGGAGGTCCGGGAGGGCGATACCCCCCAGGTTCTCCAGCGCCGTGTCATGGAGCAGGCCGAGTGGAAGCTCCTGCCCCGGGCTGTCTCCCTCTTCTGCCAGGACCGGCTGAAGGTGGAGGGCCGCATTGTACACATCCTTCCCTGATCCCCGTTCCACGCTGAGAAAGGAGTTTCCATGCACCTGTGCAACCTGAACGAACTGCTCTCCGCCAACTCCTATCCCGGCCGGGGCATCGCCCTGGGCCGAAGCGCTGACGGAGCCTGTGCGGTCATCGCCTATTTCATCATGGGCCGCAGCGCCAACAGCCGCAACCGCATCTTTGAATCCACCCGGGACGGCATCCGCACAAAGGCCTGGGATGAGAGCGCCATGACGGATCCCTCCCTCATCATTTACCATCCCGTCCGCCGGACCGGGGGCTGTACCATCGTCACCAACGGCGATCAGACGGACACCATCGCCCAGGCCCTGGCCCAGGGGGGCACCTTCGAAGATGCCCTGCGCAGGCGCCGCTTTGAACCCGACGGCCCCAGCTGGACCCCCCGCATCTCCGGCCTGGTGGCCCCCGACGGCTCCTACCGCCTCTCCATTCTCAAGGCCATGGAGGGGAATCCCGCCTGCTGCTGCCGGTACTTCTACGAATACGAGACTCCCCTGGCAGGGGTGGGGCACTTTATCTCCACCTACGAGAGGGACGGGGAGCCCCTGCCCTCCTTCCGGGGAGAGCCCCGTCCCATCTCCATCTCCGCGCCGGACGCCCGCACCTGGGCACAGCAGCTGTGGACCAGCCTGAACGGGGACAACAAGGTCTCCCTCTTCGTGGAGTACCTCTCCCTGGACAGCGGGAACCGGGACACCGTGATCCTCAACAAGAACACCTGAGCCAACGGAAAAGGAGTCTTTCACATGACCGAGCTGGAACTGAAATACGGCTGCAATCCCAACCAGAAACCCGCCCGCATTTTCATGGAGAGCGGTCCTCTCCCCCTCCAGGTTCTCAACGGCAGGCCGGGCTACATCAACTTCATGGACGCCCTCAACTCCTGGCAGCTGGTGCGGGCACTGAAGAAGGCCACCGGACTGCCTGCCGCCGCCTCCTTCAAGCATGTCTCCCCCGCCGGAGCCGCTCTGGGCCTGCCCCTCAGCGAGACGGACCGGAAGGCCTTTTTCGCCCCGGAGGGAGACCTCTCCCCCATCGCCTGCGCCTACATCCGGGCCCGGGGCTCTGACCGGCTGTGTTCCTTCGGGGACTGGGCGGCCCTCTCCGAACCCTGTGATGCCCACACCGCCCGCTTCCTGGCTTCAGAGGTCTCCGACGGCGTCATCGCCCCGGGCTACACCCCGGAGGCTCTGGCCATCCTGCGCACCAAGCGCAGGGGCGGGTACAATGTGGTTGAGATCGACCCGGATTATGAGCCCGAGCCGGTGGAACGGCGGCAGATCTTCGGCATCACCTTCGAACAGGGCTACAACGCCCTTGCCATTGACGATACCATGCTGGAGCGCATCGTCACCCGCAACACCTCCCTCCCCCCGGAGGCCAGACGGGATCTGCTCCTGGCCCTCATCACCCTGAAATACACCCAGTCCAACTCCGTGTGCTACGTGAAGGACGGTCAGACTCTGGGCGTGGGAGCAGGACAGCAGAGCCGCATCCACTGTACCCGTCTGGCGGGCAACAAGGCGGATCTCTGGTGGCTGCGCCGCCATCCCCAGGTTCTGGATCTGCCCTTCCGGGAGGGCATCCGCCGTCCCGACCGGGACAACGCCATCGACCTCTATCTCTCCGATGAGCACGACGACGTTCTGGCGGAGGGGGCCTGGCAGAACATCTTCCGGGTGCGCCCTCCGGTTCTCACCAAGGAGGAGAAAACCGCCTGGATCGCCCGCCAGTCCGGGGTCTCCGTAGGCTCTGACGCCTTTTTCCCCTTCGGGGACAATGTGGAACGGGCCTTCCGCTCCGGCGCGAAATACATCGCCCAGCCTGGGGGCTCCATCCGGGACGATCAGGTCATCCAAACCTGCGACCGTCACGACATGGTCATGTGCTTCACCGGCATCCGCCTGTTCCACCACTGAGCGCGCTCCGGCAGAGTGCCGGCCTGGATCATTATTTGCGTGAAAGGATCTGAAATCGTCATGAAGGTACTGGTTGTGGGCGGAGGCGGCCGCGAGCACGCCATCT
>CAYXVN010000239.1:0-3511 GCA_964468565.1 uncultured Oscillospiraceae bacterium | reverse complement strand
CTCAGCCATCCCGCTGACCCTGATCCCCCGCAGCCAGGAAGGCCCTCCAGGAAGCGGGAAAACCGGCGGGAGCTGCGGGGGGTGTCCCCGGTGGCTGCAGCGAAACCGGGGTCCCTGCCAACAGCCCTGGTGTTGCCCCTGACGCTCTCTGATCAGCTTCCTCAGCGGATGTGCACCCCGTTCCTGTCATGGCTCTGGCAGGATGCATGAAGTGGGCAGACAGGATCCGCTTGAGGAGGGGAAATATTACAAATCTTCCTGACTGGCCAGTAAAATGATAAAAGCCGGTTGACAGCGTAAGGAATTCGCGTTAATATAACGTCACCAGCTGCTCTTGGGTACCGAGGGCAGCCGGTGCCGGCGGGAAGAGATTTGGGTTGCGTCTTTTCCCTGCCGGCTTTTTATTTTACCCGCGGGGCGGAAGACCCTGCTCTGCCCTGGCCGCGGAGGATCTGACTGCTTATTTTACCTATTAACCCGATTGGTAACCAGGCTGATTATTGGTACGAAACGCCAGTCCAAAGCCGCCCAGGCAGGCAGATCGGTGCCGGCAGGGGCCAGTGGTCCTGGGCAGGGTTCCGGCAGACACAGAGCGCATCCCCCCGTCCACCTCTCCCCCTGCTCTGTGGTTGCCGCTGAAAAAAGGCTGACTGGGCTGAATTCTGACCGTCTCTTCTCCGCCTGGCAGCAGGGTGGACGCCGGGGAGAGCGTCACCGGCATCCGGTTCCCTGGGGGCACCACAGGGTCCCCAGAGCGTGATGCAGGTGAGGCACCGGAACCGGGGCGGGCCGCAGTGCTGCAGCAGCGCCGGGGAGATGGGGATGGGTGCTGCCGGCCAAAGCAGGAGGGGTCACCGCCCATCCGGGAGGGCGTTTCAGGTAATCAGAACCGCCGGTGGGGCGGTGGCGGGTGTCTGCTGACCGGTCTGCCGTCTGGCCCTCTCCCGGCCTTCCGGGGCCGTCGGGCACGGCGGGAGGGACCTGGCGTGCCTTTGCGTGCGGATTTGGGAGATGTGACAGAACCTTCAGGATCTGAATTGCATTTCTGTATTCAAATGAAGGGAAACTGTCAGGGAAGGCGGGGTTTTGTCGAAAAAACCAAAAAAATTTCCGCAGATTCTGAAAAAAGATCTTGCCAAAATCCACCTTCCGGGTGTATAATGAGGCTGTACCGTTGGGCCCATACGTGAAACGGAGGTGTCAAATGTCGTTCCAGATTGGGGACCGGGTCTCCCACCCGATTCACGGTGCCGGAGTCCTGGAGGACATTGTCAGCAAGAAGGTAGACGGGGTAACACGGGATTACTACATCATGCGTCCCCCCAGAGGCGGCATGACCATCATGATCCCCACGGAAAACAGTCAGGAGATCGGGGTCAGACCGGTGCTGGATGAGGAGCAGGTGGACAGCCTGCTGGCGGCCATTCCGGACATGGAGGTAACCATGACCTCCAACTGGAATCGCCGGTACCGGGAGAACCTGGAGCACATCAAGAGCGGAAATCTGATGGAGGTGGCCTTTGTGGCCAAGGGTCTGACCCAGAGGGACGGTCCCCGCCGCCGCCTGTCCACCGGAGAGCGGAAGATGCTCAACAATGCCCGCCAGATTCTGATTTCGGAGATGGTCATGTCCCGTGGCCAGAGCTACGAAGCTGCGGAGGCGGAACTGGATACGGTTCTCGCCTGAGTCAGACGGTCTGCTCCTCCGCAGACCGAGGATGGAGGTACCCATATGCCTGGATTTCTGTCCCTGTTTGAGCGCACGAAGGAGAAGCTCCGCACCCCCCTCTGCTCCGCCGTCATCGTGGCAGCGGGCAGTGCCCGGAGAATGAACGGCATCGACAAAATGCTCGCCCCCTTAGGAGATGTGCCGGTGCTGGTCCGTACTCTCCTGGTGTTCCAGGAATGCCCCGCCATCCAGGAAATTGTGGTCGTCGTTCGCGAGGACCAGATGGGGGAAGTGAGGGAGATGTGCTCCCGTCACAGCCTGGACAAGGTGTCCCAGGTGGTGGCCGGGGGCGAAATCCGCACTCACTCCGTGCGCAATGGCATCCGGCAGGTGTGCACCGACGCGGATCTCATCGCCATTCACGATGGGGCCCGTCCCCTGGTAACCGGAGCACTGATTGAGAAGGCGGTTGCCCAGGCCAGGAAGACCGGGGCGGCCGCCCCCGCAGTCCCCGTCACCGACACCCTCAAGCGGGTGGAAGGGGACCTTGCCGTGGAAACCGTGGACCGGGAACCCCTTCGGGCGGTCCAGACCCCCCAGGTTTTCGAGGCAGGTCTCATCAAAGGGGCGGTGGAAAAGGCCTTCACGGACGGCGTGGCCCTTACCGACGACTGCGCCGCCGTGGAGCGTATCGGCATGAAAGTGGTCCTGACCCCCGGAAGCAGAGAGAACATCAAGATCACCACTCCTCTGGATCTGCTGCTGGGGGAGGCCATTCTGGCCGCCCGGGATAAGGGAGGTTCTCCGGAATGAGAATCGGACACGGCTACGATGTGCACCGCCTGACCGAAGGCCGCCGGCTGATTCTGGGCGGGGTGGAGATCCCCTGGGAGAAGGGGCTGCTGGGACATTCGGATGCGGACGTCCTCACCCACGCGGTGATGGACGCCCTCCTGGGTGCCGCCGCTCTGGGGGACATCGGGAAGCACTTTCCGGACAGCGATCCCGCTTACGCGGGGGCGGACAGCCTGAAGCTGCTGGAGCAGGTGACGGCCATGGTTACCGCCATGGGCTGGAAGATCGGCAACGTGGATGCCACCATTCTGGCCCAGAGACCGAAGCTGGCCTCCCATACGGATGCCATGAGGGAGAATCTGGCCCGGGCCATGGGAATTTCCCCTCTGCAGGTGAGCGTCAAGGCCACCACGGAGGAGGGACTGGGCTTCACCGGCCGGGGAGAGGGCATGGCAGCCCATGCGGTGTGCCTGCTGGAGGCGGCAGACCCCCAGACCGTGGAGAGGTAAGGCGGAGGGCCGGTACAGCCCTCTCCGCTGCTTTGCTGTCTGGCCCTGGTGATGGAAGAGGGTCCGGGAGAAGCAAACATACAGGAAGCTGTATGGTGGCTGCCAGGCATCCCCGCCGGTACCTCCGGATCCCCGGGTTCACAGTGTGCCGGACCGGTTCCTGGGGCGGGAGCAGGGGTGGCCACAGGGGACTGGGGCAGGGAGAGGGAAAGTGCCGGGCTGGGGAGGGGCCTGGGCAGACTCTCTCCACCAGGAGGAGAATCTGGCCCCTGGGGGGTCCGCGGGGAGCCCCGGGGGCCCCCACCACCCGCTGCTCTCCTGCACCGGGCGGGCAGGCCCCCTATGCCTCCTGTGGGGCCCACTGAGGGGGAGATCTGGCCTCCCGGCACCTGTCTCTCCGGACTGCTGTGCCGGGGACGTCCTTTTGGGAGTCCGGGGAGTTGCCCCGGAGGGAGAGGCCATCATCTGAAGCATAGGGCCCGCGCCGGGGTTTTCCCCAGGTTCCGCCTGGCTCTGTATGTGGGGAGGGCCATCGGGC
>CAYXVN010000238.1:0-3531 GCA_964468565.1 uncultured Oscillospiraceae bacterium | reverse complement strand
CCGTCCAAGATTGTCCTGTCCATGTCCCAGCACATCGGGGCACCTGCCGCACCCCAGGTGAAGAAGGGGGACCAGGTGTATGTGGGCACCGTGGTGGGCAAGGCCGGCGGCTTTGTCTCCTCGGACGTCCACTCCGGAGTGTCGGGCAAGGTGGACGGCATTACCACCATCGTGGCGCCCAACGGTGCGGTGCAGACCGCCGTGGTCATCATCCCGGACGGGGAGCAGAAGGTGGATCCCTCCATCCGGCCCCCGGAGGTGACGGATCTCAAGTCGCTGCAGGATGCGGTGCGGGCAAGCGGCCTGGTGGGCCTGGGCGGTGCCGGCTTCCCCACCGCAGTCAAACTGGCTCCCAAGAACCTGGACGAGGTGGACACCCTTCTGGTCAACGGGGCAGAGTGCGAACCCTACATCACCTCGGACAACCGCTGTCTGCTGGAGGACACGGACTACATCCTCAGCGGCATCCGGACGGTCATGAAGTACATGAACATCGGGAAATGCGTCATCGGCATTGAGGGGAACAAGCCGGAGGCCATTGCCCACATGCAGAAGGCCATCGGCGGGGATTCCTCCATCACGGTGAAGACCCTGCCCTGCCGCTACCCCCAGGGGGCAGAGAAGGTTCTGATCGAGAACTGCACCGGACGGGAGGTCCCCTTCCCAGGGCTGCCCTCCGATGTGGGTGTGGTGGTGATGAACGTCACCTCCATTGCCTTTGTGGGCAAGTATCTGGAGACCGGCATGCCCCTTGTCACCAAGCGTCTCACCGTGGACGGGGATATTGTGAAGGAGCCCAAGAACGTGGAGGTCATCATCGGAACTCCCGTCCAGGAGCTGCTGGACTTCTGCGGCGGCCTCACCGACGAGCCGGGTAAGGTGCTCTACGGCGGCCCCATGATGGGCAACTGCCTGGAGGACCTGTCCCAGCCCATTCTCAAGAACAACAACGCCATTCTGGCCTTCTCCCGTAAGTGGGCCCATATTCCCAAGGAGACCAACTGCATCCACTGCGGGCGCTGCACCAACGCCTGCCCTTTGGGCCTCTCCGCCAAGGAGATCGTACAGGCCTACCAGGACGGCAACGTGGATCTGCTGCAGGAGCTCAACGCCGACCTGTGCATGAGCTGCGGCACCTGCTCCTTCGTGTGTCCTGCCAAACGGCCTCTGGCCCCCTCCATCGCCCTGGCCAAGATCATGATGAAGAATGGAGGTAAGAAGTGATGTCAAACAAGCTGATTGTCACCGCTGCTCCCCATATTACCGACAGCGACTCCACCCAGAAGATCATGGGCCGGGTCTGCCTGGCCCTGGTGCCCACCCTGGTGGCCTCCGTCATCATCTTCGGAATCAGAGCCCTGATCCTGACGGTGGTCACCGTGGCGGCCTGCGTCTTCTTCGAGTGGGCCTGGTGCAAGCTGCGCCACAAGGAGATCCCCATCAGCGATCTCTCCGCCGTTGTCACCGGCATGCTGCTGGCCTTCAACCTGCCGGCCACCCTGCCGCCCTGGATGGCGGTCATCGGGGCCTTTGTGGCCATCATCATCGTCAAGCAGCTCTTCGGCGGTCTGGGCTATAACTTTGCCAACCCCGCCATCGTGGCCCGCATCACCCTTGCGGTGGGCTTTGCGGCCAGGATGGGCAGCTATCCCTTCGGCGGGGGTGTGGACGTCCTGGCCAGCGCCACGCCGCTGGCCGTCAGCTCCCAGCTGGGCCCCAGCTACTATGTGACTCTGCTGCTGGGCAATCACGGGGGCGTTCTGGGGGAGACCTGTGCCCTCACCCTGATCATCGGGGGCGTTTACCTCATCATCACCAAGGTCATCAGCCCCATCATTCCCGTCACCTATCTGGGTACAGTGGCCGTTCTCTCCCTGCTCTTCGGCATGGATCCCATCGTGCAGCTGCTCTCCGGCGGCCTGATGCTGGGTGCCTTCTTCATGGCCACCGACTATGTCACCTCTCCCACCACGGACAAGGGCAAGCTGGTCTTCGGCCTGTTCCTGGGCCTGGTCACCATGATGATCCGCCGGTTCGGCAACATGAACGAAGGAGTTTCCTTCGCCATCCTGCTGGGCAACCTGGTGACGCCCTACATTGAGATCCTCACCCGTCAGGACAGACTGGGCATTGCAAAGAAGAAGAAGAAGGAGGCGGCTGCGAAATGAACAACTGGAATCGGATCGGAAAACCCATCGTGGTTCTGTGTGTCATCTGCATCATCATCGCCGGCGCTCTGGCCGCCACAAACTCCGTGACCGCCCCCATCATTGAGGAGGCCACCCTGGCCGCCCAGGAGGCTGCCCGGAAGGAACTGATTCCGGAGGCCAGCACCTTCACCCTGGTGGAAGGCATCTCCGTGGAGAAGGTCACGGATGTGTACGAGGCTGACACCGGCGGCTATGTAATCACCTCCTCCAGCAAGGGCTACGGCGGAGACGTCACCGTCATGACCGCCTTTGACACCGACGGCAACATCATCAGACTGAAAGTCACCGAACAGGCGGAGACCAAGGGCTACGGCAGCAACGTGGCGGACAATCCGGACTACTGGGCCAAGTACAGTGGCCTTCCCGCCACCCATGAACTGGTGCTGGGCACGGATGTGGACGCCTACACCGGTGCAACCGTTTCCAGCCGTGCGCTGAACGCTGCGGTGAACTCCGCCATCGCCGCATACAATGCGATTCCCTGAAAGGAGGGTGAGACAACATGAGTGAAGGTCAACACAGTAAACTCCATGTTCTGACCAACGGCATTCTCAACGAGAACCCCGTTCTGCGGCTGGTACTGGGCACCTGTCCCACCCTGGCCGTCACCACCATGGCTTCCAATGGCATCGGCATGGGTCTGGCTGCCACCTTCGTGCTGGTGTGCTCCAACGTGGTCATCTCCGCCCTGCGCCACGTGATTCCCAACCAGGTCCGTATTCCCTGCTTCATCACCATCATCGCCGGCTTCGTGTCGGTGGTGCAGATGGTGGTCAAGGCATTTATCCCCAGCCTGGACACCGCGCTGGGCGTTTACCTTCCCCTGATTGTGGTCAACTGTATCATCCTGGGCCGGGCCGAGGCCTTTGCCTCCAAGAACGGCGTGGTGGATTCCGCCCTGGACGGTCTCGGTATGGGCATCGGCTTCACCTGCACCCTGACCATCATGGGCACCATCCGGGAGATCCTGGGCTCCGGCACCTGGATGGCCGGACTGGACGGCCTGCTGCCCTTCCTGCCGGAGGGCTTTGCCATCCGGGTCATCCCCGAGTCCATTGATTCCTTCACCATCATGACCAGCGCTCCCGGCGGATTCTTCGTCTTCGGCATCATGATGGCCGCCGCCACCTGGATTACCACCCGTCCCAAGAAGAAGGCGGTCGCCGCCGCTGCGGAAGGAGGCCAGGCATCATGATCAAACAGCTTGCCGTCATCTTCTTCACCATGATCCTGGTGGACAACTATGTGCTCAGCAAGTTCCTGGGAATCTGCCCCTTCCTGGGCGTGTCCAAGAAGCTGGACAGCGCCGTGGGCATGTCCC
>CAYXVN010000237.1:0-3557 GCA_964468565.1 uncultured Oscillospiraceae bacterium | reverse complement strand
ATGTCGTCCGGGGTGCCCAGGCCGTTGGCCAGGCAGTTCAGATAGTTGATGGAGGCCATGATGTCATCTGTGGTGATGGTATTGGGAACCAGGCGGGTGTGGTTGTCGATGAGGGCCTCCTTCAGGTCCTCCCCCTGGTACTGGTCCATCAGATCGATGAGCACGTCGTAGCGGACCTTTTCGTCGATGTTCACCTCGGCGGGGTCAAAGTCCACGAAGCGCTCCAGAGGGACCATGTTGTTGGAGAACACCTTGACTGTCTTTCCGTCCACGTCCACATAGGCCTCGTTGATGCCGCTGTAGTCCAGCTCCTGAGCCCGCTCCCGGGTGAGCACCTCGCCCGCCTCGGCCACCACCACGCCGGTGCGGGGATCGCACAGAGGCCGGGCCAGTCTCTGACCGGACAGACGGGTCCAGAGGGCCATTTTCTTGTTGAACTTGTAGCGGCCCACCATGGACAGGTCGTAGCGGCGCACGTCAAAGAAGGTGGCCTTGATGAGGGACTCGGAGGTATCCAGCGTGGGGGGTTCGCCGGGCCTCAGCTTGCGGTAGATCTCCAGCATGGCGTCCTCATAGGTCTTGCAGGGGTCCTTCTCCAGGGTGGCAATCATGCGCTCGTCCTCGCCGAAGAGGTTCAGGATCTCGGCATCGGTGCGGGGACCCAGGGCGCGGATGAGGCAGGTGACGGGAATTTTCCGGTTTTTGTCGATCCGAACGTAGAAGATATCACTGAGGTCGGTCTCATACTCCAGCCAGGCACCCCGGTAGGGGATGACCTGGGTGGCGAAGGTCAGGTTCCCCGCCTTGTCCGCCGTCCGGGTGTAGTACATGCCCGGGGAGCGGACCAGCTGGGAAACGATGACCCGTTCGGCACCGTTGATGACAAAGGTGCCGGACTCGGTCATGATGGGAAAGTCCCCCATGAAGATTTCCTGCTCGTTGATCTGGTTGTTCTGGGTGTTGCGCAGGTGAACCTTCACCTTGATGGGCTTGGCGTAGGTTGCGTCACGGGCCTTGCACTCCTCTACGTCGTACTTGGGACTCTCGTCCATCGAGTAGTCGATGAAGGTGAGTTCCAGATTGCCGGCGTAGTCGGTGATTGCCCCTACGTCCCGGAAGACGTCCCGCAGGCCGGTATCCAGGAACCACTGGTAGGAGTTTTTCTGGATCTCCAGCAGATTGGGCATCTCCAGAATTTCCTCGTAGCGGGCAAAGCTCTTGCGCAGGGTCTTTCCGTAGTACACGTCCTTGACCGTCATTGCTGTAAATCAACTCGCTTTCTTTCGACGGAACGGTTGGTTTCTTCAAAAATTCCCCCCGGATGCAGGGAAAAACGCAGCAGCAGGAGAGGACCGAGGCTGGACCGCTTTTCCGCACACCCGGGAGCGTGGTTTCATTATCTGCTCCGGCGCTTGTGTTTTCGCTCCGGATATGGTATGCTTGTCAGAAGGGACAGGGGGAGGCCTCTGCCCCTTGAGGCAATAGCGTTTCATTGTACCACCGGGCCCCAGGCATGTCAAGCAGAAATTTCGGAAATTTTGCGGCTCTGTTTTGGAAGAAATTTCCAGTAAAAAAAGCTTGAAATCCTGCCTCTCCGGTGCTACAATGGCTGGCGTCCCGGATATCCGGGTGTAGCGCAGTTGGTAGCGCGCATGGTTTGGGACCATGATGCCGGGAGTTCGAGTCTCCCCACTCGGACCAGAAGGACGCCTCCGTCAGGAGACGTCCCTTTTCTTTTATCTCCTGCCGGCTATGCCGGGCGGGCTCTCCCCGGAGATGCCTCCCGGCCCCATGTCCCGGCAGACCATGAAAATGCAGACAGACGGCGAAGGTGTATGCCTTCGCCGTCTGTCTGCGCATGGCGCCGGGGGATCAGGGAATCAACCCCGCCTGACGCTTCGCTTTCAGACGGGGCACTCTGTGCCCATCAGTAGAGATCATCCTCCTCGTCCTCTCTGCGCTCTTCTTCCTGCTGCTGCTCCTGTTCCAGCCGGGCCAGCTCCGTGGAGGTCAGTTCCGCGTCCTTCAGGTCCGTCCTGTAGTGCCGGAAGGCATAGATGCCGATGGCGATGGCGATCACCAGGAACGCGGTGCCTGCCAGCAGGATAAAGGGGACCGGCATGGAGGGGGTGCCGCTGAAGAGATCCCGGAAGAGCTGAAAGGCCAGGTAGGTGAGATAGAGGGTCATGGCGGCCCGGATGACTGCCTTGAAAACGGCCTGTCTCTTGCGGGCGTAATCGTATTTCGGGGCTTCTTTTGCCAAGAGGATCACCTCGCCTTCACGTCAGGTTGTATTTTGTGTGGATGGAGATGTCCGTATAGAGGGTGGCCTGGTCCGGCCTGTGTCCGTGCAGCAGGAAATCGGCCAGCAGGTGGGGAGGGCGGTAGCCCTGAAGAAAGGCCTGCTGATCCAGGACAAAGGTGATCTTTCCCTCCTGCAGAAGCCGGCGGTTCACCTCATTGAGGTCGTAGCCGATGACCCGGACCCGACCGGTGAGGCCCGCCTCCTCAATGGCCCGGCAGACCCCCTCCTGGCCATGGGAGGTGACACAGAAGGCTGCCAGGTCGGGGTGGTGGCGCAGGACCTCCGTGGCCACTTCGTGGGCGCAGTCGTCCCGGTCGAAGCAGGGCTGAAAGGCCAGCAGCCGGATGTCCTGGCGGTGTTCGGCGGCCAGGGCGTCCAGGAAACCGTTCAGCCGGTCGCTGTGGGCGGTGTTGTTCAGATGTCCGGCCACAATGAAGACCTTGCCCCCGCAGGGGAGAATCTGACTCAGCAGTCCCGCCGAGGTCTGGCCGGCCCGGTAGTTGTCCATGCCCACAAAGCACATCCGCCCGCTGTCAGGGGCATCGGAATTGAGGGTGATGACGGGGATCCCCTGGCTGCAGAGCTGGCCGATGCGTGCCACCAGCTCCGGCCGGTTGTTGGGGGCGAGGGCCAGTGCGCTGATGCCCTCCTGGAGAAGGGACTGGATCTCCTCCAGAACCCTGCCCACGTCCAGACCGGAGATTTCCCGCAGGGTCAGACGGATGCCGCTCCCCTCCAGCTCCCCGGCCGCCTGCCGGACTCCCCGGGCCACATCCTGCATGGTGGGGGTTTCGGTGGACTGGAGAATGACGCCGATGTGGAGGTTTTTGCGGGAGAGGGACAGGGTCTGCCCCACCGGGTTGATGTGGTAGCCCAGGCTCTGGGCGGTGCTGAGGATCCGCTGGGCCACATCAGGGGCGATGCGCCCCCGCCCGTGCAGGGCCCGGTCCACGGTTCCCCGGGAGACCCCGACAAGATCGGCAATCTGCTGCATGGTGACACCCACAGGTTCACGCTCCTTTGCGGTGAGTTGAGAGGGCGGATTACAGTCCGGTGTGCTCCCGGATGTAGGCGCGGCCCTTCATGGCGTACTCCAGGGGATTGGCTTTGGCGGGGTCCTGCTCCGCCTCCACCAGGATCCAGCCCTGGTAGCCGGCCTCGTCCAGCACCTGGAACACGGGGTCGAAGTCCACGTCGCCGTCCCCCGGGACGGTGAAGCAGCCGTTGCGCACCGACTGGAGGAAGCTCCAGC
>CAYXVN010000236.1:765-3568 GCA_964468565.1 uncultured Oscillospiraceae bacterium | reverse complement strand
CTGAACTACTGGTGGGGCTCCGAGGTCTATGTGGAGGACTACGGCTTCTTCCTTAACGACCAGATGGACGACTTCGTCACCGGCAAGCAGTCCGCCAACTCCGTGGAACCCGGCAAGGCACCCCTCTCCTCCATCTCCCCCACCGTGGTTCTGGACTCCGAGGGCAAACCCTTTGCGGTTCTGGCCTCTCCGGGCGGATCTGCCATCTATCCCTGCATTGCCCAGCTCATCGTAAACCTGACTGACTACGGGATGGAGCTGGAGGAGGCCTTCCTGGCCCCCCGCCTCATCTACAACGGCGCGGAACTCACCTATGACCGGCTGGACAGCAGCATCATCGACCAGCTGAAGGCAATGGGCCACGAAAACCTTCTGGAGAACACCTTCCCCTCCCCCAGCGCCATCCGCTACGTGGACGGAGGCCTCCAGGGGGTGGTGAATGAGGCCAACCCGGACGGGGCTGCCGTAGGCTTCTGACGGGAGCGGTCCCCTGGCCTCGCACCGGCAATTTTCCCGACCTCCGGTCGGAAACCATGAAAAAGGAGTATTTTTGCCATGAAACGTCTGTTTTCCATCCTTCTCAGCGCCGCTCTCCTTCTCTCCTGTCTCACCGCCTGCGGCGGCGGTGGCGGCTCCTCCGGCGGCGGCAATGCCAGCACCGGCGGCAGCAGTGTCAGTTCCGGCGGTGGCGCCAGCAGCAGCACAGGTTCCGGCAGCACCAGTTCCGGTTCCAGCAGCAGTTCCCCATCCGCCCCTGCAGGTTCCTCCACCTCCGGCTCCGACCTGCCTGCCCTCAGCGGCGGGTTCGAGTCCCCGGTTCTCATCACCTCCGCCGGCCGGAGTGCCGATGACGTCATCGTTCAGACCCTGTGCACCAAGGCCAACATCACCACCGACCTGAAATCCGATGCCACCTCCGCTGACCTGGAGGGCGTGAAGACCCTGATCCTGGCTGTAGGGGGCTCCTCCAAGGGTCTGGGTGCCGCCGGCATCGACGCGGACGCCGAACTGGCCCGGGTGAAGGAACTCATCTCTGCCGCCCAGAGCGCCGGAATCAAGATCGTTGCCATGCATGTGGGCGGCGCGGCCCGCCGGGGCGATCTGTCCGACAAGTTCATCGCGGATCCCTTCAATGCGGCGGATGCTGCCATTGTGGTCTCCGGCGGGGACGCAGACGGCATGATCCGGGGCATCCTGTCTCAGAACGGCACCCCCAGTTCCTTCGTGGACGGCCAGGTGGACTGCATTGACGGCCTGACCACCCTCTTTGGCTGATCCAGTTCCCAAAGCGCCCTGATCCACGGCTGCTTGGACCGCAGACGGCGATCTGAGCAGCCGTGCTGTTTTCTCCGCCATCCTGACTGAAAGCGAGGTTGTTCCATGAATCTGCAGCTTGTCATATTTCTTGTCATGGCCGCCGTATTCATCGTAGGCTGTTTCCTGCTGAAGCTGCCCGTCAGCGTCTCCCTGATGCTGTCCTCCATCGCCGGGGCACTGGTGGGCGGCGAGGGCTTCCCCATCCGCCACTTTGTGGAAGGGGCCTTCTCCTACATCGATACCATCCTCATCATCTGCTGCGCGATGATCTTCATGAAAGTCATCGAGGCCTCCGGCACCCTGGACGCCCTGTGCACTCTCATCATCCGCCGGTTTCACAGACACCCTGCCATCCTGCTGATCTTCATCATGCTGGTCATCATGTTTCCCGGCATGATCACCGGCTCCTCCACCGCAGCGGTCCTCTCCGGCGGATCCATCATGGCTCCGGTGCTTCTCACCATGGGGATTGACCCCATCAGCGCCGCCGCCATCGTGGCCATGGGGGGCCTCATGGGCATGGTGGCACCCCCGGTCAACCTGCCTGCCATGATCATCGGAGGCGGCATCGACACCCCCTTTGTGGGATTCGGAATCCCTCTGGCTCTGCTGGCCGTCCCCGTTGCCATCTTCTCCGTGCTGTTTCTGGGCCTGAAGGCGGCCAGGAAAATGGACTACGAGAAGGTGGAGCCCACTCTCAATATGGAACTGGTGAACCGATACGGATTCAAAATCTACCTGCCGGTGCTGGTCCTGGTCCTGCTCATGTGCCTGACCAAGATCTTCAAGGTCATCCCCGATGTGGGCATGCCGGTCATGTTCCTGGTCAGCGCCGCTCTGGGCCTGTTCACCGGCCGTAAGATCAGACTGGTGGAAACGATTCAGGACGCCGTCCACACCTCCCTGCCCGTCATGGGAATCCTGATGGGCGTAGGCATGTTCATCCAGATCATGACCCTTACCGGGGTCCGGGGCTTCATCGTCTCCGTCTGCCTGAGCCTGCCGGAGCAGCTGCTCTATCTGGCCGCCGCCATTTCCATTCCCCTCTTCGGCGCCGTCTCCTCCTTCGGAGCAGCCAGCGTGCTGGGCGTGCCCTTCACCCTCGCCTTCCTCAACGGCAACACCATCGTCACCATCGCAGGCCTGTCCATGGTGGCCTCTCTGGGCGACATGATGCCCCCCACCGCCCTTGCCGGCATCTTTGCCGCCAAGGTCACCCCCGGCGTGGAAAAATACACCTCCGTCCTGAAACGCTGTGCCGTCCCCATGGCCGCCGTGCTGATCTGGGGCATTCTCTTCGTGATTTTCTCCGCACCCATCGCCAGTGTGATCAGCTGAAAGGAGAGAGCATTATGATGACTTTGGTATACCGCCTGATTGCGCTTATGGTGCTTGTCTTTGTGGGCATTGATTTCTGGAAGGAGGAGGTCCCCTCCGCCAAGATCAACGCCTGCATGGTCATGGTGCCCCTGCTGCTGCGTGTGCT
>CAYXVN010000236.1:0-755 GCA_964468565.1 uncultured Oscillospiraceae bacterium | reverse complement strand
CGCCATTACGAGGAGAAGATCCTCCCCGGTGACGGGGTCACCGGAACCCAGCAGCTCAGCGACTACAATCCCAACCTGAAGGGCACCTTCGGGGACGCCACCGTGTATGTCATGGACAGCGGAAAGCCGGGAGCCAGCATGCTGGTTCTGGGGGGCACCCACCCCAACGAGCCCGCCGGGCACATGGCGGCCATCTCTCTGATCGAGAAGGCCACCATCTCCTCCGGAATTCTGTACGTCATTCCCCGGGCAAACAACAGTGCCTTCACCCACAACGACCCCCAGGAGGGCTCTCCCCACTTCTTCCACATCGAGTCGGCCAGCGGCACCCGGGAATTCGTCTTCGGCTCCCGGGCCTCCTTCCCCCTGGACCAGTGGCCGGATCCCGATGTCTACCTGCATCAGCCCTCCGGACAGAGTCTGTCCGGCAGCGAGACCCGCAATCTGAACCGGGGCTATCCCGGTGTGGAGAACGGAAACATGACTGAGCGGGCCTGCTATGCCATTACGGAACTGATCAGGCAGAACGACATCGATATGACCGTGGACCTCCACGAATCCTCTCCGGAATACCCCACCATCAATGCCATGGTGGCCCACGAGCGGGCCATGGGTGTGGCCTCCGCCGCCGTGCTGGACATGAGCCTGGACGGCATGACCATCGGGCTGGAGCCCTCCCCCACCACGCTGCACGGTCTGACCCACCGGGAACTGGGGGACTTCACGGATACCCTGCCCTTCCTGATGGAGACCGC
>CAYXVN010000235.1:0-3569 GCA_964468565.1 uncultured Oscillospiraceae bacterium | reverse complement strand
CCATTGTCAACTCCTCCCGGGGTATCCTCTGCGCCTGGCAGAAGACCGGGGGAGACGGCCGGGACTTTGCCCAGGCGGCCAGGCAGGCCGCCCTGGCCATGAGGGATGCCCTCCGCCAGGTGGTCCAGATCCTCTGAGGTGATGTCATGGAGCTCAACCGCGCCTGTACCATCTTAAGCCGCCAGGCTCTCTCGGAAGATACCCTCTCCCTCACCCTGGGGGTGGGGGACATGGTCCGCACCTCTCTGAGGGGGCCCGGCCAGTTCGTCCACATCCGCTGCGGGGAGGGTCAGCTGCTGCGCCGGCCTCTATCGGTGGCCTCCTGGACCTGCGCCCCGGAGGGCGACACCCTCACCCTGATCTTTGAGATCCGGGGCGCCGGCACCGCCTGGCTGGCCCGCCAGAGGGAAGGCACTAACCTGGATGTGCTGGGTCTGCTGGGCAACGGCTTCACCCTGCCCAAGGGCCGGGTTCTGCTGGCGGGGGGCGGCATTGGGATCCCCCCGCTGCTGGGCTGCGCCCGGGAGGCGGGGGGCAGGGCCACCGCCCTGCTGGGCTTTCGCAGCAGAGAGAGAGATCTCTTCTCAGCACTGTTCGCCCCCCTCTGTGAGGGGGTCCATCTCTGCTCGGACGACGGCACCCTGGGCACTCCCGGCTTTGTGGACGCCCTTCTGCGCCGGGAACTGGACCGGGATCCCCGTTATGAGGCCATCCTGGCCTGCGGCCCCACCCCCATGCTGAAGGCGGTGGCCCGGGTGGCGGCGGAGTACGCCATCCCCTGTCAGGTCTCCCTGGAGCAGCGCATGGGCTGCGGGGTGGGGGCCTGCCTGGTGTGCGCCTGTGACATGGCGGACGGCAGCCGAAAGCACGTGTGCAGGGACGGCCCCGTCTTCCCCGCAGAGGAGGTGAACTGGGATGCCTGATGTGGATCTCTCCGTGTCTCTTGCCGGAGTGACTCTGAAAAACCCCATTGTAGCCGCCTCCGGCACCTTCGGCTTCGGTCGGGAGTACGCCCAGTTTTATGACCTGGGGGAACTGGGGGCCATCTGCGCCAAGGGCATCACCCTCCACCCCCGGGAGGGCAACCCCGCCCCCCGCATTGCGGAGACCCCCATGGGCATCCTCAACTCGGTGGGCCTGCAGAACCCCGGGGTGGACGCCTTCCTGGCCATGGAGCTGCCCTTCCTGCGCCGGTTTGATACCAAAATTATCGCCAACATCTCCGGGGACAGCCCGGAGGAGTACGGCCTGCTCTGTGAGAAACTCTCCGCCGCCGGGGTGGATCTCATCGAGGTCAACATCTCCTGCCCCAACGTGAAGGCGGGGGGCATGGCCTACGGCACCTGCCCGGATCTGGCGGCGGAGGTCACGGAGATGGCCAAGGGCCACGCCGGCCCTGTGCCGGTCATGGTAAAGCTCTCCCCCAACGTCACGGACATCACGGAAATTGCCCGGGCTGTGGAGGGGGCGGGGGCGGATGCCATCTCCCTCATCAACACCATCCGGGGCATGCGCATTGACGTGCGCAGCCGCCGGCCCATTCTGAAGCAGAACACCGGAGGGCTCTCCGGCCCCGCCGTGCTGCCCATTGCGGTACGCATGGTGTGGGAGACCGCCCGGGCGGTGAAGCTGCCCATCCTGGGGCTGGGGGGCGTGGCCAGCGGGGAGGACGCGGCCCAGATGATGCTGGCCGGGGCCAGCGCCGTGGGGGTGGGCACCGCCATTCTGGCGGACCCCCTGGCCCCTCTCACCATCCGGGATCAGCTGGCGGAGCTGGCACCGGAACTTGGCGTCACCCGCATCTCTGAACTTACCGGAGCTGTGCGGGCCTGGCCACCGGCCGGAAAGGAGGATCTCCATGCTGGAGGAACTCATTGAGATCATACTGCCCATTATCATCTCCGTCTGCGAGCTGATGGGCATCTTTGTGGTGGCGGTCACCGCCCTGCGGTCCTTCTGGCTCTATCTGAAAAGTCTCTTCACCCACCAGAGCGGCAACCTGAAGTTCCAGCTGGCGGACGGCCTGGCCACCTCCCTGGAGTTCAAGATGGCGGCGGAGATCCTCAAGACCGTCCAGGTCCGGGACCTGCAGGAACTGCTGGTGCTGGGCTCCGTCATCCTGCTGCGGGCCCTCCTCTCCCTCCTGATCCACTTTGAGATGCGGGGAGAGAAGGAGGAAGAGAAGAAGAAACCGGAGCCCGACTGAACTGCAAAGGACTGCAATCACATTCATGACCAGAATCTATCTTGTCCGCCACGCTGAGGCGGAGGGCAACCTCTACCGCCGCATCCACGGCCGCTACGACGCCCTGGTGACGGAGAACGGCTTCCGCCAGATCGCCTGCCTGGAGGAGCGCTTTCGCCCCATTCACATTGACGCCGTGTACTCCAGCGGGCTCTACCGCACCGAGGCCACCGCCCGGGCCATCTACCGCCCCAAGGGGCTGCCCCTCCACACCGACCCCGGCCTCCTGGAGGTGAACATGGGGGTGTGGGAGGATGTGCCCTGGGGCTGGGCCCGGCGTTTTGACCGGGAGGCCCTGGAGGCCTTCAACACCAGCGACCCCTCCTGGCAGGTGGAGGGCGGGGAGACCCTGGAGCAGGTGGGCCTCCGGGTCCACGGCGCCATCTGCCGCATTGCCGCCGCCCACCCGGACCAGACCATCGCCCTGGTGAGCCACGGCTCCGCCATCCGCCAGGCCATGGCAGTGGCCGCCGGCATAGGGCCGGAGGGCTGGCGGGATCTGGGCCACAGCGACAACACCGCCGTCTCCCTGCTGGAGTACCAGGAGGGGAAGCTGCGTATCATTTTCCAGAACGATGCCTCCCACCTGCCTACGGAGCTGTCCACCCTGGCCCGGCAGGCCTGGTGGCGGAAGGACGCCGGCACCACCCCCGCGGATGTGAATCTCTGGTACCGCCCTCTGGACTGGGCCACAGAGCAGGATCTCTACCGGCAGGCCCGGCAGGAGGCCTGGGTCTCCACCCACGGGCCGCACATCCCCTTCCAGGCGGAGGGGTTCCTGGAGGCGGCCCGGGGGGATCTGGCCCACTCCCCCTGGGGGGTCACCGCCGCCATGGCAGGGGACGAACTGGCGGGGCTCATCCAGCTGGACACCCGGCGCTATGCTGAGGAGAAGGCGGGCTACATCCCCTTCTGCTACATCTTCCCCCAGCGCCGCTTCCAGCACCTGGGGGTGCAGCTCATCGGCCAGGCGGTCCACTTCTTCCGCCCCCTGGGCCGGGACCGGCTGCGGCTGCGCTGCGCCCCCTGCAATCAGCACGCCCAGAAGTTCTACGCCCGGTACGGCTTCCGGAAGATCGGGGAAGAAGAGGGGGGCCGGGTGCCCCTGGACATCCTGGAGAAGTACATCGGGTTCGACCAGTAGGGGGACTTCCCCTCTTTCGGATCCATCCACGCTGAGGCCTTCCGGACCTCCGGAGACCTCAGCGTTTTTCTGTCCTGGCGGTCCAATGCCCTCCTGTTGGGGAAGGCGGGGCCGGCCGTGAGACTCCCGTCTCCGGATCCCCCCCCTCTGCTGCTTCCTGGGGTCCCTCACTCCCCACGG
>CAYXVN010000234.1:0-3585 GCA_964468565.1 uncultured Oscillospiraceae bacterium | reverse complement strand
AATTCTGAATGACTATGCCGAAATTTCCTCCCTGGATTCCCCTCCCCCCAGGGAGGACCTGCTCCCGGTGAGGACCTCTCCCGGGATCTGCCATCCGCCTCTCCTTCATCCGGAGACAGTTCTCCCCTCACACTTCCTGCATGAAAAGTATGCCGCATTAGCTGTCTTTTCCTCCATACAGCCCCCTGCCGGAGAGGATGGCCAGCCCTCCTGGAGGGGTGCACCGGGCTGCCGGTTCCGGCCGGCAGATGGAAGTGCTGCCTCAGGAATATCAGGCGGGGACAAGGGAACATCCTTGACAGGGGCGGGTAAAACAGGGTAAAATGAAAGTTGAATCTCTGAACCAACCTCCCCCGGACCAGGTCTGCGGCCCCGGACCGGTCCGGCAGGCAGGGACATTCAGGGAAAGCGGAGCGTACCGGGCTTTCTGATGCGGGAATGTCCGGTGCGCAGATCTGGACAAAGGAGGAAAGCGCGTGATGAAAAAAAGCGGGAAACGGACCCTGGCCCTTGTTCTGACCCTGGTTGCCATGGTAGCCCTGATGTGCGTCAGCGCATCCGCGGCAGAGAACAAGGCGGCACCGGAGGACAGCGAGATCGTGTCCATTCAGGCCACCACCGCCCCCAACTTCTACGGCCACAAAGTTTCCGACGTGAAAGTGACCTACAAGGAGGGCACGGACCTGTCCGGGGTCAGCCTGGAGGACTATGTCATCTACGACCGGGGCTTCAATGACCCCAACTTCGGGCCCCTGGAGCTGACCGACTGCACGGTGGAGGGCAACGTGGTTACCCTGTCCGTGGACGCGGGCAGCGACAAGGTGGAGGACCGGACCCGGGAGTCCTACGGCCTGCTGTGCAGCAGCAGCAACTGGTACGTGGACTCCGAAGGTGTGATTCACTTCGGGGAAGAGGCCTCCACGGACGCCCTGGGAACCCAGTTCCAGCCCAACACCATCAAGAAGGGCCTGCAGTGGCGGGGACTGGACCTGATCTTCTGCTCCAACGGGAAGGCCATTGAGGATGGCATCCGCTCCTCGGACGGGGCGGGCAACCCCCTGACGGACTCCGTGTGGGCGGAGACCATCCTGGGCGGCGGCCTGGATGAGGTGGAGAAGGTCATGGTGGACATCGGGGAACCGGCTCCCGGATACACCATGCAGGGCGACAACGGCGAAATCCCCACCTTCATCATCTATCCTGAGGGCTATGACCCCAACCGGGCAGAGCCCTATCCCGTCATCGACTACCAGTGCGGCGGCGGCGTGTGCTACTGGGAAGTCACTGATGGCTCCACCACCTCCGCCAACAACCTGGGCTGCAATGTGGTGTATGATACCATGATGACCGAGTGGCATAAACTCATGCCGGATGCCATCATCGTCAGTGTTGATGTCCACTCCCCCGACGTGGCTCTGTCCGCCTCTGAGATCATCGGGGTCATGAACTACGGCGTGGAGAACTGGAACTTTGATGCCGACCGGATCCTTCTGGTGGGCAACTCCCAGGGCACCCTGATCTCCTCCGAGGTCATCCGCCAGGCTCCCCAGCTGGTGGCCGGCTATGTGGAGTGCAACGGCAACCTGGGCGGCATGGCAGCTGCCGCAGATGTGGACGGCACCCTGGAGCACAGCAGCCTGGGCGGCTGGGACGTGGCGGAAGTGCAGGCCATGATCGACAACAGCGTGGCCGTCTGGATGTTCAACGGCGAGACCGACGGCGACAATCCGGCAGCCCAGCAGGATGTCATCGAGATCGTGAAGGACCTGTACCGTCAGGCGGGAAAGAGCGAGGACTGGATCAGCCTCCACGTCCGTGCCTCCGGTCTCCAGTCCTGGAAGTTCAAGGAGTGGGGCGAAACCGACCACTCCGTCACCAAGGTAGTGGCCTGGAACTACCTGGCCCGTCCTTACAATGATCCCTGGCAGGACCGTCCGGCCCTGGCCGTAGGGGACACCTTCACCTATTCGGGCCTGGAGGAGGACGAGGCCTACAAGGACAAGGCCAAGATCATGGACTACGAGTATACCGTCTACCCGGAGAGCGTCTCCCAGTGGGCTCAGGCCGTCTTTGATACGGTGGAGGAGACCGCCCCGGCAGATCCCTCTCAGACTCTGGCGGATCAGGGCCTGCTGGAGGCCATTCCGGACAGCGCCCTGGCTCCTGACGTCAACACCATCCGCGGCCAGGTCATCACCTTCCTCTACAACCTGGCGGACAGACCGGAAGGTGCCGCTCCCGCCTTTGCGGACGTGGCACAGGACGCCTGGTATGCCAAGGCCATCGGCTGGGCTGCCCAAAGCGGGATCATCAGCGGCTACGGCAACAGCAACTGCGGTCCGGAGGATCTCCTCCCCCGGGAGCAGCTGGCCACCATGCTCTACCGCTACAGCCAGTTCAAGGGCCTGACCGGCACCCAGGCGGATCTCAGCTCCTTCCCCGATGCAGCCAGCATCTCCCCCTATGCGGTGGACGCCATGCGCTGGGCCGTGGGCGAGGGCATCCTCTCCGCCGGTGAGGACGGCACTCTGGCTCCTGGGGCCAACGTGACCTGGGGTCAGGCAGCTTCCATCCTGGTCTCCTTCTGCGAGAAGATGGGATGAACCGCAGTTCCTGCCGGTAACCCGGGGAGGACCTGGGCCTTCTGATGAAGCAGCTTTTCTGAGACCGGACCTTCTTGCCGGAACCGGCACGTTCTGAATCCTTTCTCCCACGGGCAGGGGGCGGTTTCCCACCGTCTCCTGCCCGGTTTTTCTGTCTCCGGGGCAGCTCCTCCCAGAGAGGCTGTACGGGGGTCTGCCGGACCGGCCGGCAGGTGTGGAAACTGACCTCCATGGGATGGACCCCGGAGGAAAGGAATCCGGTGCCCCCTCCGCCGGATGCCGGCCATGGCTGCCGGAGACCCCCGCCGGACCAGACCTTCTGCCCTCCTGGGGTGGTGCCCGCCTGTCTGTGTCCCCTTCGGCCCCACGGCTCTCTGTCCGGGTATCTTCAGGAATATGAATACCCCTTCTGTCAGTGACCCTGCTTTCCGTCGACAGGGAAGGCACCTGGAAAGGCCGCTGGAGGGGCAGCGGCCCCGGAACGCCGGAGGGGAACTGTATGAACTGAGATCTTTGCCTGGCCTGGGCGTCACCGGCTGCAGTCCGGCATTGTGGGAGAAAACCCGGCTGGGATGCCGCCCCGCGCCGGGGACAGGCAGGTGTGTCTGAAGGGAGAGTGGGTGCCAGGGCGGAGCAGCGGAACAGGTGAAGCCCTCTCGCCGGCACACAGCCGGGTGGCCGGAAGGAACGACGGCAGCTGCGTCAATAGAGGCTACCCTGGCTTCTCTGCCGCCAGCACTGGGGCTGGAACTCCCCTGAACCTGCCGGATCCGGCCGGTGCTGGGGACTGCTCCGTCCCATTCCTCCCCCGATCTCCCCCCTGCCCAGGGGACCTCCGGGGCTGACCGCTTCCCCCAGGTGGGACAGCTCACAGGGAAGGGATGCAGGAGGCGCACCCATGTCCCCCGGCGGGGAGATCCACAGGGGGGATGCTCCACTGGGGCCCAGGGGCTCCGGACTGCCCCGGGGTATCCCTCCCCTC
>CAYXVN010000233.1:0-3604 GCA_964468565.1 uncultured Oscillospiraceae bacterium | reverse complement strand
CCAAGGTTCCACCGTCCTCTCCGGGGGGCAGCGGCACAGACCGGACCCCGGAAGAGATTTTCTCCCAGCCGGGTCGCTGCTGGGAACCGCACCGGGGGCGGGAAGGACAGGATCCCCTTTCAGGGCCTGTCTGGCGAGGAGAGGCGAGAGGTGAGAGAGGGGAGGGCACTGCCCGGGAGCGGGAGGGAAGCGGCAGATCCCCCGGCACCGGACTCTCCGGACAGCGGGCGTTTCCGGCAGGATCCCCTGGGGCCGGCTCCTCCGGTGTATGGAGAAAGAGCCTGCCAGGCTGCACGGAGAATCCCTGCCGGCCAGGGGCCCTGCGCCAGGGGCGGGGAGAGGACCCGCCGCCCCCGGAGAGGGGTCAGGGCCTCCAGCCGCCCCTCAGTCCGGTGCCATTGTTTCCAGGCGCCGGCGCATCTCCTCCAGGCGGGCCCTCCGGTCCTCCAGTTCCATGCGGTGGGCCTGGTAGCCCATGAGCATGGGGCTCTGGAAGGAGGGGATGCGGATGGTGATGTCCCCGGTGAGGAGGATGTCCTCCCAGCCGAAGGTGCGGGCCCCGGAGGGAAAGCGCACCTGAAAGCGGTTGTCCCGGAAGTCCGTCACCAGACCCTCCCCCAGGTCCCGGTGGCTGACCCGGCTGCCGGTGAGGTCGGGGAGGACATAGTCCCGTACCGCGTGGCGGTACTTCTCCTCCTGGAGGCGAAGGCTGCGCTCCTGGCTGTGGAGCTGCTCCTTCAGGCGCAGGTAGTCCTCCGGCAGGGGGGACAGGCCGGCCTGCTCATAGAGACAGAGGGTGTCTGCGGACAGGAGCAGGGCGGAGACCAGACAGCGGCCCCCGTCCTCCACCCCGCCCAGAAGGCTCTCCCGGATGGGGTCCGTCAGGGCCAGCACCGCCGGGTACTGCCGGAGCAGGTCCAGAATCTCCTGGCACAGGCGGCTGTAGTCCTCCAGGGAGAACTCCATCCCAATGCCCACTGTGGAGCCGGTGTCCAGGAAGGTGAGAAAGCGGCGGGTGGCCCCCTCGCTGTAAAACCAGGCCCGGTCGGGAAAGCGCAGAGCCAGCAGGGCCAGGGCGTACTCCAGATCCTGCCGGGGCAGGTCCCGGAAGTGGGAGGTGCCTCCCAGCAGGGAGACCCGGCGGGCGGAGAAGCGGCGGATGATGTCCAGCCAGGTGTCCGGCTCCGCCTGGGGATCCCGGAACAGCTCTTCGGTGAAGCGGCGCAGGGGCTCATCGTTGAAGGGCCGGGCGGCGATGGCCTGGAGGTAGTCCCCGGAAATGGCGGTCAGCCCCGCCAGGGGGGCGGTGGCCTCCCGGAGCATGGCGCCGAAGTCCGGCCGCTCCGGGTCCCACTTCTCCCGGAAGGTGCGCCGGGCCCGCCACAGGGCCCCCAGATCCAGGCCGGAGGGGCCGGGGGCCATCACCTTGTGAAACTGCAGCACGAACTGGCGCAGCAGGGGGACAAATCTTGACCGGGCCATGGCGATTCCTCCCAGGGGGACAGCCGCCGGCGGTCCCCGGAATGGGGCAGGGAAACTGTCAGGATCCCCTGCCGGGGCCCGGCCGGAGGGGGCAGCGGACAGAACCGGTCTGTCCGCAGCCACCCCCTTCCGGGCATGGAGCCCTCCGGCTCCTGTCAGGTCAGCAGGCCCCGCTGCACCAGGAAGTCCCGGGCCACCTGGTCCACGCTGCGGCCCTCCACGTCCACCTGGTAGGTCATCTCCACCATGTCCTCGTTGGAGATCTGACCCGCCAGCAGATTGAGAATCTCCTCCAGATCCGGAGCCGTTTCGGAGAAGCGCTCAAAGGTGTCCTCCCGCACGAGAAAGGCCCCGTTGTAGTCGGGGAAGAAGCCCCTGTCGTCCTCCAGGACCTTCAGATTGGCCTTGCGGTTGAGGCCGTCGGTTGCATAGACCTCGGTCACGTCAAAGGAGCCGTTGGCCGCTGCGGTGTACTTCAGGCTCACGTCCACCGGGGCCTCGGATTTGAACTTCAGCCCGTAGAACCGGGTGAAGGGGCCGTATTTCATGCTGCCCTCCAGGGTGAAGAACTCGTGTTCCGCCCCGAAGACCAGGTCCCCGGCAATGGGCACCAGGTCGCTGACCTTCTCCAGGCCGTACTCCTCCGCCAGGGAGCGGGGCACCGCAATGGCGTAGGTGTTGTCAAAGCCCAGCTTGTCCAGCAGCCGCACCTGATGGCGCTCCAGGGCGGTCTCATTGGCGAAGTCGTAGATGGTGGAGCCCTCCGGCACGTCCGTGGGGTCCAGGTGGAGGAAGGTGGTGAGCAGGGTGCCGTCGTAGGAGATCATCATGTCGCAGGTGTGGCTGTCCCCGATCAGGGCGTTGAAGTTGTTCACCTGGGACATCTGGTCCTGGATGACCACATTGAGATCCGTGCGGTCCTCCACCAGCAGCTTCACCATGTGGTGCATCACCTGGGTCTCCGAGTAGTCCCCGTCGTAGAGGCGCAGGGTGTTCTCCCCGCCGCCCCGGTCAATGCCGAAGGGCAGCAGCAGCACGAAGGCCACCAGTACCCCCACCACGGGAATCCACATTCTGCCGGAAATGCCCCGGTTGCGCTTCACGGAGTTCTCGAACCAGCTCATCAGCAGGTCCAGCACGATGGCGATGATCATCAGGGCGCCGGTGCCCAGCAGGAGCATCTTCATGTCCTGCACCCGGATGGCCCGGGTGATGATGCCCCCCAGTCCGCCGCCGCCCACGAAGGCGGCGAAGACCGCCGTCCCGATGGCGTTGACCACGGCGATGCGGATGCCGGTGAGCACCGTGGGGAAGGCCAGGGGGAACTCCACCGCCAGCAGCTGGTGCATCCGGCTCATGCCCATGCCCCGGGCCGCCTCCTTCACCCCCGGGTCCACCTCCTGCAGGCCCAGACAGGTGTTGCGCACAATGGGCAGCAGGGAGTAGAGGGTGATGCCGGTGATGATGGTCCCCTTGCCCGGTCCGGCGAACACCATGATGATGCCAAGCAGTGCCAGGGTGGGGATGGTCTGGAGCAGATCCGTCACATGGAGGATCAGGGGACGGATCCGGGGAAAGAGATAGGCTGCCAGACCCAGGGGCAGCCCCACGCCCACCGCCAGAATGGCGGAGGCCAGGACGATGAAGAGGTGTTCCAGCACAAGGGAGGCGCTCATCTGGGGCCCTCCTTCCTCAGGCCCTTGGGGGTGACCTTCTTCTGAAGCAGGTCAATGGCTCCCCCGATGATCACCGCCAGAATGGCCGCGGGGATGGCCCCCAGCAGGATCAGGGTGCTGTTGTTGGAGGAGGTGCCCTGGTAGATGAAGTTGCCCAGACCTCCCAGCCCGATCATGGCGGCCAGCACCGCCCAGGAGACGGTGTAGATGGCGGCCATGCGCAGCCCGGCGATGATGGTGGGCATGGCCAGAGGCAGTTCCACCTTCATCAGAATCTGCACCGGGGACATGCCGCAGCCCCGGGCCGCCTCCACGTACTGCCGCTCCACCCCCAGAAGTCCGGTGAAGGTGTTCTTCAGCACCGGGAACATGGCGTAGACGGACAGGGCGATGATGACGGTGGCGGGCTGCATGTCCAGAATCAGATACAGCACCCCGATGAACAC
>CAYXVN010000232.1:0-3611 GCA_964468565.1 uncultured Oscillospiraceae bacterium | reverse complement strand
TCCGTGGTGCGGATGAAGCGGTCGTTGCTGATGTCCATCAGCTTCCACAGGTCCAGAATGCCCCCCGGGCCCTCCACGATGCGGTCCACGAACTCCTTGGGGGTGACCCCGGCCTCCCGGGCCTTGTCCTCGATCTTCTGGCCGTGCTCGTCGGTGCCGGTGAGGAAGATGACGTCACAGCCGGTGAGGCGCTTGTACCGGGCCATGGCGTCCGTGGCCACGGTGCAGTAGGTGTGCCCGATGTGCAGTTTGTCGCTGGGGTAGTAGATGGGGGTGGTGATGTAAAAGCGTTTACGTTCCATGAGTCATGAGCTCCTTATGGGGATGATGGGATCAGGAATCGCTCCTGGGCTCGCTGCGGGCCGGGGCGGCATTGCCCAGACGGCGGGGCCAGGGGGGCCCGAAGACGGAGCGGATGAGGGCGTAGGAGTCCGCCAGGGCGGAGAGGCACAGCCCGATGGTCAGGGTGATCTGGAACAGGGTGTTCCAGGAGGGGAGGGTGAAGCCTCCGCCGGACAGGCCCAGAATGGCGCAGGCGTAGTCCATCAGGGAGACCAGCCCCAGAGCCACCCCCATCAGGCAGCAGAAGGCGGCCCGGCGGGGGAAGCAGCGGCCCTGAAAGTAGCCGGCCACGTAGTACTGGGACAGCATCAGGAAGGCGGCGCACAGCAGGGGATAGACGTAGCTGTTGAGGATGGGGTCCGTGCTGTGGTCCAGGTGGATGGAGAACATCCACAGCAGGGCGGCGATGGCGGGCAGCATGGAGAGGATGGCGTCCGACCGGGTCATCTTTCCCTTGCTGGAGCCCTTGGCCAGCTTCAGGGTGACAAAGCAGGAGAAGCAGCACATGCCCCCGCACAGCAGCAGGGATCCGGGGTAGGCGATCATCATGCTGCCCGGGTCCAGCTGCCACAGCTGCAGCTTCTGATACCCGTCCAGCAGGCACAGCGCCCCGGCCACCAGCTGGAGAAAGGCGGAGATGGTCTTCAGGGTCATGTGGCCGGAGGCGGGACAGCGGTAGGCCTCGGAGGCGGTGGCGGGGGTGGTCTTCCCCCCGTGGAGAAACAGAGCCAGCACGCAGCCCAGGGTGAGGAGAAAGAGGGGCAGCAGGTAGGGATTGGTCTCGTGGAAGGTCATGGTGGCCGGGTCGTAGGCCGTGGTCCACTGCTGCAGCCGCAGAACGGCCCCGGCGATGCCCCCGGCAATGGCGAGAAGGGGCAGAAGAATATTGCGACGCATAGGCATTACTCCTTAAAGAAGAACACAGAATGAGAGAGAACCGGGCTATCTCTTCAGCCCCTTGTCCTTGCGGCCTCCCCCGCCGAACTGATACCACAGGGCCACCAGCAGAAGCACCAGCCCCACGATGGTGATGACGGTGCTCACCATAGGAGAGATGAACCCGAACCGGTCCCCCAGCAGAGCGATGGCCAGCACCACCAGGTCGGTGAGCAGCAGGTTGCGGGCGGTGGGGTTCATCTTCTTCTCGTTGCGGTACTGGTACTGCTCGTCTGCCAGAATGGAGCCCTCGGAGCGGTTGTAGGGGTTGGAGCGGGCTTTGCCGGAGCGGCGTTTCTTTTTCTTCTTGCTCATGTGCAGGACACTCCTCTCAGAATGGTGCCTCCGCCCACCACCGTGTCTCCGTCGTAGAGCACCACGGCCTGGCCGGGGGTGACCGCCCGCTGGGGCCGGTCGAAGGTCACCCGCAGGGTGTCCGGTCCGGTCTGCTCGGCGGTGCAGGGCTGCTCCTCCATGCGGTAGCGGATCTTGGCCTTCAGGCGCATGGGGGCGGACAGGGTATCAAAGGGCAGAAAGTTCAGCTCACCGGCGGTGAGGGTGGAGGCAAAGAGGCTCTCCCCCCCGGAGAGCACCACCGCGTTGGTCTCCGGGCGGATCTCCTTCACGTAGAGGCGCCCCTGGCTGGAGGACACCCCCAGACCCCGGCGCTGGCCCACGGTGTAGCAGACGATGCCCCGGTGGGTGCCCAGCACCCGGCCGTCTTCGCTGAGGAAGGGGCCGGGGGGCCAGTCGTGTCCCCGGTAGCGCCGGAGAAAGGCGGGGTAGTCCCCGTCCGGCACGAAGCAGATGTCCTGGCTCTCCCCCTTGCGGGCGTTGCCCAGACCCGCCTCCTCCGCCAGGGTCCGCACCTCCTCCTTGGAGAGGTCCCCCAGGGGGAAGAGGCTGTGGCGCAGCTGCTCCTGGGTGAGGCTGTAGAGCACGTAGCTCTGGTCCTTCTCCGGGTGGAGGGCCTTGCGCAGCAGCATGCGCCCGGAGTGCTCCTCCAGGCGCACGTAGTGGCCGGTGGCCACCCGGTCCCGGCCCAGTTCCCGGGCCCGGCGCAGCAGGGTGCCGAACTTCAGCGCCCGGTTGCACCGGATGCAGGGGTTGGGGGTCTCCCCCCGCTCATAGGCGGCACAGAAGGGGTCCATCACCTGCCGGGCAAAGTCCTCCGTCAGGTTGAAGACGTAGTGGGGAAAGCCCAGCCTGCGGGCCACCTCCCTGGCGTCCAGGGCGTCCTCCAGGGAGCAGCAGGTGCTCTCCCCCGCCACCCCGGCATCCTCCGGGGAGAACAGCCGCATGGTGACCCCCAGCAGGTCGTATCCCCCCCGCTGCAGCAGCAGGGCGGCGGCCGAGCTGTCCACGCCGCCGCTCATGGCCACGGCCACTCTCTCCCCCAAGGCAGCTGCCTCCCTCCGTCCGCAAGAATCCGTACCGGTCAGTATAGCATATTTTTCCCCGGTGGGCAACCGAATTTTCCCCGCGGAAAAAATTGCGTCCCGGGAAGGGCTGTGGTACAATACCAAGCTGAGACCGTTTTCAATGGAGGGATCTCTCATGCCCTATGCCATCCTTGCGGCGGTGCTGGTGGCCCTGGATCAGCTGGTGAAGTACCTCACCATGACCTGCATCGCCCCCGGGGAGCACGTCCCCCTGGTGCCCCACATCCTGGAGCTCACCTACGTGAAGAATACCGGAGCCGCCTTCTCCCTCTTCGCCTCCCACACCTGGGCCCTGACCCTCATCTCCCTGGTCATGTCCCTGGTGCTGGCGGTGGCACTGTGGAAGAATTTCTTCCACCACCCCCTGGGCAAGATTGCCCTCACCCTGCTGCTGGCGGGGGCGGTGGGCAACCTGCTGGACCGGCTCTTCCGGGGCTATGTGGTGGACATGTTCAACGTGCTGTTCATGCGCTTTGCCGTCTTCAACGTGGCGGACATGTGTGTGGTGGCCGGGGGCATTGCGGCGGCCCTTTACTACCTGTTTCTGGCCCCCAGGCTGGAGCCCGGGGCAAAGTCCGCCGGGGAGGGTGTCCGGGATGCCGGAGAGACGGACCGCTGACCGGGCGGGGGAGCGGGTGGACGCCTTCCTGTCCCGCTCCGTGCCGGACCTGTCCCGCTCCGCCGCCCAGCGGCTGCTGGCCCAGGGGGCCGTCACCTGCAACGGGGTGCCGGCCCGGAAGAGCGACCGCACCGCCCCCGGAGATGTTCTGGAGTTCACTCTCCCTCCACCGGAGCCCCTGGAGCTGATCCCCCAGAACATCCCCCTGGACGTGGTCTACGAGGACGGGGATGTGATCGTGGTGAACAAGCCTCGGGGCATGGTGGTGCACC
>CAYXVN010000231.1:0-3613 GCA_964468565.1 uncultured Oscillospiraceae bacterium | reverse complement strand
CGGGCACCACTTTGTTCTCACCGGATGCGGGTACCTGTGGGGAATCGTCCCTGCAGAAAGTACTCATCCCCAGAAGGGATCCGCGACGGAGCCCCCCAGGCAGAGAGGTGTCCAGGCCCCGTGAGCTGACATTATGAGGTAGCGTATGGACGCGACTGCCCGGGGCGCTGCATTTAATAAGGTGGACCGGTCGGGTTGACGCCGGGGAGGATTTCCCTGAAAAGGTCGAAGGCCCTGCCCCGGAGGGGACTGCGACTGTGGCTGCAGGGGTCCGGATCTCTGGCACCGGCTGGCAGCCATCGGGATGCCGAGATGCCTGTCCGGAGACAGAGTACGATAAGCAGGTCTGCAGGAGATGTATTTCCGGGGGGCCACGGGACGGTGAGGGACCGCTTTGTCCGGGCCGTCAGGAGACTTCTGCGCTCAGGGATTCAGGCTCCGGGGCCAGAGGCAGGGCAGCTCGCCCTGCAGGGTTTCGCCGGACTCCTGCCAGAGCAGAAGCAGAGCACCCTCCCGCACTGTCACCGTGGCGGGGGAGTCCAGAAACTCGTTGCTGACTCCCAGGGGGAAGCTGTCGGTTAAGGTGGCGTCCTCCAGGGGGTACTTGAGATGGGAGAGGGTGACGCCCCTGGCCTGGCCGAAGGCGAAGACGGAGAGCATGCCGGTGCGGGAGGCGGGGAAGGAGAGGGTGCCGTTGCGGAGAACCGTGGCGGCGATGCCCTCTCCCGCCAGGATGCCGGCTGCCTCCTGCTCAGTGAGCCAGTTGAGGGTCTGCAGGTTTGCCAGGGTGTGGTCCAGGCGGCCTCCCAGCCCGCCCAGAAGGACGAAGCGGCGGTAGCCCAGTTCCAGCCCCCGGCGCAGGGCGAAGACCATGTCGGTGTCGTCCTTCTCTGCCGGCAGGGCGATGAGGTTGGGGTGGTCCGGCCGGTACCCCAGGGAGTCGAAATCCCCCACCACCAGATCCGGGGAGACACCTGCCTCCTGCAGGTTCAGATAGCCCCGGTCCGCGGCGATCACCAGGTCCCCCGGCTGGGGGTGGGGCAGAAGAGTAGGGGAGAGAGGCATGGCCCCCGCCACATAGCAGATGCCGGGCATCCGGGAGGATGCCCCTCCTGCCGGCTCAGCGCTCACGGCTTCGTTCCAGCAGGGCCTTCTTTGCCTCCACGCCGGAGCTGGCCACATCGTAGGTCCAGTTCCAGGGGTCCTTGCGGCAGATGCCGTCGGCAAAGGGGATGAAGATGGAGAGAATGCCCATAAGGGCCAGGAACCAGCAGTACCACATGTAGGGGACAATCTGGATGGGACTCATGAGGAAGCCGGCGGCGGAGGTGAGGGCCGCCGCCGTAAGCAGCTGGGCCCCATAGGGGATGATGCCCTGAACCACACAGGAGAACACGTCCAGGAGGGAGGCGGTGCGCCGGGGATCCACATTGAAGGTGTGACTCATCTCCTTGGCAATGGAGCCCGATACGATGATGGCCACGGTGTTGTTGGCGGTGGCCACGTCGGTGAGACTTACCAGAGCGGCGATGCCCAGCTGGGAGGATTTCTGTCCCTTCATCATCCGGCTCAGTTTGTCAATGAGCCAGTCGATGCCCCCGTTGTGGGCGATCATCTCCGACATGCCGCCGCAGAAGAGGGCCAGGAAGAAGACCTCCTCCATGCTGGTAAAGCCGGTCCACACGTTCTGGGCGAAGTCGAAGATGGTGATGGCTCCGGTGCCCAGCCCGATGGCCCCTGCGGCGAAGATCCCGATCACCAGCACCAGGAAGACGTTCATCCCGATCAGGGACAGCACCAGCACCGCCAGGTAGGGGAGCACCTTGATCACGCTGAAGGACAGGTCCCCCATCTCCGTGACGGTCTCCGGCTGTCCCACCACCAGCAGGACGATGACGGTGAGAACGGCGGCGGGCAGAGCGATGAAGAAGTTGACCCGGAACTTGTCCCGCATCTCGCAGCCCTGGGTGCGGGTGGCGGCGATGGTGGTGTCCGAGATCATGGACAGGTTGTCCCCGAACATGGCCCCGCCCACACAGGAGGCCACCATAAGGGGAAGGCTGAGACCGCTGCGGTCCGCCACCCCCACCACGATGGGAACCACGGCGCTGACGGTACCCACGGAGGTGCCGGTGGCGGTGCCCATGAAGGCGGAGATGATGAACACCCCGGCGGCCAGGAACTGCACCGGGATCAGGGAGAGGCCCAGATTCACGGTGGCGTCCCGTCCTCCCATGGCGGAGGCCACGGCGGAGAAGGCGCCGGCCAGGATATAGACCATCAGCATGGTCAGCACGTTCTCATTGGCAGCCCCCCGGGCAAAGATGGAGAACTTCTCGTTGATGGATCCCTTGCCCATGACAAAGGCCACCAGCAGGGCGATGAACATGGCGGTGACCGAGGGGAACTGGTAAAAGGCCATTTCCACGCCCTGCGCCTGCAGGATGAGCCCCGCCCCCAGGTAGATGGCGATGAAAATCACGAAGGGCAGCAGGGCCAGTCCGTTTCCTTTTTTCTTCAGTGTGCTCTGCGGCATGGTTTACTTCTTTCCTTTCTCTCTCTGGCTTGTTTCTCTGCCTGCGGGGCCGGGTTCCGGCTTTCTGCCCGGGGCGTTCAGCAGTTCCACCAGGGCCCACTCCACCCGGCGGTCACACAGTTCCTCCACCCGGATGCGAAGACCCATGGCCTCCACGGTGGGCCGGCTGCCGTCCTCCGGAATGACGGACAGGCGGGAGAAGACCAGACCGCCCAGCGTATCGTAGTCCCGTTCCTCGTCCTCCGGCAGTTCCACCCCGATGGCCTGGGCCAGCTCCTCCAGATCCGCCTGGCCGGAGACCCGCCAGCGGCCGTCCTCCAGTCGGATGATGTCCTGTTCCTCCTGGGGATCGAACTCGTCGTAGATGTTGCCCACCAGTTCCTCCAGCAGGTCTTCCAGGGTGACCAGTCCGCTGGTGCCACCGTATTCATCCACCACAATGGCCAGATGGGTCTTCTTGCCCTGCATGTCCCGGAAGAGCACATCCGCAGCCACCGTCTCCGGTACGAAGTAGGCGGGCCAGATCAGTTCCCTTACGGTCTTGGGCTGTTCCTCCCGCAGACTGAGCAGATAGTCCCGGGTGGAGAGCACCCCCAGAATGTCGTCCACGTCCTCTCCGTAAACCGGGAAACGGGAGAGGCCGGACTGGACGATGGTGTCCACCACTTCGTCCTCGGTGGCGTCGATGGGCAGGATCACCATATCGGTGCGGTGTATCATTACGTCCTTGGCAGTCATGGTGTCAAACTCGAAGACGTTCTCGATGAGCTCCTTCTCATTGCTCTGGATGGCGCCGGACTCCTCCCCCTCCTCTACCATTGCCAGAATGTCGTCATCCGTAACCGTCTCCCCCCGGTGCAGAAGGCGGGACAGGACCGGGCGCCAGAGCGCCTGAACAATGTTGCACACTACACTGATTCCGAGCAGCAAGGGCCATAGATGGTCCGCAGTCACGGGAAATTCCTCCTTAACAGATTGAACACAATTCAGGACAGATACCCCGCTATGATACCACAGAAACATCCTCCGTGCAACAGCCACATTGAGGACCCGATGAGGACGGGCGGGGACCGCTTC
>CAYXVN010000230.1:0-3614 GCA_964468565.1 uncultured Oscillospiraceae bacterium | reverse complement strand
CCTCTGGACATGCCTCCGGCAATCCGGGGGATGGTTCTGACTGACCTTCGGAATACGGGCAATATGGGCTTTATTTGCAGGAAATATCGGGTGTTCCTGCAGAATCTCCCCGGAGCCCTCCCATCAGGGAGGCCCGGGACAGGAGGAGGTCTGTGGGGCAGAGAGGGCGTGGTGTCCCCGGCAGGAGAACTGTCTGGTTCCCCACCCGGCCGGCCAGGAGGGAAATCTGAAATAGGGCTTGCCATATGAATCGCCAGCAGGTAAAATAGGAAAAGCACTGAAAAAACAGCACAGGAAAGGCGGTGGGAATGCTTGAATCATAGTCTTGAGCATATCCTGTCAAAGGTGCAGAAGCCCGCCCGCTACACCGGCGGGGAGTACAACGAGGTGATCAAGGACTGGCAATCCGTGACCACCCGCTATGCGCTGTGCTTTCCGGATACCTACGAGATCGGTATGTCCAACCTGGGCTGCCGCATCCTCTATGGGGTCATCAACAGCCGGGAGGATATCTGGTGTGAGCGCTGCTTTGCCCCCTGGGGCGATATGGAGGAGGAGATGCGGAAAGAGGGCATCCTCCTGTACGGACTGGAGAGCGGGGACCCGATCGCCGACTTTGATATCATCGGGTTCTCTCTGGGCTATGAGATGTCCTACTCCAACGTGTTGAACATGCTGGACCTGGCGGGCCTGCCGCTGAGGTCGGAGGACCGGCAGGAGATGTCCCCTCTGGTGGTGGCGGGAGGCACCTGCTGCTTCAATCCGGAGCCCCTGGCCCCCTTTGTGGACATGTTTGTCCTGGGCGAGGGGGAAGAGGTGACCCTGGAGTATATCGAGCTCTACCAGAGGGCCAGGGAAGAGGGCTGGGCTCGGGACGAGTTTCTGCTCCAGGTGTCCCACATCCCCGGGATCTACGTGCCCCGGTTCTATGTCCCCTCCTGGAAGGAGGACGGAACTCTGGCGGGTATGGAGGTTCTGGAGGGTTCCGGGGCGCCCGAACTGGTGCGCAAGCGGATCGTGGAGGACTTTGAGCACTCCTACTTTCCCACGGATGCCATTGTGCCCTCCACGGAGATCGTCCACGACCGGGTGATGCTGGAACTGTTCCGGGGCTGCATCCGGGGCTGCCGGTTCTGCCAGGCGGGCTATGTGTACCGGCCGGTCCGCAACCGCTCGGCCGAAACCCTGACCAGGTACGGCATTGAGGCCTGCCAGAACACCGGCTACCAGGAGATGACCCTTGCCAGCCTCTCCTCCACGGACTACCCGGAACTGCTGGAGCTGGTGGACGCCCTGATGGCCTACTGCCAGCCCCGGGACATCGGTATCTCCCTGCCCTCCCTGCGGGCGGACAGCTTCTCCATGGATCTGGTGCAGCGGCTGCAGCGGCTGCGCCGGGGAGGCCTGACTTTTGCCCCGGAGGCGGGTACCCAGCGTCTGAGGGACGCCATCAACAAAAACGTCTGCGAGGAGGGTCTGCTGGAGTCGGTGCGCACCGCGGCCCGGGCGGGGTGGACCGGCATCAAGCTCTACTTCATGCTGGGGCTGCCCACCGAGACCGATGAGGATGTGCTGGGCATTGCCCAGCTGACCGGCAGGGTGCTGGCCGCCTTTCGGGAGTGTGCCCCGGGCACCAGGACTCCCAGGATCACCGTATCCACCTCCTGCTTTGTTCCCAAGCCCCACACCGCCTTCCAGTGGGAGGCTCAGGTGACCATGGAGGAGTACCAGCGGCGGGTGAACCTGCTGCGGGACGCCTTTCGGGGGAAGCGGTCCATTGTTTATAACTGGCATGATCCCAGAACCAGCTTTCTGGAGGCGGTGTTCTCCCGGGGGGACCGGCGCCTGGCGGAGGTGCTGGAGAGGGCATGGCACGATGGGGCGAAGTTTGACGCCTGGAGCGACTGCTTCTCCTTTGAGCGCTGGATGAAGGCCTTTGCGGAGTGCGGGGTGGATCCGGCCTTCTATGCCTGCCGTGCCCGGGACCGGGAGGAGATTGTGCCCTGGTGCCGGATCGAATCCCCCGCAGGCACGGAATTCCTGTGGCGGGAGCGGGAGAGGTGCTATCGGGGGGAGACCACGCCGGACTGCCGGAGCCAGTGCTCCGGCTGCGGGGCCAACTGCTATCTGGCGGGAGGTGTGTGCCATGGCTGACCGACTGCTTTTTTCCAAGATGGACCGGGCCCGTTACATCTCCCACCTGGATCTGATGCGCACCTTCCAGCGGGCCTTTTTCCGGGCGGGGATTCCCATCCGCCACACGGAGGGCTTCAATCCCCACCCCTTTGTGTCCATTGCTCTGCCCCTGTCGGTGGGGTTCTCCAGCCAGTGCGAGATTCTGGAGTTTGAACTGCTGGAGGGGACCTGCCGGGAGGAGGTTCCGGACCGGCTTAACGCCGCCCTCCCGGAGGGAATCGTGGTGAAGTACTGCTACATAGCCCAGCGCAGGATGCGGGAACTGCAGAGGGTGAACTACATCATGAACTTCGAGTACTCGGATGGACGGCCTGCGGAGAGCGAGGGGGCCATGAGTGCCCTGCTGGGCCGGGAGAGCCTGATCGTCCGCAAGAAGTCCAACAAGGCGAAAGCGGGGTACACCGAAGTGGATCTGATCCCCCTGGTCTACAGCAGCGCTCTTGAGTGCCAGAGCGATTCCATGACCCTGGATGTGGTGGTTGCCGCCCAGAATCCCGGGCTTAACCCGGAGTACATCCGCGCGGCGTTCTGCCGGGAGTATCCGGACTATATTCCGGATATTGTGACCTTCCACCGGCGCAAGGTGATGGACGCCAGCGGGCACACCTTCCGCTGAGGGAGTGCGGTCCCCCGGGGGTACGGCGCACGCTGATCCCCATACAGCCCGCTCTGCACAAGTGCCGGCTGGGCACTGCAGAGCGTTTCATCCCTTCGGACATCCGCCGGGTTCTGCCCGGTGGGTGTCAGAAGGGGCACAATACAAAACCGGATCCGCGGGTTTCCAGGAATCCTGTACCAGACGGCCCGAGAGGGGATCTGGAAGGGGAAGAGACCCTGGAGATCCGGGCAGAGAGGACAGTTTTAGATGGAAAAGCCTGTACAGCATACCCTGACCTGGACCGTGACGGACGACATGACCGCCAAGCGCATCGGCACAGCCGGCGCCAAAATCCTTTCCACCCCCAATCTGCTGGCTCTGATGGAGGCCTGCTGCCTGGAGCTGGCCCAGGAGTACCTGGAGGAAGGCATGACCACGGTGGGGGTTGAGGCCCACGTGAAGCACCTGGCCTCCACCCCGGTGGGAATGAAGGTAACCGCCACCGCCACCCTGCGCTCCATCGAGCGGCGCAAGATGTGGTTCGATGTGGAGGTCCATGACGAGAAGGGCAAGTGCGGAGAGGGGTCTCACCTGCGCATCATGGTGCAGAACCGGGACCGCAGCGGATCCTGAGGAAAAACCCAGAGCTGGCGGCTTGTGGCTGGTGGAAAACTGTGCTATAATGGCGGGCAGTGTTCGGTTTAGATTTTTGGATACAGAGAAGGGGACGATTTTTCATGTCCGGACATTCCAAGTGGCATAACATACAGAAGACCAAGGGCGCGGCGGACGCCAAGCGCTCCCAGATTTTCACCAAGAT
>CAYXVN010000229.1:0-3647 GCA_964468565.1 uncultured Oscillospiraceae bacterium | reverse complement strand
TTCGAGTCTCTTGGGACGAAGCCTGCGACACCAGAGCCTGCGGACATGCCCGTCATTTCCTAAAGCCCTGCCCCCGGCGGGCAATTACGAGAGCAATGGCACGGAGAATAGTGAATGCGGTATTTGCCATTTTGAGCCCCACTCCATCGTGAGGATGAAGGAAGAGAGCACCAAGGCGCTTCGCCTATGCCACGCCGGACTGGAACAGCTGGACAGGTTCTGCACTCAGGTTGGCACCCGCACGACCGGGACTGCACCTGGCGTCCGGAGATGGATGGCTGTCCCCCGCTTGTGGCCCCGGACTGGAAGAGCACCTGACTTCCACCGGGGGTCTGCCAAGGACACTTCCTGCTAACCATAATGTACACCACGCAGGTTCTCCTGTCAAGCGTGCATCCAAATATTTCATAGAATTTTTCCACTATTATGCACCTTTTAAAAACTGTCAATGAACACACGGACTACTTCCGCTTCAACCACCACTGCATCCTCCACACCCTGGACAGCCACATCCTCTGCCAGCTTTTCCAGGCCATCCGGGAGCGCCGTCAGGTGTCCATGATCACCGTGGGGACGAAACCCGGCACCAGGTCCTCCTTCCGTCTCTGCCCCATCCGCATCTGCATCTCCACTCAGACCGGCCGCCAATACGTGCTGGGCATCCCCCAGGGGAAGGAACTTCCCGTCTTCCGGCGGGTGGGTGCCATCGCCTCCCTCACTCTGGAGGATCCCATCCCCCGCTGGGAGGAACCGGACCGCCGCTGTCGGGAGGAGGCCCAACCTCTGGGGCGTCGCCCTGTCTGCCGGCCGTCCCCTGGAGCGGGTGGAACTGAAGATCGGGTCGAGGCGGGAGAGGACTGCATCGTCCGCCTGGCCCGGATCCGCTCCTGCTCCCTTCTGGGCCCTGCCGATCCCGCTCCGGCACTCCCCGAACTGCCCCGCAGTGAGCTGACCTTCCTGCTCCACGACCGGCGCAACGCCTTGGAGCGGGTGCTGCTCCACTTCTCCCACCTGGAGAAGAGAACCGCAAAGCTGGGGGAGGATCAGTACCAGGTAACCATCCGGTACGACAGCGCGGACCAGTCGGAACTGCTGATCCGCATTCTCTCCTTTGGGCCCATGATCCAGGTCCTCTCGCCCCCGGATTTCATCGAGGACATCCGGGCCCGGCTGCGCCGGCAGAGAAATCTCACTTCTTCCGCAGCCGGCCCCCAGACTTCTCTCCCATAATCCAAAGGGCTGCCGCAGCCGAATGCCGCGACAGCCCTGTTTTTGTTTTTCTCAGCAATTTCCGGTATACACCCACTCCAGCTGCTCCCTGGCCACCTCTGCCAGGGCGTAAACCGTCTTCACCGGGGTGGGGGAGCACTCCCTCATCTGATAGCGGGGAAAGAAGCGGCTCAGGTGCAGGGGAATGTCCCGCCTCACCCCGGCCAGCCAGGAGGACAGCGCCCGGATCTCCTCCGGACTGTCGTTCTCTCCGGGCACCACCAGGGTGGTCACCTCCACGTGACAGACCTGGGCAGCCAGCTCAATGGCCCGCTTCACACTGTCCAGATCTCCTCCCAGCCTCCGGTACCAGCCGGGGGTGAACCCCTTCAGATCAATGTTCACCGCATCAAGAAGGGGCAGCAGCTGCTTCCAGGGCCCCTCACAGATGGTGCCGTTGGTCACCAGCACGTTGAAAAGGCCCCGGGCGTGCACCTCCCTGGCGCAGTCCCGCACGTACTCGTATCCCACCAGAGGCTCGTTGTAGGTATAGGCAACCCCGATGTTCCCCCGGTTCCGCAGTCTCCAGGCCTGCTGCGCCACATCTCCGGGAGACATGGCCACGGTCTCAGCCGTCTCCGCCCCCGCCATGGAGATCTGATGGTTCTGGCAGAAGGGGCAGCGCAGATTGCAGCCGTAGCTGCCCACGGAGAGGATCCGGCTGCCCGGATGAAAGCGGGCCAGAGGCTTCTTCTCTATGGGGTCCAGGGCAAGGGAGGTAATCCTGCCGTAGTTCAGAGGGGCCACCCCGCCATCCCGTCCGATGCGTGCCCGGCACAGGCCGACCTGCCCCTCCTCCAGCACACAGCCGTGAAAGCAGATGGGGCACCTGGCCTTCATTTGTGGCGCACCACCTCAAAGCGCTGGAGTTTCAGCGGCAGATCTTTGGGGATCCCCGCCTTCCGGCGGGCGATGTCGATCTGATCCTCCACGGTATCCACCCCCTCCAGGTCCGGCAGCAGCAGACCCTGCTTTCGTCCGTAGCTGACGATGACGCCGTACCGGTGCACGTCCAGCTCCTGGGGAGAGGAGATGGTCCTGGGCCGTTCCAGCACATCCACGCTGTACTCCAGCTGCTCCAGCTCCTTTTTTGTCACCGGAGGGAAGCGGGGGTCCCCGGTACCCGCCGAGATGGCATTCTGGATGATCTCCTTGGCCAGACAGGGGGTGGTGGCACGGGTCGTCCCGATGCAGCCCCGCAGTTTTCCACCCAGGTGAAGGGAGACAAAGGCACCCCCCATGGTCTCCCGCATCTCCGCCGGCAGGCCGGCGGGCAGGTCCGTGATGGTGCCGCCGCCGTTCACATAGGTCTCCAGCGCCAGACGGGCCAGACGGACGTAGGGATCCTCCCCCTCCCGCCGCTTCTCCAGACGGCGGTGCTGGTCCTCCTGATAGCGGTCGGCATACTTCCGGTAGGGCGTGCGGTCCAGAGCCGTGAAGGTGGCCACCCCATATCCCACCCCGAAGGTGGACTCGTAGCTCAGCAGGTTTGACACCACTTCCAGCCCGTCCAGAACGCCGGCCATGATCTGAAAGGACCGCAGCCCGCACTGTGCCGCCTTCTCGCACAGGACGGGGTCTATGGTCAGGAACTCCAGAAAATTGGCGCTGATCATGGTGGAGGTGACGGCGGCATCAAACTGAGGTCCCTCCGGCGTGAACCCGTAGGGTCCGTCCTCCCGCATCTTGTGGGAGAGGTCTCCGCTGGCCACCACCACCGCCCTGCGTTTCAGACGGTTCACCGCCCGCTGAATACACTGTCCCATCTGATAGTGCACCAGCGGAGGAAAGCCGGAGAGGCCGATGCGGACAATGGGACAGTTCATCCCGGCCTCCTTCAGAAAATAGAGGGGAACGAAGGAGCCGTGGTCCAGGCTCCGGTCCTGCTCGCCCAGGGTCCCGGCCCGGAGGCCCATTTCCATGGCCTCCTGGACGATCTCCTGGCGCAGTTCCCGGTCATAGGTCACATCGATTCTGGTCTCCGGTGCCCCGAAGGCCGCCATGCTTCCCGAAGCAGACCGGCCGGGAGCAATGTGAAAGTAGTCGGCATACATGACCATATGGGGGGACAGCAGAATCACAACATTCGGCCGCCAGTTCACCACACGTCTGGCAGCGGCCCGGTAGGCATCCACGGTTTTCTGCACCTGCTTCTCTCTCCCCTGTCCTACCGTGGGAATGATGACGGGGGGATGAGGAACCACTACGGCACCGGGAATGGGCATCTCGTTTCTCTCTCCTTTCAGGGCCCCCGCCGTTTTCGGGAGCTCCACCTGTTTTCTGGTACATTATACATGGATCTGTCCTTTTATGCAAGATTCAGGAAGTCCTTTTTCAGATTTTTCCTTTTCCATCTCCCTGCTCCGGGCAGTCCCGGG
>CAYXVN010000228.1:0-3676 GCA_964468565.1 uncultured Oscillospiraceae bacterium | reverse complement strand
TGCGCTCAACATCAGAGAGGAAGGACTGCGGACAGTCCGGAAAACTCTGAAGATCAGAGAGACTGAACGGGAGCTTGACCGCATCTTCTCCCTTTCAGATAGTACGCATGGGAACAACCGGGAGGAACCCCGGGGCTAGCCCGCACTACTACTGCCTCCATGTGACGTGTGTTGGGGACCACAGCATGGTATAAGTCAGGTTAAACGGGAAAACATCAGTGGGCCTTTGTATCGCCACTGAAGCTCGGTGCTTCAGCACCGAGTATAGTTCACGATAGACCAGGAGGGGATCCGCTGCCGGGGAGGACAGAGGTCCGCCCGGAACTCCGGGGAACTCACCCTGGCAGGACCTGTCTCACGGCGTTACGATGGGCTGTTCTCCGGTCCCGTCTCCTGGCAGAGCGCTCCGGGCTTCACCGGAGCCCCGGTGGGATCTCTCATGAGAGCGGGAACCGGGCTTCCGGCAATCACCCGTACATGTTTCACTGACCGCAGAACAGACGACAAACCCATCGTGGGGTCCCTCCTCCAGTGCTGGACTCCGGAGCGCCCACTGAAATTCGCCCACGCAGGAAAGGATGAAGAACAGGCCATGGCCATCATCCGACAGTACAACAAAGCCACCGGCACCACCTATATCTACGACTCCGTCAGCTGGTGGGTGCCGGAGCTGAAGCAGTCCCGCTCCAAGCGGGTGCTGATCGGGAAACTTGATCCGGTAACCGGAGATATTGTCCCCACCAGGAAAACTTCCCGCAAGGGGGAAAAGGCGCAGAGGGAGACGGCTGCCCAGCTCCCGCCCCCTGAGGCCCAGGCACAGACTCCGGATGAGGCAGAGGAGGACTTTCCCGATTTCGACACCGACTCGGACCTTACCCAGATGGAGATTCTCCAGGCACAGCTCATGGAGGAGATGGAGAAGAACCGGAGTCTGGAGGAGAAACTGGGGGATCTGCAGAAGGAAGTGACCCGCCTGACGGACCTGAACCATACCCTGACCTCCCTGCTCCGACAGATCAGGCAGCTGTCCTCCTTTGTCAGCAATATGGATCTGCCCCCCGAACCCGAAAGCGAGAAGGGGCGGAAGAAGTCCTGACTGGAATATTAAAACACCCGCCTGGGAGATCCGGGCGGGTGTTTTGGCGCTTCCGGGTGGCACTGGGCCTCTCCGGTTTACTTCCCCCGTCTTGGGGCAGGGAAACAGATTTTCTCCGTCACCCTGTGACCTGGAGTTCCTCCCCTGCCACAGGGGTGAGGGATTCCGCCGGCATCCCGGAGCCGGCTTCGGCCTCCGGAAGCTCTGGGGACGGTTTCTTCCCATTCCGGCGGGAGGACTTCTTCCGGGGTTTGGGGGACCCCTTGGCTTCGCTGGCCGGTCCTTCGGAATCGGCGGATCCGGCCGCGGTCTCCGGGGCAGCCTGAGGCGGCTTCTCCTCCTTCTGGCGGGAGGACCTCTTCCTGGAGGACACCGGCTGGTCCGCTTGCGCAGCGGGTTCCTCCGGAGCGGGAGGTGTCTTGGCCTTCCGGCTTCTCCTCTTCCCCTCTCTCCCCTTCGGGGGCGGAACCTTTTCCTCCTCCGGCGCCGGGACATCCTCCCCAGAAGGGGAGGGCTCTACCAGTGTGGGAGACAGATCCTTCATCTGCTCCTTCTCACACATGGCCCTCAGGGCCTGCAGGCTCTGGAGCTCCTCCTGGAGGTGACCCACGGACTGCTGAACCAAGGCAGAGACCTTGTCCAGCTTGGCCAGGCAGGTCTCCACCTCCTGCTCACACTTCAGAACCTTCCGTTCCAGAGCGCTCTCCCTCCGGAAAAAGCGGTAGAAATTATCATTGGGGATCATGAAGTCCCGGTTGTCCGGATGCTCCTTCCCGATGCACACATAATTGGGCTGACTCAGTCTGGTCTCCGGGTTATACTTGCGGCCCTCCGTGTAGTAGATGTAGTAGTAGTTGCCCACCTTTTTGCGCGTGATCCCTTTGGGCAGAATGGGGACCCGGACAGGGCTATCCTTCATCAGTCAGGAGCCCTTGATCTTCCGGGCGGCACGGTCCAGGAACCGGGCGTTCTGAACCACTACCCGCTCATGAGATCCCTCTCCGATGAGTCCCGCCTCGTCCCGTGCCAGCACAGCAAACTCCACCCTGCGGCCATCCACCGCCGTGACTTCGGCCTCTGCCCACACCACCATGCCAACGGGAGTCGCGGACTGATGAGAGATGTGGAGCATGGTACCCACGGAGCTCTCTCCCTCCTCCAGAGCGGGGGCGATGGCGGTCCAGGCCGCCTTCTCCATCATGGCACACAGACAGGGGGTGGCAAAGACAGGCAGAGTCCCGGAGCCCACCGCCAGGGCAGTGCTCTCCGGCGAGACCACCGTCATTACCTGCCCCTTCATTCCTATGGTTACAGACACGTATGTAACCTCCCTTTTTAGTTTCTTTCTGTATTATAACACCTGCCCGCCGGAAAATCCAGTGGAACTTTGGAAACACTTCCGGGATGTGCATAAGCACCCCGCCAAGCCGCAGTTTCGGTACCTGCTCAGAGTCCGGGACTTTCTCCGGAGGGCGGGGCCCGGACCCCGGTGCCGGATCCGGTAGGGGAGTTCCCCTTTGGCAGCACGACGTACCCGCTGGGGAAGGGCTCTGATTTTTCCGGGAACCCCACATTGCACTTTTCCCCCTCCGGTGCTATACTGACAGGGAGGAAAGGTCTGCGGGAAACCGCAGGCCAGATTGATCAGCCTGAGCCGGCCGGAATGTACCATGTACAGCGAGTCGGCTGACGTTATGTCCCGAAGCACCCGCGGATGCTCCACAGGTCCGCCGCTCTGCAGATTGTATGAAACATCTCTGAGGGCAGGAGAAGTGTACGGTGCGCCAAAAACGGCATAACAATGGCGATGTGGACTACGGAAGCTGTCGGGACAGTACCGCACTATCCCCCTCGCGGGGAAGACAGGAAGCTTTGGCTCATGTCTGTCTGCGTACTGGTGAAAAACGGTGAACCGCTGATGCCCAACGCAGCGGCCGGGCAAGGTCAGGCACATGCTGAAGGGCGGCAGAACCGTCATTGAAAGCAGGAACCCGTTTATGAGCGCAGCCTATGGAGATCTGCCAGGATACCGGATACGCGCATGTGGGGTTGAGGGTCAGGAGCGAGGCCGGCGAGTACGACCTGCTCACCAATGAGAAGAAGAAACATGACTCCGTGCGGAAATACCGCAGGGAGAGAAGGAACCGGCTGCGTCACCGGGAGCCCCGGTTCATGAACCGCAGGAAGATTCCTCCCCAGACACCGGAAGAGGGCGGCGCAGGAACTGGAGAAGTTTCTGCAGTGCCAGGATCTGCATCCCCACAGGTATCCCAATGAGGGAGACCGTGAAGGGGCGTATCAGCGCTGGTTCGACCGGCAGCCGAAGAAGATGGGGATGCTGATCGCTGAGCTGCAGAAGGACGCCCAGGAAGAAAGCGGCAAGAAGAAGAGCACCCGGAAAAAGACTTCCTCCGGTGCTCCTGCAGAGGACCGTGATCCCGGCTGGCTGCCCCCCTCCCTGAAGAATAAGGCGGACCGGCAGGTTGACCTGATTGTGAACCGGCTGAAGGTGTGTCCCATCAGAGACATGTACCTGGAGGTGGGCGAGTTCAACACCATGCTCCTGAAGGCGATGCAGGA
>CAYXVN010000227.1:0-3704 GCA_964468565.1 uncultured Oscillospiraceae bacterium | reverse complement strand
GCGGCCAGTGCGACCACAGCGCCATCGCCCGGTACTACGAGACCCTTACCGGCATTGAGATCGGCCGCTGAATCTGTCCATTACCGGATATCCAGACGGGAGCCGCCAAAGCGGCCCCCGTCTTTTTTCAGCGCTTTCCCAGTTCCTTCTCCGCAGCCCACATCAGGCCCTTCAGAAAGCCGGTGGGGTAGGCGAAGGTTCCTGTCATGCCTCCGAAGCCTTCCATGGGTCGGAAGCCATGGTCAATGGAGATGACCGCATTGCAGTCACAGGCCACCAGCTGTTTCATGATGGCGTACATGTCCCCATATCCGTCCTCACAGAGGACCTCCTGGAAGACAGGGAGAGGACGGTCCACATTGCGGAAGTGGACGCAGAGGATGCGGTCGTCTGCGCAGAATTCCCGGATGTCTTCCATCAGATTGCCAAAGGCCTCGCCGGCCTCCAGCCAGCAGCCGGTACACAGTTTGATGCCCAGGGCACGGCTGCCTCCTGCCAGTTGGAAGGCCCGGCGGTAGCAGTCACTGTTCCAGATGAGGCTGGGAATGCCGGCCATGCAGGCCAGAGGAGGATCATTGGGGTGAAGGGCCAGGCGCACACCGGTTTCCTCGGCCACGGGGAGGACCCGCTCCAGGAAGAAGCGGAAGTTCTCCCAGATCTCTGCGTCCGTGTAGCTGTGATCCTCTGCCGCAGGCCGGGCAAGGATTTCGGCCTGGTCGCAGTACATGGAGATGCCCCCCCGGGTGTTCGTTCCCACCTGCCAGCCGGTGCGGAGAATGCCGTAGGGTTGCCAGGCAATGGAGGTGAAGGGGATGCCGGCCGAACCGAATACGCGAAGCATGTGGTTGAACCGGTCAATCTGCTCATCCCGCCCGGGAAGACCCAGGTGGATGGGCCGGTTCTTCTGCAGCTGGGGACACAGGGCGTCCGATACGGTGAGACCGAATCGGGCCAGACGCTCCTGGGTCCTGCCTATGGTGTCACAGGTCACTTCCTCCGGGTTCAGCATCAGGGAGACATATTCGATGCCCATCTGACGGATAAAGGAGAGGCCGGCATCGGATTCCGAGGTGGAAACGGGGATCTGAGGACGCATGGACATGGAAAACTCCTCCTTCCGGCATATTCCATGCCAGAGGGGAATGAATTGCCCCTCCGGGCAGGCAGGTTCCAGTATACAGGAGGACACAACGGAAGGCAAGCAGGAGGTGGTGACCTGGAGAGAAGAAGCATCTGAGAGAAACGGTGAAGAGGGCATAGGGCCCTATCCGCGCCCAGGAGAGCATACACCTGCACGCCCAGAGACCGTGAGTGTCTGCCCTGTGCACGCGGCAGCGGAAATTGGTTCGGGGAGGAAAGCCGGAACGGAACTGCTTCTGTCAGCTGGGGAGATGAGCGCCAGATCATAACGTGGACTTATGGCTGTGGGATACGAAGTGGGGGAATGGAGCATCCTGGCGGCTGGAGACTGGAGCAGAAGCGGACTGCAAGGGAGCATCTGCCGGTCTGACGTTGCCGGGACCGATCCCTCCGGGTATGCTGCATGCCATTCCGGGCAGGTTCCAGCGGCAGACCATATCTGACTTTCAGGGTTTCACACAGTGTGTCATCCGGCTGCCCGGCATTTTCCGCAGTTCCTAAGCCGGCGGGGGAATGTGAAATCGTGCAGGCATCTTGAAATATGTGATTTCATAAACTGAAATCTTGACGCCGGCATAGAAAATCTCGATCAATGTTTGGATGGTTTTCATATTGTGGCATTTCGTCTTTGCACGTATACTGTCCCTGTAATCATTCCGAAGGAGAATGAGCAGTGAGGCTCCCTGAGGGGAGCGGACGGAGACCAACTATTTATAAGGAAGGAAGACCAAAATGAAGAAAAGAATTCTTGCTCTGCTGCTGGCCGGCGCCATGGCGCTGAGTCTGGCCGCCTGTGGTGGCGGCGGCGGCTCCAGCAGTGGTGGCGGTGCATCCTCCGGTGGAACATCTTCCAGTGGCGGGGCAGCCTCCAGCGGAGGTTCATCCTCCAGCAGTACCTCCTCCTCCGGCAGCAGCACCAGCTCCGGCGGCGGGGCCAGCGTGGACGATGTGTGGCCTGACGGCACCACGGTTACCGTGCACATCCACTCTGCGGCAGGTGGTGGCACTGACCTGTATACCCGTTATCTGACCCAGGCGCTGAGCGAGGTATGCCCGAACGTGAATTTTGTCCCCCAGAACTATGATACCGGTGAAGTTGCCATGGAGACCGTCAAAAACGCCGATCCCGATGGCAAGAACCTGTTTGTGTACCACGGCGGCGGCATCATTCAGTATCTGACCGGTTCCTCCAACGTGAGCATGAAGGACGACATGTCCGTGGTGGGCATTGTCTCCCTGGGCGGCCCCCAGGCCATCATTGCCAAGCCCGATGCTCCCTACAAGAACTTTACCGAACTGGCGGACTACGTGAAGGCTCACCCTGGTGAGGTTGTCATCGGCTGCTCCCTGGGCGGCACCACTCAGATGATCTTTGTCTCCCTGATCAACGCCATGACCGGTGACTCCACTATGGCCTCCTATGTGCAGTGTGCCAATGAGGCCGACAAGCTGACCCAGACCGCTTCCGGCTCCATTGACATTGCCAACTGTTCCATCCCCAACGCCCTCAACTATGAGGCAGACGGCCGTCTGACCATCCTGGGCACCATCGGCCCCGATGTCTCCAACCTGGAATCCATCAGCGAACTGGTGGGCAGCGATCTGAGCGATGCCTACAAGAGCGGTCCCGAGCAGGGCTTTGACAGCGCTGTGTGGAACTCCAACTATTACCTGATGGGTCCCCCCAACATGCCTGAAGAGATCCGTACCGCCATCAACGAGAAGGTTCAGGAAGCTGCCGTCAAGGACTCCTATGTGGAAGGGAACAAGCAGATGGCCTCCTTCACCGACGCAGTCGATCTGGCCGGCAGCCAGAAGCTGTTCGATGACGAGTGGGCCTTCATGGACAGTCTCGTCACCGAGATGGGCCTGAAGGTAAGAGAGCGCTGATTCCTTTCTGATTCGTATCGGTCATTCTCCCATCTGAACGAGGGCCCGGCGGGCTGTACGTCCGTCGGGCCTTTTCTGAAGGAGAGAACCTGAAATGAGAGAGAGGTTATGTGCATGAAAAAAATCAATCGTACCTACGTGATGGGAGTCGTTTGCCTGATCTTTGCGGCCTGGATCGCATGGCAGACTACCAAAATTCCCGTACGTCTGGTCTCCAACGAGCCCGGACCGAAGGCGTTTCCCTTCATCGCCGCAGGCGGTATCGCCGTGTTCGCCATCCTCTCCATGATCTTCGACGGACCCAAGGAGTCCAAAACCGGTAACAAGCCCTATCTGGACAAGGCCGGCTGGATCCGTCTGGTGGTCATCATGGGAGAGGCACTGCTGTTCTGCATCGGCATGCAGTTCATCGGCTTCTGGATTACCGGTATGGTTCTCCTGTTTGTCTTCATCATGACCCTGAAGGGCGACAAGAAGATCAATGTGATCTTCGCCGCCATTTTCAGCATCGTTCTGGCCAGCATCTGCTACTTCGGCTTCACCCGGGGCTTCCACATCCCGCTGCCCTCCGGGTCCATCTGGAAGAGCATGGGCATCACGATGCCGTAAGGGAGGTCGGAAACGTATGGATGCTTACATAAATGCGCTGATGACTCTCCTGCAGCCGACGAACT
>CAYXVN010000226.1:0-3709 GCA_964468565.1 uncultured Oscillospiraceae bacterium | reverse complement strand
ATCAGATAGGGCGTGCCGAAGGTGTTGTCGATCACCAGAGGCAGACCGTGCTTATGGGCGATCTCCGCAATGGCATCGATGTCGGGAATGTCGCTGTTGGGATTGCCCAGGGTCTCCAGATAGACCGCCTTGGTGTTTTCCTGGATGGCGCCCTCCAGTTCCTCCAGGTTGTGCGCATCCACAAAGGTGGTCTTTACCCCAAACTGGGGCAGGGTATGGGACAGCAGATTGTAACTGCCCCCGTATATGGTCTTCTGGGCAACAATGTGATCCCCCGCCTGGGCCAGGGCCTGAATGGTGTAGGTGATGGCCGCAGCACCGGAGGCGGTGGCCAGGGCGCCGACGCCGCCCTCCAGGGCAGCCATGCGCTTCTCCAGCACATCCTGAGTGGAGTTGGTCAGCCGGCCGTAGATGTTGCCGGGATCCGCCAGACCGAAGCGGGCCGCAGCGTGGGCGGAATTGTGGAACACATAGGAGGTGGTCTGATAGATGGGAACGGCGCGGGCGTCGGTGGCGGGATCCGCCTGCTCCTGGCCGACGTGAAGCTGCAGGGTCTCAAATCTGTACTGACTCATGGTAATACCTCTTTCTGATCGTTGGATCTGGATTGGTTCCGGATATGAAAAAAGCCCGGAGTTGACCATGGCACCCGGACTCTGAAAGGCATGGAGGTCTCCTCGGCAGGATCACCCCGGAAGGTGCGGCAAAGCGCACCCGGCCTCACAGGCAGTCCGGGTGTACGGCATTCGACCGCAGCGGAAGTTGTTGCGGATGTAGTCGAGGAAATCGTTCTTCATCCTGTTCCCCTCCCTTCAAGGTAATCAACCTACAAGGTTAATGGGTATTTTAGCACCCCCCGCCCCCTGCGTCAATCGGTAGATTTCACAAATGACAGCCGTCTTTTGGGGGGCTTTTCCGGGTTTGTGCCCGGCAGAGAGAAGCACTCCCTGCTCAGAGGCGACTCCGGAGGCGGGACCTCTCCCCTCTCCCGACACCCACCCCGTTCCCGGGAGGGAATTGACGGCCCGCCACTTCCGGAGTAAAATATCTTTGGTCCTATATCACCCGCCCGCCACCGGTTCGGAGTGTACCGCTCCGCCCCGGGAAGCGGCGGAGAAAGGAGACTTTCATGAAGATTCTGATCCGGGACACCACCCGGGAAGAGCGCCTGGAGATCCTCCGCCGCTCTCTGGACTGCGGCGGCGGAGGCTGCGAAAACTGCTCCTCCTGCTCCCTGGGGGGCGGGGATCCCTACACCATGTATCAGGACTACATCGACGGCAAGCGGGAGATCGCCGAGATCAACGCCGCCTACCGGGCAAACTACCTCCACGGCTAAGGCCCACGCCTCGCTGCTGCACCGGCCTTCTCAGGCCGTGAACCCAGACACCCCGGACACACTCCTGTCCCCGGAGGGTCCGGGGGACCAGCCAGGCCATCCTCCCCCTCCGGCAGTCGCCGGGCAGGGAGGGCAGACTGACACCGGAAAGGAGCATCCTCTGTGAACACTCTCGTCGCCTTCTTCAGCGCCCAGGGCACCACTGCCGCCCTGGCACGCGCTCTGGCTGCCGAGCTGAACGCGGATCTCTTCGAACTCCGCCCCCGGCAGCCCTACACCCCGGCGGATCTCCGCTACGCCAACCCGCTGGCCCGCTGCAACCGGGAAAAAGTTCTGCACCGGGATGTCCCGATTGCCGGATCGGTCCCCGGCTTTGCCTCCTACGGCCTTGTCTTTCTGGGCTTTCCCATCTGGTACGGCTGCGCTCCCAACGTCGTAACCACCTTCTGCGCAGCCCATGACTGGAGCGGGAAGCAGGTTGCCCTGTTCGCCACCTCGGGGGGCAGCGGCATGGGGAAAACCGCCCAGAAGCTCCAGCCCTCCCTGAAAGGGGCCTCCATCCTGGACGCCAGAGTCGTGCGCACCGCCTCGGAGCTCTCCCGGTGGGCCCGCTCTCTGGCAGCTGAACCGGCCCCCTGATTGGACAGGACACCCCGATATGCTCAGAATGCGCGGCATGGCACCGGCCATACCGCGCATTTTTCTGCTGTTCTTCCCGATCAGCTTCTCACGGCCTCCACCATGCTGCGGACATAGGCCTCCACATGGGGCACCGCCTCCCGGCCGTAGCGTGCCATCAGCTTCACGATGGCGCTTCCCACAATGGCACCGTCCGACAGACCGGCCATGGTTCTGGCCTGTTCCGGGGTGGAGATGCCAAAGCCCACGGCACAGGGAATATGAGGATTGGCCCTGCGCACCAGGGCCACCATGGCCCCGATGTCCGTGGTGATCTCCGAGCGGACCCCGGTAACCCCCAGCGAGGAGACACAGTAGACAAAGCCCTCAGCGGAGGCGGCAATCTGGGCAATCCGCCCCTCGGAGGTGGGCGCGATGAGGGAAATCAGCTCCATGCCGTGTTCCCGGCAGGCAGGAGCGAATTCCTCCTTCTCCTCAAAGGGAACGTCAGGGAGGATGAGCCCGTCCATCCCCACCTGGGAGGCCCGGGTGAGAAACCGGTCCATGCCGTAGGAGAAGACCACATTGGCGTAGGTCATGAAGACCATGGGGAGCTTCACCTCCCGGCGCAGATCTTCCACCATGGCAAAAATCCGGTCCGTGGTGGTTCCGGCTCGGAGGGCGCGCACGTTTGCCTCCTGAATCACCGGCCCCTCGGCGGTGGGATCTGAGAAGGGAATGCCCAGTTCGATGAGGCCCGCCCCCGCCCGTGCCATGGCACGTACGGCGGCAGCTGTGGTCTCCAGGTCCGGATCCCCGCAGGTGATAAAGGGGATAAACACCTTTCCGGCGGCGAAAGCATCCTGAATCCGGCTCATTCCGCAATGTCCTCCCCTCTGTAGCGGGCGATGGCGGCACAGTCCTTGTCGCCCCGCCCGGAGATGTTGATGACCATGATCTGATCCCGGCCCATCTTCGGGGCAAGTTCCCGGGCGTACGCCACCGCATGAGCGGACTCAATGGCGGGAATGATGCCCTCCAGCCGGCTCATGTACTCGAAGGCATCCACCGCCTGCTCGTCCGTAATGGCCACGTACTCCGCCCGGCCGGTGTCATGGAGCCAGGCGTGCTCCGGTCCGATGCCCGGATAGTCCAGGCCGGCGGAGATGGAGTACACCGGAGCAATCTGTCCGTACTCATCCTGGCAGAAGTAGCTCTTCATGCCGTGGAAGATGCCCAGGCGCCCGGTGGCAATGGTGGCCGCCGTCTCGAAGGTGTCCACCCCCCGGCCTGCCGCTTCGCAGCCGATGAGGCGGACGGAGGGCTCGTCAATAAAGTGGTAGAAGGCCCCGATGGCGTTGGAGCCGCCGCCCACGCAGGCCAGAACGGCGTCCGGCAGCCGCCCCTCCTTCTCCATCAGCTGCTGCCGGATCTCCCGGGAAATCACCGACTGGAAGTCCCGCACAATGGTGGGGAAGGGGTGGGGACCCATAACGGAACCCAGGCAGTAGTGGGTGTCCGCAATGCGGGACGTCCACTCCCGCATGGCCTCGGAGACGGCATCCTTCAGGGTGGCGGTGCCGGTGGTGACGGGAACCACCCGGGCTCCCAGCAGGCGCATCCGATAGACGTTCAGGGCCTGGCGGCGGGTATCCTCCTCCCCCATGAAGACCACGCACTCCATGTCCAGCAGGGCGGCGGCGGTGGCGGTGGCCACTCCGTGCTGTCCCGCTCCCGTCTCGGCAATCAGGC
>CAYXVN010000225.1:0-3746 GCA_964468565.1 uncultured Oscillospiraceae bacterium | reverse complement strand
GCATGATTGCCGTCCGCCGCAGGGGATCTGAAATCCGGCCTCCCCCGGGGGGAGGATGGGATGGGCTCTCCCGGTTCAGGAGACGGGATGGTTCATCAGGGGCTTTCCCGCGGTCCAGGCCTGGCCCACCTTCTCCCCGGAGACATAGTACCCGGCCTGGAACTGATCAAAGATCAGGGCGTTGAGCTTTGCCGGGTCCACCTTGCCGGTCCCGGTGAGCACCGACTCCTCCGCGGCGGTGTTGACGATGCGGCCCACCACGGCGTGGAGATTCTCGCTCTCCACAATCTCCGCCAGCTCGCACTCCATCACCAGGGGAAACTCCTCGATGACGGGGGCGTTCACGAATTCGCTTTTCCGGGCATGATATCCCGTGCGCTCAAACTTGTCCTCCATGGTGTTGCCGGAGGCGATGCCGAAGAAGTCCGCCACCTCCATGTGGGCCCGGTCTGCCAGGCTGACGGTGAAGGCCTTCACCGCACGGATGTTCTTCGTGGTCTTATGGTCCTCGTCGATGAACAGGGCAATCTTGTCCATCTCGCAGATCATGCCCCAGGCGGCGTTCATCACGTTCACCTTGCCGGTTTCGTCATAGGCGGCCACCATCAGCACCGGCATGGGAAACACACCCGGCACCTTGCCCAGATTCTTTTTCACTTCAGGTTCCTCCTGTTCTGCACTTCCCCCATGGATTTCCCGGCCGGGACCCCACGGGGTGCTGCGCTTCATTATAGTCCCTTCCGCCCCCCTCTGCAAGGGCGGGGGGAGGGGGATGTCAGATGGGCTCCACCCGGTCCAGCAGGCTCTCACACTGCTTCAGATGCTTCTCGCCCCCGATGACGCAGGTGCTGCCCCCCGCCAGAGCGGCCTCCATGGCGGGCAGGGCCCGGAGCAGATCCTCCGGGGTGGTCTCCAGCATCTCCCTGCGCTGGGCGATCAGGTCCTGCCGGGTGATCCCTCTGAACCAGCGGCCGTCCGCCAGGGCGCCCAGGCGGAAGGGGGCCAGAACGGGTTCCGACTCCGAGACGGTTCCGATCAGCATGGAGGTGAGGTCCGGATCCTCCCGGCAGAACTGCTCCAGATACTCCCTCAGCCCCCGGAAGACCTCCAGGGAGCGGGAGGCGTTGGGATCCCGGTAGGAGTAGAGGGCACAGCCCCCGGTTTCCGCCAGGCTGACTCCGGTGCCGTAGGCGCCCCCCTGGACCCGCACGGTGTTCCAGAGGTAGTCCAGGCTGAGAATGTGGCCCAGCACCACGGTTTTCCCGGACTGGGGGGCCAGGGTGCCTCCCACCGCGGAGTAGGACACATCCGCCGCCACCCGGATGCCCTCCCGCCGGGGGGACCAGGGCTGCAGGGGGCAGGACAGCTCCCTCCGCTCTCCCCCGGGCAGCCGCTCCAGCAGCTGCCGGCGGAGAATGTCCTCCCACCGGTCAGCGGGCAGGCCGGTGACGCGCACCGTCAGGCGGCCGCAGGTGATGATCTTCCCTGCCAGGGTGCGGAGCCTCTCCAGAAGGTCCTCCGCCCTGCGGTCATAGTCCTTCTCCATGTCCTTCATCCACCGGCAGAAGGTGATGCCGCTGGAGCACTCCCGCACCACGCCCTCGCAGCTTGCCCCTGCCATGACCCGGGCCACGGCGTAGGAGTGGCCGTTTTCCACCACCATCTGCTCCGCCTGCAGCCGTTCCTGGCGCAGCAGGTCCAGAATCTTCGCCGGGTCGGTAAGAAGGGTGGAGGTGAGCAGCTCCGCCGCAAAGCCCACCGCCTCCTCCAGGCTGGACTCCAGGGTGCGGAAGGAGAGGGTGAGGAAGGTGCGGCAGCGGCCGGGGTCATTCCTGGCCCCGAAGGGCTCCACAATGGTGCTGAGGCCGTTCAGGTAGAGGCGGCACAGCCGCTTCACCTCCGAGGCATCCCGCATCTCCGTGGCCAGGTTGCCGTAGAGGGCGGACAGGAAGGCGGCCAGGGACAGCTCCTCCTGGGACAGGTCGGTGATGTCAAAGCTGAAGCTGAGGGCCGCGATGCCCCCGTAGGGGATGCGGTGCACCAGACAGGGCACCCCATTCAGGGAGCGGATCTCAGTGGGGATGTCCTCCGGCTCGGGATTCACGTCGCTGATGTGCAGTCTGGGCAGGCTGGCCTTCGCCTCCGGGCTGTCCGGGGCGGCCTGCCAGGCGGCCAGCTCCTCCTGCTCCCGGCGCAGTCTGGCCTCCTCCTCCGGGGTCCATTGGGCCATGGCCTGCCGGATCTGCTCCTCCTCCTGCCGGCGGTTCTCCTCCTCCAGGGTGAGAGAGGGAATGAGGTTGACCTGGCAGCAGTGGGGATTGTCCAGGGTGAGCCGGCGCAGCAGGGCCTCCAGCCAGCCCTCCTCCCGGATATGTTCCCGCAGGGAGGCAAAGAGGCGGTCGGTCTCCAGGGAGTCCATGGGATCTCCCCCGAAGAGCCAGCCCTCCAGGGCGGTGACCCCCAGCCCGATGCCCTGGGGAATGCGGCCGAAGTCCCGCTCCCGCATCTCAAACTCGGCGGAGGCCAGCGCCGCCTCCACCTGCTGCCGGTCCAGCCCCTCCCGGCACAGCCGGTCCAGCTGCTCCCGGATGAGGGCGGTGAGTTCCCCGATCCGCTCCTCCTTCAGGTTGCGCACCTCCACCACCAGATAGGGCTGGACAATGCCGTCCATGATCCACAGGAAGACCTCCTCCGCCAGACCCGCCTGGAGAACGGCGGCCTTCAGGGGGCTGTCGTTGCTGCCGCCAAGCACATCCGTGAGGATGTTCATGGCAATGCGCTCTTCCCGCTGAGTGAAATCCCCCAGCACATAGGCCAGGGCCACCCAGGTCTTTCCCTCCGGATCCGTCCCGGGGGCAAGGGGATAGGCCACCTGGAGGGGCTCCGGGTGGACCGGCCTCTGGAGAGGCAGCTGGGTTCCCGGGTCGATCTTTCCCTTCCCGCTGAGATAGCAGTTCAGAAGGCCCAGAACCTCCGGAAGGTCCATATGTCCGTCCAGGAAGATCCAGGAGTTGCTGGGGTGATAGAAGCGCCGGTGGGTCTCACAGAACTTCTCCCAGGTGAGCTGGGGAATGACGGAGGGCTCTCCCCCGGACTCGAAGCGGTAGGGGGTGTCCGGAAACAGCCCCCGGTTGATGCCGTCAATCATGCGGCTCTGGGGGTCAGAGAGGGCGCCTTTCATCTCATTGAGCACCACCCCGCTGCGCAGGGCGGTTCCCTCCCCCGGCTCCCAGTGCCAGCCCTCCTGGCGGAACACCTCCGGCCGCAGCAGGGGGGCGAAGACGGCGTCCAGATAGACCTCCATCAGCTGAAGAAAGTCCTTGGGGTTGCGGCTGGAGACCGGATACACCGTCTTGTCCGGGTAGGTGAAGGCGTTGAGGAAGGTCTGCATGGAGCCCTTCAGCAGATCCACGAAAGGTTCTTTCAGGGGAAAGCGCTCCGAGCCGTTGAGCACCGAGTGCTCCAGAATGTGAAAGACGCCGGTGTCGTCCTCCGGAACGGTGCGGAAGGCGATTTCGAAGGTGCGGTTGTCCTGGTCCCGCTCCAGCCAGACCAGCCGGGCACCGCTCTCCCGGTGCTCCATCTCCCAGAGCCGGGCCTCCAGCTCCGGCAGGGGCCGGCTCCGCAGCACCTCAAACCCCTGCACCTGATCATGTACCTGCATATGGCAGTTCCTCCTTCAGTCTCTCATCGGTTTTTCCATCCTCGGATCTCCCCCCGCTCCCCTTCAGCGGGACCGGAGTCCC
>CAYXVN010000224.1:129-3811 GCA_964468565.1 uncultured Oscillospiraceae bacterium | reverse complement strand
CACGGCCTCTTCCGGGTGCGCTGCTTCACCCAGGACGACGCCCACATCTTCATGACCTGGGACCAGATGGAGGGAGAGATCCAGAACGTGGTGCGGCTGTTTGACGAGGTCTACTCCGTCTTCGGCCTCACCTACAAGATTGAGGTCTCCACCATGCCCGAGGACCACATCGGGGAGAAGGAGACCTGGGACCTGGCCACCGAGACCCTGGAGAAGGCCATCGAGGCCATGGGCAAGAGCTACACCATCAACGAGGGCGACGGCGCCTTCTACGGTCCCAAGCTGGACTTCCATCTGGCCGACTGCCTGGGCCGCACCTGGCAGTGCGGCACCATCCAGCTGGACATGCAGATGCCCGAGCGCTTTGACCTGGAGTACGTGGGGGAGGACGGCCAGAAGCACCGCCCCGTCATGATCCACCGAGTGGTACTGGGTTCCATCGAGCGGTTCATCGGCGTCATCACCGAGCACTTCGCCGGCGCCTTCCCCGCCTGGCTGGCCCCCGTCCAGGTAAAGCTGCTGCCTGTCACCGACCGGGCCTCCGAGTACGCTGACGGCATTGCCGCCAGACTGGACCAGGAGGGCTTCCGCTGCGAGGTGGACCACCGCAACGAGAAGATCGGCAAGAAGATCCGGGAGGCCCAGCTGGCCAAGATCCCCTACATGCTGGTGGTGGGCGACCGGGACATGCAGAACCAGACCGTGTCCCCCCGCCACCGCTCCGGCAAGGACCTGGGCGGCATGCCCCTGGAGGACTTCATCGCCCTTCTGAAAGAGGAAGTGGACACCAAGGCCATCAAATAAAGGCTTTCTCCGCTCCCTCTCCCCCCTGCATACACGGCGGGCCGGTCCCCTGATCTGGGGCCGGCCCGCAGTTGTTTGTGCGGATGGAAGGTTCCGGGAGAGTTCCCCTCTCCGCCGAACCTCATCCGGCACGCTTCCTGGCAGCCGGCAGGGCCCGGCCATGGGTCAGGGTTCTCCCGGGTGAAAGTCGCCCCCGGGCTCGCCGTCCGGGGTCCGGGGACAGATCAGCCCACCTTGTCCCACCCCATGCCCGCAGCAGCCCAGACGGCAGCGGCGGCTGCCCTCTCCACGGCCCGGACAATCACCTGGACCGCCCGGTGTCCCCCCAGGGTGGTGTACAGGCCCTCGATGGTGGCGCAGTGGTCCGGCAGACCGGTGGAGGCATCCCGAAGGTCCGGCTCCCAGACCTCCCGGCCATGGGACTGCAGAGCCCGGATGCACTCCTTCTTCCAGTCCTCGGTGTACATGCCCAGGGCGGGGATCAGGAGGCGGGTGCTCCGGGGCAGGCTCAGGGCCACCTCCCAGCCTCCAAAGTCCTGAGCCAGGGCCAGAAAGCCCATCCGGTGCAGCAGGTCCGCCGTGCGGGCGGTCTTGCCATAGAAGACGTACTCGTCCCGGGAGAAATCCGGGAACTGGGTGAACAGGGTATCCGGGGGAGGGGTGTCCACGGGGTGCTCCATGCCCAGCTCCTCCCAGATGCTGTCAGCCTGACAGCCGTCGCAGCAGAGGACGTTTCTGCCGTCCTTCGCCCAGCAGATGCGCAGCTTCCCCCCGCAGCAGGGGCACTGGGCCTGCCAGCCGTCCGGCCGGGAGCGAACCTCCTTCAGCCGCTCCAGCACGGGATAGTGGATGATCATTCAGAAATCTCCTTTCCTTCTACTTGGTTTCAGGATTCTGGGGCGGCAGCCACCACCGGCTGCCGCTCCCGGAAACCGCCCCGCTTCTCCTGCCAGGCGGCTTCCGGGACAGATCCCGATCCCCGGCCCCCGCTGAGGCGGTGACCCGGGAGAGACGGGGATGCTCTCCCTCTGAGGATCCGGGAAGAGAGGCGCTCTGCATCCCGGATCAGCAGAGGCTCCCCGTCCGTGCCAATTTGCTGATATGGCTTCTGGGGGTGAACCCGGAACCGAACTCCAGGCTGCCCCTCCAGGTGGTAGGGACTGTCCCTCCCCGGTGCCTGAATGAGGAGTACCGGGACTGCCAGTCCGTTCCGCCGAAAACGCCCGGCAGGAAGTCCTCCCGCACTCCCACCGCTTTTCCCCCAGCCGTCCAGGTCCTGCATCATTGCCGACAGGCCTCGCCCCCGTCTGGCAGCGTACCCCGGAAATCCGCTCCAGTCTGACTCTCCAGGGGGCAGATCCGTCCCAGCAACCGAAGAGATGGCCCCCAGGCGGCCACTCCCGGATGTTCTCCTGCTTCCCCTTCTCCGTCTGTGCAGATCTGCCACCATGGCCTCTCTGACGCCGGGTCCATAACCGGATCCAGGCTGTCCTTTCAGGAGCCTGGAAAATGAGTACCAGGGGTGCAAAACGCCCGCCAGGATGCCCTTCCCCAGCCGTCCGGTCCCTGCATCTTTGCCGGCAGACCTCGCCCCGGTCTGGCAGTATGCCCTGAAAGTCCGCTCCAGTCTGGCCCTCCAGGCAGCAGATCCGTCGCCGCAGCCGGAGAGAGGGGACCTGGGAGCAGCCAGTTCCGGATGTTCTCCCCCTTTCTCTTCCCCGTCCGCGCAGATCTGCCACTATGACTTCTCTGACGGCGGATCCACTGCCGACTCCAATTCGTCCCTTCAGGCTGCAGGGGCTGTCCGTCCCAGAAGCCGGAGGGCGAGCTTCGAAGCAGCCGGCCCACTGCCCTGGCAGCACCCCCATGCCCTTCTGCCATGACAGCTTCCGCTGGGGGGCATAGCAGGCCGGACTCCAATCTCCGGAAACCTCTCCTCCGCTGTCTCATCACCATGGCCCTGGAACCTGCACCTCCGGACCGGCAGACAGGGATGGCCGAATTCCGAGATCTCAGACATCTGGCGGACACTGCCCCTGCCGGGATACTCCATGGAAGGCATTCCGGCAGCCTGGACGAATATTCCCGCCTGGATCCTGCGGGCAGGCCTTCACAGACCGGGGAGGAGGAGCCGGACTCTGCCCTTGGGTTTCCAGGCTTCCAATCCCCTACCCCCGGAGGACCTCTGTCTCTCCAGGGAGCACCCGGTCCCGAACGTTCTCCCGCCCTTTTTTCCGTCCCTGCAGATTTGCCGACAGGCTGTTCTGGTGACGGACCCGGCATCGGGGCCAGGGCCGGAACCCAAATACCCGGAGAGGAAGGGAACACCAGGCCTTCCTCCTGGAGGGGATTTCCCTTCAGAATCCGCCCGGGCTGTCAGTCCCCCTCTGACTGGGCGCCGCCTTCCCCACGCTGAGTCCTCCGGCATCATTCCCAACACGGTGGACTTCAAAGTCTGTGTACTGGTCGACACTCTCACCGGCGCAGGTATCCTGATTCTCACGTCCCCTCCGGGAGAAAAGGTGCCCGGAGTCACCCCTCCGCCCGCTCCCAGACTGCTGGACGGCCAGGGGATGGTATCTTCCCCGGGGATGGATTCCGCTTCAGAGAGACAGTCTCCCCACCGGACTTCCCCTGAGGCCCCTCATCCGCCGGGCTGCAGCCTCCGGGGCTCCTTCGTCCTGCCCCCTGCAGAGGTTCTGGGGGAGGCGATCCGCCTGGCCTTCTGCCGCCTCCAGCCTCTGCGCCGCCCCTTTCCCCTGGGGACAGCCCCATGGCAGGAGGTGCCATGGTCCGCGGCGTCCGTCAGGATGTGCCCCTGGGACAACCTGCCCGTCTCCAGAGTCGCCTCCGCATCCCCGGAGGCGGGGAGGTCAGT
>CAYXVN010000224.1:0-119 GCA_964468565.1 uncultured Oscillospiraceae bacterium | reverse complement strand
TCCTTCGTCCTGCCCCCTGCAGAAGTTCTGGGGGAGGCGATCCGCCTGGCCTTCTGCCGTCTCCAGCCTTTGCGCCGCCCCTTTCCCCTGGGGACAGCCCCATGGCAGGAGGTGCCATG
>CAYXVN010000223.1:0-3869 GCA_964468565.1 uncultured Oscillospiraceae bacterium | reverse complement strand
CACCTCCCTCCCCACGTCGATCTCCACCGTCAGTCTGCACCTGCCCTCTCCTAAGCCGGGCATCCTGCTATGGGCTGCTCCACAGGACACCCCACTGCGCGTCCGGCACGCGGAGCGGAGAGCGGACCGGAGCACCGGCCGTGCCGGATGCCGCACACAGACTGTCGGTTGCAGAAAATGACCAGCGTGAACATTTTCTCTTTTGCCGGTCTTGCCAGGTGCCACCGGGTGCCATCCTCTTCGGATCTCCCCTTCACTTCCCCCACCAGGTCGATCTCCACTGTCAGTCTGCACCTGCCCTCTCCGAAGTCGGACACCCTGCCATTGCCTGCTCCACGGGATACCGTCCTGCGCTGCGCGTCCGGTACGCGGAGGGGGAAACGGACCGGAGCAGCAGCCGTGCCGGGTTCCGCTCAAAAACTGGTCGGTTTCGAAAATGACCACAGTGAACATTTTCTCTTTTTGCCCGATTCGGGCAGACTCCGCCGGGAGCCATCCTCTTCGGATCTCCCCTTCACTTCCCTCACCAGGCCGATCCTCTCTGTCAGTCCGGATCTGACTCCTCCAAAAGCAGACCTCCGGCATGGCCCGCTTCCCGGGAGAAGCGTCCGGCATATGGAGAACAACCCGGATACCCTGTGCCAACTGGCCAGCCTGCCGTTCTCCGAAATGCTCCCATACAGCATGTCCTTACTGCTTCTCTCCAGGCAGACCAGCTGCACTCACTCCCCCCTTTCTGATGCCTGAAGTCCGTCCAACCGGACAGCATCTCTGCACCGGCAGCCAGGTGCATGGCACACCACCGGGTCTTCCCTGCCCCCTGACCGGGTGAGGATCTGAAAGTCTGCGAAGGGTGGTCACGGACCTGACGAAAACGAAATTGCCTCACTGCAGCGAACCGTTTCGCTGTCTGGGGAGATTGGGGGTCTGCCCCATTGCTGCCGCACCCCCCCAGACAGATCCGCCGGATCCGGGAGGACTCCTGCTCCGTCCTGCCGGACCCCCACCGGAACACCACCGGGATGGAGATCCGGGGCTTTTCCGGGAACCCGGCAGAGCAGCCGCCTCCAGGGAGCGGGAGGCATACCCCGGTGCCTGGCCTGCCCCTCCCCTGGGGAGAGAGGAAGTCAGGTCCGGAGAACTCACAGCCTCCGGTGGCGGAGGTCCGGGTGCTGCGGAGAAGCCGGGCAGAATGGTCCATTTTGGGAAAAGACAAAAAGGGGAAAATCATTTTCTTAATCTGTCTTGACGCTCTACGGAGCAGGTGGTATACTGAGGCGGACAACGGAAAGGAGGCGCCGATTTCATGAAGGTCATCACAGTCCTGAACTCCAAAGGGGGCGTGGCCAAGACCACGACGGTGCGGAACATGTCCTACATTCTGGCCACCCGCTATGACAGGAAGGTCCTGGTCATTGACATGGACCCCAGCGGAAATCTGACAAGTTCCTTCGGTCTTCTTCCGGATGAGCTCTCCATCGGAATTGCGGATGCAATCTCTCCCAGGCGGCAGCCCATGAGCGATACCATCCTGCACACAGATTATCCCAATATTGACCTCTCTCCCTCCACGGAAGATCTCCGTCACTCGATGCACCACCTCCAGTCCTCGTCCACCGGCGTTTTTGATCTGGCGGACGCCATCGCCCAGCTGGGAGAAGAGCGCTATGATTACATCATCATCGACAGCAGCGGCGCCAAGGACATTCTCACGGATGCGGAGATGGTGGCCAGCGATGAGCTGATTGCCACCGTCAATGCGGACGTGGACTCCCTGAAGGGAGTCATGGATTCTCTCAGCAATCTGGCCAGACTGCGCCGCATGAACAGCAGGGTGTCCATCCGCACGCTGCTCTTCACCGCCGTGCAGAGCACCTCCTCCCAGCGGCAGGTGATGGCCAGCGCCCCGGAGATGATCCCCCTGAACATCTCAGACGCGTATATCCGCAGATCCGCTGAAGTGGCAAACGCCCGCCTCAACTGCCAGGCGGTGGGAGAATACCGGCCCCGGTGCTACCCGGCCATTGACTACGAGAACTTTGTGGCGGAGTATCTGGGGAAGCCTCCGGTCTACCCGGAGGGGGCATTCCGCTCCAGGATGGGGTGACCGCCCCACAGGTGCCGGAGTCCGGACAGATAAGGGCTGCTTCCCCCCGGAAGCAATGGAGGAATGAGAGAGATGGCAAAAAAAGACAGCCAGCTGATGCTGAATTCCATGCAGCACATGAACGCTCAATTCACCAAAATGCTGACCCACAAGGAGGGGGAGCAGATTGAGGAGATCCGCTACGACCTCCTGAGCCCTTCCGAGCAGAAAGATCTGGTGGACAACCGGTCTGCGGATGAGGACAGCAAGCTGCAGGCCCTGGCCCAGGATATTTTCTCCAGAGGACTGAAGGTCCCCCTGCGGGTATTTCAAAGGGGAAGGGAGTATTCCATTCTGTCCGGGAACCGCCGCTACGCGGCCATCGGGATGCTGCGGGAGCTGCGGGATGCCGGCAGGCTGGAGGGTGCTCCGGATCCCCAGGCCATTGATTCCAGAAGCCTCGATCTCATCTCCTGCATTGTGGAGCCCGCCCCCGAAACCGAGGATGAGCGCATGCTGAGCCTGATCCGCAACAATCTCCAGCGGGAAAAGACCGGCTGGACCAAGGTGCAGGAGATCATCATCACCCGGGACATCCTCCTCCGTCACCCGGACCTGGAGGTGCGGGATCTCTGGCCAGGGGACGAGGGCGCCCCGGAGGAGCCCCGGAAGGAAGAAGAGGAACCCCGGAAGAAGGGCAAGCGGGCCTACCGGGAGAAGCTGGCGGACCTGCTGGGGGTGAGCCAGAGCGTCATCACCCGGGCCATCTCCATCCACGACAACCTGATCCCCGAATTCATGGAGGCCTTCCAGGAGGACCGCATCTCCATGCATGCCGCCGGCATGCTGGCCGGAGAGATGGAGAAGGATCAGAGGCTGGTCTATGACTCCTGGGACAGGGAGACCCGGCTGACCCCGGCCCTGGTCACCCGGCTTCTGGGACACGGCGCCGAGCAGAAGGTGCTGGAGGCGGAGGAGCACCCCCAGGAGGAGGCCGGCGACGGGGCAACCCAGAGCGCCGGTTCAGAGGAACAGGAGGAGCAGGGGCAGACCGGGGAGGATACTCCCCCCATTCCGCCTCCGGAGAATCTGGAGGAGGGACTCCGGCAGCTGGGCCGGGAGGTGGACGAACTTCTGTCTCTGGCCAGGCCCATCCGGAGCAGCCGCACCGCCCGGAAGTCCGAAGCCAGAATGCTGGAGCAGATCTCCAAAGAGATGGCCCGTCTCGCGGTGCTCAAACGCAGGCTCACTGCCCACATCACCAGGTACGGGCTGGATCCGGATCAGGAGGGATGAGCCATGGTCACCGTGTACTTCCGGTGCCCCAAATCCCTGGCGGAGGCCATCCGGGCCTACGTCCGGCACAGGCCCGGATTGGATGCGGACGAAGCCATGCGCTACATTCTGGCCCTCTACCTGGACCACCCGGATCCCCAGGTCATGTCCAGGCACTGGAACGAGCGCATGACGGAGAAACTGAGCATCCACATTCCGGAGGCCACCCAGACGGCCCTCAATGCCTTTGCCGCCTCCAACGGCCTCACCGCTTCGGATGTGATCCGCCAGGCGGTGTACCAGATCGCCGTCCTCCACGAAGCCCAGATCTTCTGAATTCCAGACCCCCTCATCCCTGCCGGCACGCCGGGATCTCACCCCGGAGCCGGACCGGCGGGCTGGGGGGATCGGATGCCGGGGACCCCCCCCGGAGGGATCTCCGGAAGTGGCAGACCTGCAGCCCGGTGCTGCCGGAGACGATCCCGGACAGGTACCTGTTCAGGTGGCC
>CAYXVN010000222.1:0-3869 GCA_964468565.1 uncultured Oscillospiraceae bacterium | reverse complement strand
TCCTATATCCACTCCGAGGCCTATGCCGCGGGAGAACTGAAGCACGGCACCATCTCCCTCATTGAGGAGGGAACCCTGGTCATTGCCCTGGGGACCTACAGCCGGCTCTTTGACAAGGCCATGAGCAACGTGGTGGAGGTCAAATCCCGGGGTGCCGACGTGCTGGCCCTCACCACCAGAAGTCACAGGGACGTGATGGCCGGGATCGCCGATGCGGTGATGACCATCCCGGACACCCACGACATGCTTCTGCCCTCTCTGGGCATCGCCTATCTCCAGCTGTTTGCCTATTACGTGGCGCTGATGCGGGGCTGCGACATTGACAAGCCCCGCAACCTGGCCAAGAGTGTTACGGTGGAGTAAGTTCCCCGGTTCCCGGGACAGAGGAGGTGAACCATGACCACGCTCATCACACCCTTCCGGGACTTTCTCCGGAAAGGGGATCTGATCCTGCTGGGACTGTGCCTGTCAGCCAGTGCCTTCGGCCTGGCGCTCATCTTCACGGCAACCCACCGCCAGGGTACCCTCCGCTTTGTCATCATCCAGTTTGTGGCTATTGTGCTGGGGGTCGTGGTCTACATGATCTTCACCTTTGTGGACTTTCAGCTGTTCACGGAGAAGAAGTGGAGATGGATGGTGGGCATCAGCATCCTGCTGATGCTGCTGCTGCTCACCCCCCTGGGGGAGGACTACAACTCCGGCAACCTGAACTGGCTGGTGCTCTCCCGCATCATACCGGGCTTTCCCATGGATCTGCAGCCCAACGAGATCGTCAAGATCCCCTTCATTCTGCTTCTGGCCCACCTGATCTGCAAGATCCAGGAGAGCGGGCACGACATCAGCTCCGTCCGCTCCATGTCCATCCTGGGGGGATTTGCCGCTGTCATGCTGGGGCTCATCGTGCTCATCTGCGGCGACTTCGGCATGTGCGTCATGTACGCCATCATCTTCGTGACCCTGCTCTGGGTGGCGGGGGTGAAGCTGCGCTGGTTTGCCCTGGGGGGCGGGACCGTGACGGCTGCTGCCCTGGTGCTGTGGAACTTCGTGCTGCCGGAGACCAGCTACTGGAATGACTACCGCATCATGCGCTTCCGGGTTGTGCTGGATCACTCCCTGGATCCTCTGGGCCGGGGCTATCAGCAGGCCAGATCCCTGCTGGCCATCGGGTCCGGGCGGATCTTCGGCCGGGGCTACCTGCAGGGGACCCAGACCCAGTCCTCGGCGGACCAGGCCCTTCCGGCCCGGCATACCGACTTCATCTTCGCCGTCTGCGGTGAGGAGCTGGGGATTGTGGGCTGCCTGGTGCTGGTGGTGCTGCTGTGCTGCATCGTTCTGCGCTGCGTGTGGGTGGGCCGCCACGCCAACTCCCCCTTCTCCGCCTACCTGTGCATGGGGATGGCGGGGATGCTGCTGGCCCAGATTTTCTTCAACGTGGGCATGTGTCTGTTCATTCTTCCCGTCATGGGACTGACCCTGCCCTTTGTCAGTTACGGAGGATCCTCCATCATCACCCTCTATGCCGCCATGGGCATCGTCTCCAGCGTGAAGGCGCGAACGCTGCCCGGCTGGCTGCGGGACCGGAGCAATGTGTGAGGCTCCGGCGGGGAAGATCCCCATCAGACAGAATATGAAGCGCCCCGTGCCTGTCACGGGGCGCTTTTCTGACCTCCTGGAGCACGGAGGGCAAAAAAGACCCGGCCTCCGGGCAGCAGTGCCCGAAGCCGGGTCTTCTGGAAGCAGTTCTGAACTCACCCGCCTGGGAAAACTCAGCGGTCCCTGCGCAGGGAGGCACTGGGAATGTTCATGGCCTCCCGGTACTTGGTCACCGTGCGCCGGGAGATGGGACAGCCCTGAGCCGCCATCATGTCACACAGCTGGGGGTCCGAGAGGGGGCTGGTCCGGTCCTCCTGCTCTATGAAGGAGCGCAGCAGAGTCCGGGCGGCGGTGGACCCGATGTCCAGATCGGGGTCGTTGGAGGCGGGACGGGTGAAGAAGAAGCTCAGGGGGTAGACGCCCCGGCTGCACTGCAGGTACTTCTCCCGCACCGCCCGGCTGATGGTGGACTCGTGCAGATCCAGCTGCTCGGCCACCTCGCTCATGCGCAGCGGCACCAGGGCCGCAGGTCCCTTCTGGAAAAAGGCGCTCTGACGGTCCACAATCACCCTGGCGCACCGCAGCAGGGTGCTCTCCCGCTGGGAGAGGGCAAACAGGCAGTTTTCCGCCTGGTGCAGCTTCTCGTTGAGATACTCCTGCACCTCCCGGTCATCGGTCTGCTCCAGCAGGTTCAGGTAGTAGGGGTTGATGTGAAACAGAGGTCTCTCACCCCGGCGGGTGCGGATCTGATAGCTGCCGTCCACCAGTTCCACGAAAATGTCCGGCAGGATGTAGGGGGGCTGCTCCGGCCGCTGGAAGACGGCACCGGGCCGGGGCTCCAGTTCCCGGATGATGATCTCCGCCGCCTGTACGGCGGACTGGGGAATGCCCAGCTTTGTGGCAATGGCCCGGTAGTTGCGCCTGGCCAGCAGTTCCAGACAGTCCTGCACAATGGACACCGCAGGGCCGGTGATGTGGCTGCGCTGCAGCTGGAGCTGGAGGCACTGGGAGAGGTTTTCCGCCCCCACCCCCGCCGGTTCCAGGGAGCGGAGGATGTCCAGGCAGCGGCTGAGCTGCTCCATGGGGATCCGGGAGCTGACCTGCAGCTCCTCCAGGGGGGTGCGCAGATAGCCGTCGTCGTCCAGACAGGCGGCCAGATAGCGCACCGTCTGGGCGTCGGACTCCTCCAGATCCATGGAGTAGAGCTGCCGGGAGATGAAGCGGAAGAGGGTCTCCTCCAGGCCGCCGTCGGTGCTGGCCCGGGCAATGGGATCCAGTTCGTCCGACTCCATCCTGTCGTAGAAGTGGTTCTGCAGGTCGTTTTCCTCCAGCCAGCGCAGCCGGTCCAGCAGCTGGCGGTCCGGTCCCGGATCCGGGACGTGGTTGAGATACTCCTCCGGCTCCACGAGAGGATTGTTCAGTGCCAGTTCCTGAATCCAGGCATCCAGTTCCATTGAGCTCATCTGCAGAAGTTCCACGTTCTGCAGCTGCTGCTGGCTCAGATGCTGGGTCTGAATCTGCTCCAGTTTCACCACGGACCCCTCCAGTTTCATCACGGTGTGTCGCAGACGGCCGGTTTCCCTGCGGGACAGAGAACCGATCCCCGTAGACTATAGCCTATCCCCGGGGAAAAGTCAAGACGGGAGGCCGGGAAAAGCGGAAAAAGGCCCGGGGGGCGGGCAGAAAAAAAGAAAAAGGGGCCGGGATCCGGCGCAACGGACGAAAAAAGGGGATGAGGCCCCTCCCGAAGAGAGGGCCCCATCCCGAAAGAAAGAGAGGGAGTTGCCGGAACCGGAGAGGGGAGACTCAGCGCTGCACCCGGCCGGAGCCGTCGCCCCCGGCCAGTTTCTCCACCTCGGCGAGAGTGGCGAAGTTGTAGTCCCCCTCGATGGAGTGCTTGAGGGCGGAGGCCGCCACGGCAAACTCCACCGCCGCCTGGGTGCTGTAACCGTTCATCAGGGCGTAGATCAGGCCGCCGCCGAAGGAATCACCCCCGCCGATGCGGTCAATGATGTGCAGATGATAGAGCCGGGAGAAGCAGTACTGGTCGGAGGCCACATCGTAGAGCATGGCGCTCCAGTCGTTGTCAAAGGCGGACTTGCTCTCCCGCAGGGTGATGGCCACCTTCTCAAAGCCGAACTGGTCGGCCAGCTGCCGGGCGACGGACTTGTAGCCCTCCCGGTTGATCTCCCCGGCGGTGATGTCGGTGGCCTCGGCCTCGATGCCGAATACGTCCTTGGCGTCCTCCTCGTTGGAGATGCACACGTCCACGTACC
>CAYXVN010000221.1:0-3870 GCA_964468565.1 uncultured Oscillospiraceae bacterium | reverse complement strand
ACATGTACGAGAACATTCTCTATGAAAAGGAAGGCAACATCGGGATTCTGACCATCAACCGCCCCAAGGCGCTCAACGCCCTGAATGCCGCCGTGATCGGCGAGCTGGAGCAGGTGATGAGCGAGATCGAGAAGGATGCCCAGCTGGGTGCCCTCATCATCACCGGAGCCGGCCGTTCCTTTGTGGCCGGCGCGGATATCGGCGAGCAGTATCCTCTGGACGTGACCGGCGGACGGAAATGGGGTCAGCGGGGGAGCGCCCTGATGCGCCGCATTGAGAAGCTGGAGATTCCCACCATTGCCGCGGTCAACGGGTTTGCTCTGGGCGGCGGCTGCGAGCTGGCCCTCTCCTGTGACATCATTCTGGCTGCCGCCCCCAATGCGGAGGGCAAGGGCGGAGCCAAGTTCGGCCAGCCCGAGGTGGGGCTTGGCATCACCCCCGGCTTCTCCGGCACCCAGCGTCTGCCCCGCCGGGTGGGCATCGGCAAGGCCAAGGAGCTGATCTTCTCCGGAAAGACCATCGGCGCCGCTGAGGCGGAGAAAATCGGCCTGGCCAATGCGGTTGTGCCGGGGGAGGAGCTCATGGATGCGGCAAAGGCCATGGCGAAGTCCTTTACCGCCAATGCCCCCATCGCCATCCGGTATGCCAAGGCCTGCATTGACCGGGGCATGCAGATGGACATCGACGACGGCATCGCTCTGGAGAACGAGATGTTCGGCATGTGCTACGCCACCGCAGACCAGAAGGAGGGCATGAGCGCCTTCCTGGAGAAGCGCAAGGAGAAGCACTTCCAGAACCGCTGAGAAGAGAGGCAGGGTAAGATGAAGAAAGTACGTATCATCACCGCCGAAGAGGCGGCCATGATGGTCAACGACGGGGATACCATCTCCACCGGCGGCTTTGTCAGCTGCGCCTGTCCGGAGGCGCTGTCCAAGGCGGTGGAGAAACGGTTTCTGGAGACCGGGCACCCCCGGGATCTGACGCTGTTCTTTGCCGCCGGTCAGGGCCACCGGGATGGTACCGGAGGGGACCACTACGGCCATGAAGGCATGGTGAAACGGGTGGTGGGCGGACACTGGGACCGGGCCGCCCGTCTGGGAGAGCTGGCACTGGCCAACAAAATCGAGGCCTACAACCTGCCCCAGGGCGTCATCACCCATATGTACCGGGACATTGCCGCCCATAACATCGGCACCATCACCCACGTGGGTCTGTATACCTTTGTGGATCCCCGCAACGGGGGCGGCAAGCTGAACTCCTGCACGAAGGAGGACCTGGTCAAGCTGATCGAAATCGAGGGGGAGGAGTGTCTGCTCTATAAGGGCTTCCCCATCAACGTCTGCTTCGTGCGGGGCTCCTATGCGGACGAATACGGCAACTGCACCGTCCACCGGGAGATCGGGCCTCTGGATGTGACCGCCCAGTGCCAGGCCACCAAGAACTCCGGCGGCAAGGTCATCGTCCAGGTGGAGAAGATCGTCCAGGGCGGATCCCTGGATCCCAAGCTGGTGAAGATCCCCGGCATCTACGTGGACGCCATTGTGGTGGGCTCCGAAGAGGACAACATGCAGTGTCTGGGCAAGCCCTACGACGGGGCCCTCACCGGGGAGTTCCGCATCCCCGTGGACGCCATTCCTCCCATTCCCCTGGACGCCAAGAAGGTCATCGCCCGCCGGGCGGCCATGGAACTGCCCAAGGACGCCATTGTGAACCTGGGCACCGGTGCCCCGGAGAAGATCGCCAATGTGGCGGCGGAAGAGGGCATCTCGGACAAGATGACTCTCACCGTGGAGGCCGGCGGCATTGCGGGTGTGCCCTATGGCGGCACCCAGTTCGGAGCCTCCGCCAATGCCATGGCCATTCTGGAGCACAACGTTCAGTTTGACTTCTACCAGGGCGGCGGTCTGGACGTGGCCTTCCTGGGGCTGGCGGAGACCGCCCCCAACGGAGACCTGAACGTCTCCAAGTTCGGAACCCGTCTGGCCGGGGCCGGCGGCTTCATCGACATCACCCAGAATGCCAAGAAGGTGGTCTACTGCGGCACCTTTACCGCCAAGGGCCTGAAGGTGAAGTGCGAGGACGGCAGACTGGTCATCCTGCAGGAGGGGGCCAAGAAGAAATTTGTCAACCAGGTGGAGCATATCACCTTCTCCGGGGTGTACGCCAACAAGGTGCACCAGCCGGTTCTGTACGTCACCGAGCGGGCCGTCTTCGAACTGCGGCCCGAGGGCGTGACTCTGATTGAAATTGCCCCCGGCATCGACCTCCAGACCCAGGTGCTGGACGAGATGGAGTTCAAACCGAAAATCGCAGCGGACCTGAAGCAGATGGATGCGCGCATCTTCCGCGACGAGCTGATGGGTCTGGCCAACGACTGAGGAGGATACGCACATGGCACTGATGACCGCCAAGGAATACATTGACAGCCTGCGCAGGCTGAAGACCCGGGTGTACATGTTCGGGGAGAAAATCGACAACTGGGTGGATCACCCCATGATCCGGCCCTCCATCAACTGCGTGGCCATGACTTATGCCCTGGCCCAGGATCCCCAGTATCAGGATCTGATGACCGCCACCTCCAGCCTTACCGGCCACACCATCAACCGTTTCACCCACCTGCACCAGTCCCCGGAGGACCTGGTGAAGAAGGTGAAGATGCAGCGTCTGCTGGGCCAGAAGACTGCCAGCTGCTTCCAGCGCTGTGTGGGCATGGACGCCTTCAACGCCGTATTCTCCTCCACCTATGAGATCGACGAGAAGTACGGCACCCACTATCACGACAACTTCAAGAAGTTCCTCACCTTCGTCCAGGACAACGACCTCACCGTGGACGGGGCCATGACCGACCCCAAGGGGGACCGGTCCAAGGCGCCCCACCAGCAGGCCGATCCCGACCTGTACGTCCACGTGGTGGAGCGCCGGGAGGACGGCGTGGTGGTCTGCGGGGCCAAGGTGCACCAGACCGGCTCCATCAACTCCCACTGGCACATCTTCATGCCCACCATCGCCATGGGTCCGGAGGATAAGGACTGGGCCATCTCCTTTGCCTGTCCCACTGACGCCGAGGGCCTGTACATGATCTACGGCCGCCAGTCCTGCGACACCCGCAAGCTGGAGGACCCCTGCAGCATCGACGTGGGCAATGCCAAGTTCGGAGGCCAGGAGGCCCTGGTGGTGCTGGACCACGTCTTCATTCCCAACGAGTATCTCTTCCTCAACGGGGAGACCGAGTTTGCCGGCATGATCGTGGAGCGCTTCGCCGGCTATCACCGCCAGAGCTACGGCGGCTGCAAGGTGGGCGTGGGCGATGTGGTGATCGGAGCCGCCGCCCTGGCCGCAGAGTATAACGGGGTGGAGAAGGCCAGCCATATCAAGGATAAACTCATTGAGATGACCCATCTCAACGAGACCCTCTACTCCTGCGGCATTGCCTGCTCCTGCGAGGGCAAGCCCACCAAAGCGGGCAACTACCAGATCGACCTGCTGCTGGCCAACGTCTGCAAGCAGAACGTGACCCGCTTCCCCTACGAGATTGTCCGTCTGGCCGAGGACATCGCCGGCGGCCTGATGGTCACCATGCCCAGCCAGAAGGACTTCCAGTCGGATACCCCGGTGGGCCGCAACGGGGAGACCATCGGGGAGATCTGCCACAAGTTCTTCGCCACCCGGGAGGGGGTCAGCCCGGAGAACCGCCAGCGGGTGCTCCGCTTCCTGGAGAACATGTGTCTGGGCGCCGCTGCGGTGGGCTACCGCACCGAGTCCATGCACGGAGCCGGCTCTCCCCAGGCCCAGCGCATCATGATCGCCCGCCAGGGGAATATCCAGGGCAAGAAGCAGCTGGCAAAGGACATCGCCGGCATAACAGACTGA
>CAYXVN010000220.1:0-3924 GCA_964468565.1 uncultured Oscillospiraceae bacterium | reverse complement strand
CCTCAACGAGGAGACGGCGAAGAAGCGCTACGACAAGCTCACCCGCATGGTCACCCTGTACGAGGAGGGCTGAGGAAGCCCCTTCCCGTCCGGGTCCCATCCATCATCATGACATGATATGTCCAGGAGGGAGCGGATTTCCGCTCCCTCCTGCTGAATTTCCCGGGGCAGGGGGGACCTCCGAAGCTGTCGGGAATGGCAGGAACCGGGGAGCGTCCGGTGGGGTCCGGGTCGATTTTTATACAGAACCGTGTATAAAAGAGCGGTTCCCGGGTCCCCGGAGCAGGGGAAGCTGCGCTGACGGCCCCATCTCCGGGGGACTGCCGGAGGGGATTGCCCTTGCGGAGGAGGGGAACCGGGGCTATAATGGTGTGTCCGGCCGGGGCCGGGCGGAAAGGGGGAGAGCGGAATGGGCGGAGTTTCCCTCTCGCTGCTTCTGTCCAATCTGGTGGGGCTGTTCATTCTCATCGGGGTGGGGTTTGGAGTGGTCCGGGCCGGGATCGTGCCGGAGAGCGCCTCGGGGCCCCTCACGTCCCTGCTGATGAAGATCACCCTGCCCTGCACCATCTTTGTCTCCATGCTGCGGCCCTTTGACGCCAGGTTTCTGCGGGACTCCCTGCTCATCATCCTGGTGGGGCTGATTGCCTTCCCCCTGCTGGGGCTGCTCTCCTGGCTTCTGGTTCGCCCGCTGAAGGTGAAGAAGGGCAGCCGGGGCATGTGGATGCTCTGCTGCACCTTCTGCAACAACGGCTTCATGGGATTTCCCGTGGCCTACTCCCTGTTCGGGGAGGAGGGCATGGCCCTGGCGGTCATGCTGGGCATTCCCTTCAACCTGTACATCTACACCTGGGGGGCCCGGCTGGTGATGATGGACCGGGCCGGATCCTCGGGGGAGCGGATGCCCTCCCTGAGGAAAACCCTGCTGACGGCCATAAACGGGGCCACGCTGCTGGGACTGGTGTTCTACTGTCTGCAGCTGTCCCTGCCGGAGGCCATCCTCAGCCCGGTCCGGCAGCTGTCCAATCTCACCACTCCCCTGTCCATGATGGTCACCGGCATGAAGCTGGCGGGAGGGCGGATTCAGGACGTGATCCGGGACCGGGATGTGTGCACCGCCTCCCTGGTACGGCTGCTGCTCTTCCCCGGAGTGTGCTGGCTGGCGCTGAAGCCCATCCCCTTTCCCAACCCTATGGTGGCGGAGGTCACCCTGATCATTCTGGCCATGCCCGCCCCCGCTGCCGCCACCATTCTGGGCCAGCAGTACCAGGGCAACGCGGAGCTGGGAGCCCGGGTGGTGTTCCTCTCCAGCCTGCTGTGCATCGTCACCCTGCCGCTGGTGGCCCTGCTGCTCTAGCGGCGCTGCCCTCCGGATTTTCCGGGAACGCAAAATGCCCCTGTCCTGACGGACGGGGGCATCTCGTTTCCGGGAAAGTTACTGGACAATGCAGAGGGCCAGGGTGATGACCACCCAGAGGATGGCGACCCACTTGGTGGCCTTGGCCAGTTTGGCATCCAGGGTCTTCGCCTTGTTCTTGGAGAGGAAGGTGTCAGCTGCACCGGAGATGGCACCGGACAGGCCGGCGCTCTTGCCGGACTGCAGCATGACGATGGCGATGATGGCAACGGAGAAGAGCACCTGAATGATGGTGAGGACCAGGGACACAGTCATGATGATTCGTTCCTTTCAACGCCCCATCGGGGCGGGTTGTCAGTCGAAACGTGCCGGCAGACCGGCAGCACTCACTAGGATAGCATAGAGAGGGAGGGAATGCAAGGATTTTTTTTGAAAAGCTTCACAGTACGGCGATGGCTTCAATCTCCACCAGCACGTCCTTGGGCAGGCGGGCGGCCTGAACAGCGGCCCGGGCGGGGCAGTCCGCCACAAAGAAGGTGGCGTAGATCTCGTTCATGGCGGCGAAGTCATTCATGTCCCGGAGGAAGACGGTGGTCTTCACCACATTGTCCATGGTGCCTCCGGCCGCCTCCACGATGTTCTTCACATTGGTGAGGCTGCGGGTGGTCTGGGCCTGGATGGTGTTCTCCACCAGAGTGCCGGTGGCGGGGTCAAGGGGGATCTGGCCGGAGACGAAGAGCAGGTTGCCGGCCTTCACGGCCTGGGAGTAGGGCCCGATGGCCGCAGGGGCGTTGGGGGTCTGGATGATTTCCTTCATGAGAACAGTCTCCTTTCAGCGGATGTGAGAGTGCCTTAGTCTATCACAGGGGAAGGGAATTGACAAGTCCCTTTCTTCCCCCTGACCTGCGCCCTCCGCCCCGGCCCCGCCGGGCCGGGGAGTGAGGAAGTCCGGGTCGGTGTTTCTCTGCGGGGGATCTGGGTCCCGGGGGAGGGCGAAAGTGCTGCGGACCGGGACAGGGTCCCCTCCGGCATCCCCGGGAATCAGGGGTCCCGCCGGCGGTAATGGGTCACCCCCCGGATACACTCCATCTCCAGGGCGCCGCTGTCCACCAGGTGCTCCAGGAAGAACCGGATGTTGCGCTCGAAGCGCAGGGAGCGGCGGGGGCTGTGGGAGAGGAGGCGGTAGCGGCCGCACACCGCCTCCACGATCTCCCCGGCGGACATGGACCGGGGGATCAGGGCCAGGATCTCCTCCTCCCGGCGGCGGATCAGGGCCTGGTTTTCGTCAATGAGGGGTCCGATCTCCTCCCCCGTACACACCCCCCGGTGGGCCATGAGAAAGGTGTCACAGGGGAGATGGCGCAGTTTCTCCCGGCTCTGGGCCGCCATGGCGTGGCTCAGGGCGTAGGGGAGCTTGGCGCTGAGCATCTCCCGGCTCAGGAGGGCGTCTCCCGTGGAGCAGACGCCGTCGGGGGTGATGACGCAGATGTGTCCCGCCGAGTGGCCGGGGGTGTGGAGGATGTGAAAGGGGACGCCCAGAAAGGTGAAGGGGCCGTCCTCAGCCGGTACAATCACATCCGGGGTGTGGACCATGCAGCCGGACTCCCGGGCCACCATGTCCGGGGGCAGGAGGAGAAAGTAGCACTTCAGGGTCAGCAGGGAGGAACACATCCCCGCCTCCGGGGCGGTGAGGGCCACGGGGATACCGTACTTCTCCTGAAAGTAGCGGTTGTTGGCACAGTGGTCCACGTGGGCGTGGGAACAGAGGATCCCCGCCGGGGTGAGACCGGCGGAGAGGAGGGAGCGCTCCAGGTCCTCCCGCTCCTCCAGCAGACCGGAGTCCAGGAGAATGCAGCGGCCGCCGGCCAGGCGGTAGAAGGGGATGTACTCCGTGGCCTCCGCCACCCAGGTGTTTCCCCGGATCCTGGTCAGATTCACGTGGAAGCGCCCCCCTCCCGCTGGCGCAGCCAGACCATCAGCACGGCGATGTCGGCGGGGGAGACCCCGGAGATCCGGGAGGCCTGGCCCAGGCTGATGGGCCGCAGGTCCTGCAGCTTCTGCCGGGCCTCCAGCCGCAGGCCGGTGATGGCGGAATAGTCCATGTCCTCCGGCAGGGCCCGCTCCTCCAGCCGCTTCATCTCCTCCACCTGCCGCAGCTGCCGGTCGATGTAGCCGGCATACTTGACGGTCACCTCCGCCTCCCGGACCACCTCCGGGGCCAGAGGGGGCCGCTGGGGATCAAAGGGGGCCAGGGCCTCGTAGGTGATGCGGGGGCGGCGGAGCAGATCCGCCAGCCGGGCTCCGTTGAGCACGGGAGGCTCACCCAGGCTCTCCAGAAAGGCGTTAAGCTCCCGGGAGGGGGGAGCCCCCGTGTGCTCCAGCCGCCGGACCTCCCGGTCCACGGCGGCGTACTTGGCCTGCACCGCCTCATAGCGCTCCCGGGAGACCAGCCCCAGCCTGTACCCGATGGGGGTGAGGCGCTGGTCTGCGTTGTCCTGGCGGTGGAGCAGCCGGTACTCCGTGCGGGAGGTCATCATGCGGTAGGGTTCGTTGGTGCCCTTGGTGACCAG
>CAYXVN010000219.1:0-3947 GCA_964468565.1 uncultured Oscillospiraceae bacterium | reverse complement strand
TGGAGGTGTACTTGGTGCGCCCCTTCTCCAGGGACCAGATGCCCGCATCCCGGATGTGCCAGGGGGTGATGAAGTCCGGCTCGCCGATGCCCAGGGAGATGCCTCCGTCCATGCCCTCCAGCAGGTCAAAGAACCTGCGGATGCCCGAGGGCCGGATCCCCTGAATCCTGGGATTCAGGACCTGATCGTAGTTCATACGAAAATAAACTCCCTTTCCTCCGGCTCCTGGGGCTGGAAGACCAGGTGCTTCTCCTTGTATTTCCGCAGAATAAAGTGGGTGGCCGTGCCGGTGACCCCCTGGATGGGGGCCAGCCGCTCGCCCACAAAGCGGGAGATCTCCCGCAGGGTCCGCCCGGAGATGACCACCGTCATGTCAAAGGAGCCGCTCATCAGGTAGAGGCTCTCCACCTCGTCGTACTGGTAGATACGCTCTGCAATCCGGTCAAACCCGTCCAGGGTCTGGGGCACCACCGTCACCTGAATCATGGCGGTGACGTTCTCCTCCCGCACCCGGTCCCAGTCGATGATGGCCTTGTAGCCCAGAATCACATGGTCCTTTTCGTACCTGGCCACCGCACTCCGGACCTCCTCCGGGGTCATGCCGGCTGCGGCGGCCAGCTGCTCCTCGGTGAGTGAGCAGTCCCGCTCCAGCAGCTCCAGCAGCTTGCTGTCTTCCATGAATTTTCCTCCCCTTTGATACCCAGATCTCATCCTGCATTATACACGAGGGCCAGGGGAATTACAATCCCGCCGCCAAAAGAAAAGCGGGGCCGCCCTGCGGCCCCGTTTTCCTTACCGGCCCATGCTCATGGCAATGCCCAGCAGGGCTCCGCAGAGACCTCCCACAATGTGGGTCAGCTGAGACACGCTGTCCTTCACCGTAACGGCATTCACCACTTCGCCCCCCAGGTAGAGGACGAGAACCAGGATCAGGGTCAGGGGGATGGAGCCGTTGCGCATCCCCGACAGGGAGGAGAGGACAATCATCATGAAGACGATGCCGCTGGCCCCCAGCAGCGCGGTGCCGGGAAAGAAGAGAAACTGCACCAGACCGGACACCAGGGCGGTGATCAGGATGCACACCAGCAGCCGCATGGAGCCGTACTTCTCCTCCAGGGGAGGGCCCACCACCAGAAGGAGCATCATGTTGCCCATGTAGTGACTGTAACCGGTGTGGCCCAGCACGTGTCCGAAGAAGCGCACATAGGTCAGGGGATCCGTCAGGGAGGACCGGTAGACGCAGAAGAAGTGGTTGGTGGTCCACCCGTTTGTCACATACCCCAGAATCAGGGACGCCAGGGAGAGCAGCGCAAAGGTGAGAACCACGGGAGAATTGTACTGAATCCGGCTTTTCATGGCCGTTTCCCTCCTCAACAGTCGTCACAGAGTGTCCCGTCTGACAGCGAAGCGTCAGGCGGGTCATTCACAGGCCTGCCCGCCGGCCCTCAGTGCTTGAGCACCCGGACCCGGATCATGTTGGGGATGGCCCGCAGGTCCTCCTTCACCCCGTCGCTGACGCGGGTGTTGATGTCAATCATGGTGTAGGCGTAGTCCCCCTTGGAGCGGTTGGTGGCATTCTCCACGTTGATGCCGTCCGCGGAGAGAATGGAGAGGACGGAACTGAGCATGGCCGGGGAGTTGCGGTGGATCATGCACAGCCGGGAGATGCCGCTCCAGTCCTGGGACACGTTGGGCAGATTCACGGAGTTGATGATGTTGCCGTTTTCCAGGTAGTCCTGCAGCTCCCGGGCGGCCATCATGGCGCAGTTCTCCTCACTCTCGGGGGTGGAGGCCCCCAGGTGGGGCAGCGCCACCACGTTGTGCTCCACCGCGATCTTCTCGTTGGGGAAGTCGGTGACGTACTTGGCCACCCGGCCGGTCTGAAGGGCCTCAATCATGTCGTCGTCGTTGACCAGGGGACCCCGGGCCAGGTTCAGAATCCGCACCCGGCCCTTCATCTTGCTGATGGCCTGGGCGTCAATGAAGTTCCGGGTGGCCCTGGTGTAGGGAATGTGCAGGGTGATGTAATCCGAAACCCGGTAGAGCTCGTTGACCTCCTTCACCACATGGACGTGCCGGTCCAGGCGCAGGGCGGCGTCCACCGAGAGGTAGGGATCGTAGCCGTACACGTCCATCCCCAGATCCAGGGCGATGTTGCACACCAGGGCCCCGATGGCCCCCAGCCCGATGACCCCCAGGGTCTTGCGGAACAGCTCCGGACCTGCAAACCGGCTCTTCCCCTTCTCCACGGCGGTGACCAGGTCCACCTTCGGGGTGTGGGCCTGCTCCTGCACCCACTCCGCTCCCCCCAGGATGTCCCGGGAGGCGATGAGCATGGCGGCAATGACCAGTTCCTTCACCGCATTGGCGTTGGCCCCCGGGGTGTTGAACACCACAATGCCGGCCTCGGAGCAGCGCTCAATGGGAATGTTGTTGGTCCCCGCCCCGGCCCGGGCCACCGCCCGCAGGGCCTCCGGAAACCGGTAGTCCTGCATGTCTGCGGAGCGGACCAGAATGCCGTCCTCATCGCAGACATCGTCCCCCACCTGAAAGCGGGTCGGATCCAGCTGGCTCAGCCCCTTGTGTGCAATCGAGTTCAGGGTCTTAATGCGATACATGCTATTACCTCAAATCCTCCTCAGCCCGGGGCGGCGGCACTTCCGCCCTCCCGGGCCGTTAGTAGGCAAAGTATAGCACCTGGCACCCGGTTTTTCAATTTCCCCCCTGGGGACATTTTCCCCAACCTTTTCTCTGCCAGAGGCCCCTTTGTGGGGCATTTGGCCATTTTCCCCTTTTCTCCCTCCTGCGGCGCCGCCGCTGACTCCGCCCTCCCCCTGCCCTCCGGGGCATCCCGGAGGGGCGGGAGCCGGGGCGCAGACCCGGCAAAAAAGAAAATTCAACGCGAGAAAACGGGAGAATGAGAGAGTCTGAAGGAGCATTGGGGAGCTTTTGACCTCCAGGACGGATTTTTCCGATTTTTCCGTTGACAGCCCCGGAGGGGGGTACTATAATACTCACGCTCCGGGCCCGCCGCTCTGGGGCCTTCGTTTTGTTCTCACAGTATGTTTGAGATATGAGTAAAAGAGGAAATTGGAGGTTTCACCTATGTCCACTTTCATGGCCAACAAGGGGAACATCGTCCGGAAATGGTACGTCCTGGACGCTGCCGGCCGTCCCCTGGGCAAGACCGCGACCATCGCCGCCGACCTGCTGCGGGGCAAGCGCAAACCCGAGTACACCCCCAACGCCGACTGCGGTGACTTTGTGATCATCATCAACGCCGAACAGGCGATTCTGACCGGCAAGAAGCTGGACCAGAAATACTACCGCACCCACTCCGGCTGGGTTGGTCACCTGAAGGAGACCAAGTACCGCACCCTGATGCAGACCAGGCCCGAGCTGGCGATGAAGCTGGCAGTCCGCGGCATGATGCCCCGGAACACCATCACCAAGGACTCCCTCACCCGCCTGCACATCTACCGCGGCAGTGAGCATCCGCACGCCGCTCAGAAGCCCGCCACCTGGGCCGAGTAAGAGGAGGTAACGCAAGATGTATAAGAGCAAGAAGCCCTATTTCTATGGCACTGGTCGCCGCAAGTCCTCTGTGGCCCGGGTTCACCTGTTTGAGAACGGCACCGGCACCATCACCATCAACGGCCGCAGCATCGATGACTACTTCGGCCTGGAGACCCTGAAGCTCATCGTCCGCCAGCCCCTGGAGGCCACCGGCACCCTGGGCCGGGTGGACATTGACACCACCGTGTCCGGCGGCGGCGTCACCGGCCAGGCCGGTGCCATCCGCCACGGCATCGCCCGGGCCCTGCTGCAGCTCAACCCCGAGTACCGGGCTCCGCTGAAGGCCGCCGGCTACCTGACCCGGGATCCCCGCATGAAGGAGCGCAAGAAGTACGGCCTGAAGGCCGCCCGCCGCGCCCCCCAGTTCTCCA
>CAYXVN010000218.1:0-4009 GCA_964468565.1 uncultured Oscillospiraceae bacterium | reverse complement strand
ACGAGATCGGCACCCCCTACTGCATCACCGTGGACTTCCAGACCGTGGGCACCGACACGGAGGAGGCGGACAACGCCGTCACCATCCGCGACCGGGACACCATGGAGCAGGTCCGGGTTCCCATCTCCCAGCTGAAGTCCTGGCTGGATCAGAAGCTGGCGTACTGAGCCTCACCCCCTCTCCCCGCCCCGGTTCCCCCGCAACTGCGTGCAAAGCCCCCGGCCGCCATGGCCGGGGGCTTTTGATCTGTCTGCCTAGAGATAATTCAGCGGATTGACGAATTTTCCCCCCACTTTCACCCCGAAGTGGCAGTGCACCCCGGTGGCGCGGCCGGAGGAACCGGCTTTGGCAATGGCCTGCCCCTGGGCCACCTTCTGACCCGCCCGAACCAGGAGGGAGGAGTTGTGGCCGTAATAGGTCTGGGTTCCGTTGTCGTGGGTGATGATGACAAGCCTGCCCAGGCTGCCCTTGTAGCCGGCGTAGGAGACCGTGCCCCCGTCCGCCGCCTTGATGGTTGCCCCGTAACTGCAGGGGATGTCAATGCCCTCGTGGTAGCTGTAGCTGCCGAAAATGCGCCGGCCGCCGAATCCGGAACTGATCCTGCCCCGGATGGGCCAGGTGAACCGGCCGGTGGAGGCGGTGGTGGGCTTCACCTTGGTGCCCACCGCCTGGATGGTGGGGGTGGCCTCCCTGACGGTGGTCTCAGCGGTGACGACCCGGTTCTGCTCCACGCCGTTCACCAGCGTCACATCCGACTCCACCCGGATCTCGCCCTCGGTGCCCTCCGAGAGGATCCTGCTCTCCCCCTTGTACATGGTGGCATCTTCCCGGGTCTCCACCGTAACCGGAATGGTCCTGCTGCTGACCTGGTGCTCCACGGTCTGCACGGCCAGCACGGGATTGCTCTCCCGGACGCTGATCACATCTCCCACCCAGATGGTGTCATCCACCTTGCGGCCCGGATTGAGAGCCAGCAGTTCCTCGATGGTCATGCCCTGGTTCACGGCAATCCGGTTCAGGGTGTCCCCCGCCTGGACGGTATAGGTGATCTCTCCGTACCGGTCAGACTCCAGAATCTTCCGCAGTTCGTTGGTGGTCACCAGATTGCCCGCGCCGTACACGTCCCGTACGGTGACCTTCTGCAGGAAGGTGGCCTCGGTGGTGTTCTCCGTGATGTACTGCTGGCGGATCCCCTCCAGCACACCGTCCACCACCTGGTCGTCCTTGATCACAGCCACGGGCTGGCCGTCCACCAGCACCTCATACTGGTGCATGTGCTCATTCAGGTTGTCCAGCTGATCGTAGAAGTAGCTGTCAATCTCCTCGGTCCCCGTCAGTTCCGTGCGCCGGGTCACCCCGAAGGAGTAGTCCACCTCATCGTTCACCTCAAACTCGTAGCCCAGAAGGGTGGACCCCTCCTGCTCCACTTCCTCAATGGTCTCATCCACCACGCTCCGGTCCGCCACCACTCCCAGCTGTTCACCATTGACCGTCACGGCAAAGCTGGTGGTATAGAGCGAGGACACCACCAGAGAGAGGGCCACTACGGTGGACAGGCCCAGAAAGGTCAGCGCCCCTGCTCTGCGTACGGTAATGATAACGGCGCGGCCCACCTTCTCGGAGAATGCCAGAAAGGCTTCGCCTGGGGTCCGTGAGCGCCGTCTCCTGTCTTTGTGCATTGAAATCCCTCAATTCCTCTGTTCGATCTCCGCTGCGCTCCAAAACTGGAAATTAACAGGCTTTTCATTTTGGTTACAAAACGGTTACAAACGGTATCTTACACGGTTTTTCCCCCCGCGTCAAGTCCTATCCTTCTGAAAATGTAACAAAAGTGTAAACTTTTTTTGAAGGAAACAAAAAGGAGATGTCCGAAGACATCTCCCTTTGGTCTATTTTACCGATACCTGCGGCTCTCCGCCACCGCCATCTCGTCACAGCGGTTGTTGAACCGGTTGGTGGCGTGGCCCCTCACCCAGTGCAGCCGCAGGGTGTGTTTCTCGCACAGGTCCAGCAGCCTGGCCCACAGATCCGGGTTGAGGGCGGGTTTGCGGTCCGGCTTCACCCAGCCCCGCTCCCGCCAGCCCCTGGCCCAGCCCTTCTCCAGGGCGTCAATCACATACTTGCTGTCCGAGTAGAGGTCCACGATACAGGGCTCCTGCAGAGCCTCCAGAGCCGTAATGACTCCCATCAGCTCCATGCGGTTGTTTGTGGTGCGCTCCGCCCCGCCGGACATCTCCCGCATCTCGTCTCCGTACAGGAGGATGGCCCCCCAGCCTCCGGGGCCGGGGTTGCCGGAACAGGCTCCATCGGTATAAACGGTTACTTCCTTCATGTGTGCTCCTTGCTGTCGATTGGATCCGGCTGTTCAGTCCTCCGGATCCAGGAACTCCTCTCCCTCGTCACCGGGGACCGGATCCTCCTCCTCTTCCTCGGGGATCTCCTCCGCAGTTCCCTCCTCATCCGGCACTTCCTCAGGGATGACCTCCTCGGCGTTCTCGTTCTGGCCGTCGTCCTTTCCGGTGAGGGCCATGGAGATGACCTGGTCTCCCTCTTCCTTGAAGCGCATGACGATCACCCCGCTGGCATAGCGGGCACATTGGCGGATCTTGCCCACATCGGTGCGGATCATGATGCCGTTCTGGGTCACCAGCAGCAGATCCTCGCTGCCGTCCACCGACTTGACTCCGATGACCGCTCCCGTCTTCTCCTTCACCTGGTAGTTGATGATGCCCTTGCCGCCCCGGTTCGTGATGCGGTACTCCTCCACGGCGGTGCGCTTGCCGTAGCCCCGCTCCGTGACGGTGAGAATGCTCCTGCCCTCCTGCATCCGGGCGGCACCCACCACATAGTCTCCTTCCAACAGGCGGATGCCCCGCACCCCCCGGGCCGTACGGCCCATGGGCCGCAGGATACTCTCCGGGAAGCAGCAGGCCCTGCCGTTGCGGGTGGCGATGATAAGATTCCGGGTTCCGTCCGTCTCACGCACGGTGATCACCTCATCCCCCTCGTCCAGCAGCACCGCCCGCAGACCGTTGTTGCGCAGGTTCTTCAGCACGGAGGCCTTCATGCGCTTGACAAAGCCGTTGCGGGTCACCAGCACCAGGTAGCGCCCGTCATCCTCGATGGAGGCGGTGTGGATCACCGTCTGGATCCGCTCTCCCTGCTCGATGGGCAGGATGTTGACGATGTTGCTGCCCCGGGAGGTGCGCCCCGCCAGGGGGATGTGATACCCCTTGCGGCGGTAGACCTTCCCCCTGTCCGTAAAGAAGAGCAGGTAGTCATGGGAGGAGGCGGTGAACACGTCCGTCACATAGTCCTCCTCCCGGGTGGACACCCCTTTGATGCCCTTGCCCCCCTTGCCCTGGGCGGAGTACTCGCTCACCGGAGTACGCTTCACATAGCCGGCGTGGGTCAGGGTGAAGACACACTGCTCCTCCGGGATCAGGTCCTCGATGTCGATCTCATCCTCCACATCCTGAATCTCGGTGACCCGGTCGTCTCCGTATTTGTCCCGAATGCCGATCAGTTCCTCCTTCAGCACCCCCCGCAGCATCTCCTCGCTGGCGAGAAGCCGGTTGTAGTAGTCGATCTTTCCCTCCAGCTCCCGGTACTCCGCCTCCAGCTTCTCCCGGTTCAGGCCCTGGAGGGCGATGAGCCGCATGTCGCAGATGGCCTGGGCCTGGGTGTCATCCAGGCCGAAGCGGTCCATCAGCCGCTGCTTGGCATCATCGTAGCTGGAGCGGATGATGCGGATGACCTCGTCAATGTTGTCCTGGGCGATGAGCAGGCCCTCCAGCAGATGGGCCCGCTCCTGGGCCTTGCGCAGGTCGTAGCGGGTCCGCCGGACGATGATCTCCTCCTGGAAGGCGATGTACTCGTCCAGAATATGCCGCAGGGAGAGGATCCGGGGCTGCTTCTGGTCGTCCACCAGGGCCAGGAGAATGATGGAAAAGCTGGACTGCAGGGCCGTCTGTGCAAACAGCCGGTTCAGCACCACCTGGGGGTTGGC
>CAYXVN010000217.1:0-4037 GCA_964468565.1 uncultured Oscillospiraceae bacterium | reverse complement strand
GAGGCGGCGGCCACCTTGTCCCCGGGCCCCTTGTCCACCGGGATGGACTCCCCGGTGAGGGCGGACTCGTCCACGGCGGAGTGTCCCTCCAGCACGGTGCCGTCCACGGGAATGGACTGGCCGGGGCGCACCACCACCCGGTCGCCCACCAGCACCTCCTCCACGGGGATCTCCATCTCGCTGCCTCCCCGCACCACGGTGGCGGTCTTGGGGGCCAGATCCATCAGGCGGGTGATGGCCTGGGAGGTCTTGCCCCGGGAGCGGGTCTCCAGATACTTGCCCAGGGTGATGAGGGTGAGAATGGTGCCGGCGGACTCAAAGTAGAGGTCCATGTGGTAGTGCTCCACCCGCTCCATGTCCCCGTGTCCCAGGCCCCAGGCCATCTGGTAGATGGCGAAGATGCCGTACACAATGGCGGCGGCGGAGCCCACCGCAATGAGGGAGTCCATGTTGGGGGCCCGGTGCCACAGGGTGCGGAAGCCGACTTTATAGTATTTGTCGTTCACATAGGCGATGGGCAGCACCAGCAGCAGCTGGGTGAGGCCGTAGATGACGGCGTTTTCATGGCCCAGCAGGAAGGAGGGAAGGGGGGCGCCCAGCATGTGGCCCATGGAGATGTAGAAGAGGGGAATGAAGAAGACAAAGGAGAGGATGAGCCGGCGCTTCATGGAGGCCAGCTCCTCCTCCATGGCGGCATTGGGGTTCTGGACCGGAGCCCGGGCCCGGCCGGGACTGGCCCCCTGGGGGAGGGAGGCCCCGTAGCCCGCCTGGGTGACGGCGTGAATGATGTCCTCTGCAGTCACCTTCGTCTCGTCGTATTCGGCAATCATGGAGTTGGTCATAAGACTCACGTCCGCGGTGCGGATGCCATCCAGCCTGCGCACCGCCTTCTCCACATGGGAGGAGCAGGCGGTACAGGTCATGCCGGTGATTGTGAACTTCTGTTTCAAGAGCGGTCACCCGACTTTCCGGTATGGGATTTCCCCGGGGATACCCCCCGGGGGTGGGGTGTCCCCATTCTACTCCCGGGGGAGGGGCCTGTCAAGGGGAAATCCGCCGCCGGGGAGAAAAAACTTTCCTCCCGGGGCCGGAGGCGCAGAAAGTCCTTGCCTGCCGGGGCAGAATATGGTATCGTAGGAGGACAGCTATGTAAAGGGGTGGTTTTGTGGAAGAGCTGCTGACCTTCGTGGTGCCCACCCTCTTCGGGCTGGAGAGCGTCTGCGCGGATGAGATGAGGCGGCTGAAGGTGCCGGAGGTCCGCACCGAAAACGGAAGGGTATTCTGCCGGGGGACGGCCCGGGAGCTGCCCCGGCTCAATGTGAATCTGCGCACGGGGGAGCGGGTGCTGCTGCTGGTGGGCAGCTTCCATGCGGAGGACTTTGACACCCTCTTTGAGCAGACCCGGGCCCTCCCCTGGGAGCGCTTTGTGCCGGAGGAGGGGAAGTTCCCGGTGCGGGGCCACTCCCTGAACTCCAGACTGCGCTCGGTGCCGGGCTGCCAGTCCATCCTCAAGAAGGCCATCGCCACCCGGCTGGGGCAGAAGTACGGCCGCAGCACCCTGCCGGAGACGGGGGAGCTCTATCAGGTGCAGTTTCTCCTGATGGGGGATGAGGTGTCCCTGATGCTGGACACCTCCGGGGAGGGGCTGCACAAGCGGGGCTACCGGGCCCGGGGGGTGGCGGCCCCCCTGCGGGAGACTCTGGCGGCGGGAATGGTGCTGCTGTCCCGCTACCGGGGGCGGGACCCCTTCTGTGATCCCTTCTGCGGCAGCGGCACCATCCCCATTGAGGCGGCCCTGGTGGCCAGGAACCGGGCTCCGGGCCTCAGCCGCAGCTTCTCCGCCGAGTCCTGGGCCTGGCTGGACCGGCGCCTCTGGACGCAGGCGGCCCAGGAGGCCATGGACCGGGAGTTTGCCCGGACCTATGAGATCTGGGGCGGGGATGTGGATCCGGCGGCGGTGGACCTGGCCCGCCACAATGCCGCCCTGGCGGAGGTGGAGGACACCGTCACCTTTGAGGTGGCGGACGCCACCCGGTTTCACTGGGGCGGGAACGGGGGCCGGGTGGTGACCAATCCCCCCTACGGGGAGCGGGTCATGGAGCGCCGGGAGGCGGAGGAACTGTACCGGGCCTTCGGAGCGGCCTGGAGGAAGCTGCCGGAGGGCTGGCAGCTGTTCCTGCTGTCCTCCCACACGGAGTTTGAGCGCACCTTCGGCCTTCCCGCCGTCCGCCGGCGCAAGCTGTACAACGGCATGCTGAAATGTGATCTGTTTATGTATCGGAACTGAGGGGGAGGGAGAACCATGAAGCGGCTTCTGTCTTTACCGCCGGTGTCCTTTGCCCTGGACCTGGCGGAGAGCGCCTCGGAGGCGGGCACCCCCCGTACGGCGGCGGCCCTGTCCTACTTTCTGCTTCTGACCCTGTTTCCCCTGCTGGGGTGCGTGAACTGGTTCATCGGGTTTTTCAGCACGGACCTGATGGCCCATCTGGAGCCCCTGGAGCAGATCCTGCCCTCCGGGGTGATGGACATTGTGGAGAACTATCTGGTTTATGCGGCCCGGACCCAGTCCCCCGCCCTGCTGGTGGCCTGCCTCTTCACCATCCTGATGTCCGCCTCCGCGGGACTGCGCAGCGTCTTTCTCACCCTGGAGGACCTGGCCCGGGTGCCCCACCGGGGCACCCTGTGGATGGCGGTTCACAGCGTGGTCCTCTCCCTGCTGCTGCTGCTGACGGTCTATCTGTCCATGGTGGTGGTGTTCACCGGGGACTGGTTTTTCAACGTGCTGGGGGACTGGCTGCCGGAGGCCCTGCTGCGGCTCATTCCCCTGGAGAGTCTGTCCGCCATCTGGAAATACCTGCGCTACCTGGTGCTCTTCTGCGTGGTGCTGGTGCTGATTCTGAGCGTCTACCTGGCGGGCATTCCCCGCCGGGCGGTGAAGTGGAAGGTCCAGCTGGTCAGTGCCCTGCTCTCCGCCGGCACCCTGGTGGGAGCCAGCGTCATCTTTTCCTGGTTTGTGGGTTTTTCCACCCGCTACGCTCTGGTGTACGGCTCCCTGGCCTCCCTGATCGTGCTGATGATGTGGCTGTACTTCTGCGGCAACATCATCCTGCTGGGGGCCGCCGCAGGCTGCGTGTGGACCCGGAGGCATCCGGAGCCCCAGGGCGAGGGATGAAGGATATGATGCATCCGGGGCGGGGAATTCTGGAAAAAACGGACGGGCGGTGAGCCGGTCCGTTTTTTATCCCGGGCAGAAAAGTTGATTATGGGGGTTCCCAAGGGGGTCTTTTTGTGCTAAGCTGACAAAGCCTCTGTTCCGGCAGGGGACGAAACGAAGGAAGGGTGTCGTCTCGTGAATGATAAACTGCTCCGGCCGGTCTCCACGGAGATCGCGGAAGCCCTGAAGGAGAGGAAGCTGCCCTCTCTGTCCGGAAAGCGGGCCATCCGGGAAATCCTGCGCAGCGAATCCTTCCAGGAGGGACTGTCCTCCCTGCTGCCCATCCGGGAGCGGCTCTCCTGCGCCCGGGTGCTGGAGATCTGCGCCCCCGTTCTGGAGCGCCTGTCGCCGGCGGGGCCGCCGGAACAGGGCTGGGGTCCCTTCTGCTACCGGTATATCTGTCATCTCATGTACCCCCGCAACGGCTTCTGTCCGGATGCGGAGACCCGGGGGGAGGCGGCGGAGTTCTATCTGACGGTGCTGCAGGTGCTGCTGGATCAGGAGCGCTCCGCCCTGCCCTTTGACCCCATGCTGGACTTCGCCTTTCTCTCCCGGGAGGAGGCGGAGGGCTTTGACATGGCGGGGGAGTACCGCCGCCTGATGGCCGCCTGGCGCCGGGAGTACATCTATGAGCTGATGCGCCTGGGGCTGGAGTACACCCCCTTCGGCACCCTGAGTCACATCTCCGGGGTCCACTACATCGCCATGACCGCCGCCCGGGGTCTGGTCCGGGCGGGGGTGGAGGTGGATCTGGCCCTCATCTCCGGGGCCGCCGCCGCCCACGACCTGGGGAAGTTCGGCTGCCGGCCGGGGGAGCGGGTGC
>CAYXVN010000216.1:0-4046 GCA_964468565.1 uncultured Oscillospiraceae bacterium | reverse complement strand
ACGTCTGGACGAGATAAACGCTGAAAGCATCTAAGCGTGAAACTCCCCCTGAGATGAGATCTCTCATTCTTTTAAGAAGTAAGGCACGTCGTAGACGATGACGTTGATAGGTCGGAGGTGGAAGCGCTGCAAGGCGTGCAGCTGACCGATACTAATCAGCCGAGGGCTTGACCTCACTGGTCAGGAGAAGAATGCAGGCGCTTGTGAGCGGTGAAAGGCTTTCTGTTCGGTTTTCAGGGTGCAGCGGCAGCAAGGGGCCGCTCTCCCTGAGGCGAGGATTCCTCGTCTGTTGGTACATTCCTTTCCTGCCACACGGGACGGACGAAGCAACTGCTTCGTCCGTTTTGTGTTTTCCGGCATTTATCTCCCGGTCTGTGTCATCACGACACAGGAAGGCCACAGCGTCCGGCCGCAGCCCCAAAGGGCTGTGTCGTGCCGGTACGCCCCGTCCCCGAAAGAAAGACAGCCGGCAGCGGCAGGGGACCCGCGGTGGTGCATGGCACCATCTCCTCAGGGATCCCGTTTTCAGGTACTGTGTCGTCACGACACAGAGCCTGAAGACAGGGGAGATTACGGACTCCTGGGATTTGTCCGGTCTGGGTCTGAGTATGACACCACGTACCACAGGGGGAAACAGTACAGTCTGCTGCCGAATTGAATGAACGGCCAGAGTTCAGCCGGATCCAGCACATGGTTCATCCCAGGTCGTCTGAGATCCGTGATTGAAATGGAAGAGGGAACCCTCCCCGGATGAGGGGAAGCGTTTCGTGTCCGAACTGTTCCAAGGCCATGCCGAGGTGCTCCGGACCTGCCAGCGCCGTTCCCCCTGCCTGGATGTCCCTGCGCTGAGGATCAGTATCGGCAATAAACCTGTCTAGCACTCGGGTATACAGGTAATGATCTCTGCATGAACTCCGGCCAGAATCCTCTCCAGCCCGGTGCAGTTCAAAATGATGCCTTCCCTTACCGGGGATACAGGGAGCAGAACAGAAAAAGCCGGCAGGACCCAGCGAGGCAGGGGCGGAATGTCGGTCGGGGCCCAGGCCGGAAAAGCGAAAGAACCGCTGTACCGGAGGCGGCACGCTCTCCCGGCTCCGGTACAGTCGTGTCTTTTCACACAGTGGGGGACGCCGGGGAGAAGAAACGGCACATGATAAAAGGGGTTCGGGTCCTTCCCGGCCTCCGGTCAGGCGGGACAGGCCCCGGAGCTGAACCTGGAGCGGGAGAGGGACCGGGGTGGACTGCCGGAAGCAGACGCCTGTGTGCTGCCCGGCAGGGGGCACCACCGGGAGACGCAGCGGCTTCCCCTGCCCGCTCCGCTGATTCACCCCGGGCCGGGGGATGCCGGTCCAGGGTGCAGGGAGTATACTCACCCGGGCAGAGGGGTCAGACCGGCCTTCGGGAGCCACAGCTCTCCCGGATCACCAGTTCATAGGACAGAAGTTCCTGGGGCTGGGGAACAGGCTCTTTCCGGATCAGCTTCAGCAGCTTCAGAAATGCCTGCTGTCCCATCTGAAATTTGGGCTGGCGGATGGTGGTGAGAGAGGGCTCCCAGATGGAGGAGAGCTCAATGTCGTCAAACCCGACCACGGCGCAGTCCTCCGGCACGCGGAGCCCCGCCTTTTTCATGGCCTTCATGGCTCCGATGGCCATGATGTCCCCGGCGGCGAAAACTGCGGTGGCGGGTTCCCTCAGGGACAGGAGAAACTCCATCTGCTCATAGCCCCCGGAGAAGCTGCAGGGACACTGGCGGATCAGCCGGGGATCCAGGGGAATGCCGTTGGCCTCCAGTGCGGAGAGGTATCCGGTGTACCGGTCCCGGTAGATGGCCAGGTCAGCGTTGCCCCCCAGGAAGGCAATGCGCCGGTGCCCCAGACGGAGCAGATGCTCCGTCATGGTCCGGGCCGCCTCCACATTGTCAATGGAGACGTTGGGCACATCGCTGTTCTCCAGGTACTGGCACGCCACGACGATGGGATACTCCTCCGCCACCTTCTGCATAAGCTCCCGGGCGATGTTGGCAGACAGGGAGATGATCCCGTCCGCCTGCCGCTGCTGAAGGGCGTTGAAATAATATTTTTCGATGGACGGCTCGTTGTGCATATCCGCCACCAGGACCTGGTACCCGCACCGCTCCGCCTCCATCTCAATGCCCAGCAGGATCTCGTGGAAGAACGTGTTCCCTATGTCCGGTACCACCGCGATGATGATTCCGGTTTCCTGTCTGCGCAGCTGACGGCCCAGGGCGTTGGGCTGGTAGTCCAGATCCCGGATGGCCTGGAACACCTTTTCCCGGGTGGCAGGCCGGACCCGGTCCGGCTCCCGCATGGCCCGGGAGACCGTGGCAAGAGAGACTCCTGCCGCCCTGGCCACATCGGAAATGGTTACGTTGGAGGGCTCCATGGAAAGACTCCTTTCAGTTCGGAGGGCCGGGAACCGAAAAGAGGCACTCTTCTGGCTCTGGTCGGCGCGGGACTCCTGAGCGGCGGCGTAAGACACGCTCCCGGATTTCCCCGTTAAGATACCATAACGGAAGGGCAAAAGCAAGAGGGAGCGGGAGCGGGAGCAGAAATTTCACGGCCACACCGATGCAGCGGGCGGACTCCGGTCTGTCTGTCACTCCAGGGTCCGGAGAGGGCAGGAGGGTCTGGGGCGGGTCGCGGCGGGACCGCCGCAGCAGACGGCTGTGCAAAGTATACAAAAACCCGCGCCTCCCTTTGTGAAGGCCTGCAGCCGGAAGAGCCGGGGCAGGGGAATATTCTGGATTTTGTTGAATGTAATCGATTACATTATGAATGTAATCGTTTTCTTGTCCTGCGGTCTTCCTCCGCTCTCCCGGCTCCCGGGGTGGCGGAACAGGGGAAAACAGAGCGGAAAAACAGGGGCGGCTCCGGAAATCCCGGCGCTGAACCGGTCTGTCCCTCCAGGCGGAGGGGATACGGTTGTGCAATCTGCACAGGAAACACGGTCCATCTTTGGTGAATCTCACAGTTGACAGAAGGGTGGAAGGGGAGTATCCTATAGTTATCCTGAATGTAATCGTTTACATCTCAAATGTAAACGTTTGCATCCAACTTTTTCCCGCCTGTCCGTCCCGCTTCCCGGGGTGACGGCCTCGGGGGGAGAGGAGGGACAGATCCGGGAGATCCCCCGGTGCAGAGGCGTTCGCCCCCTCTGCCGCGGGGGAAAGTGAAACCGCAAATGTAAACGATTCCAAGGGCGAAGCTGAGAGTTCCTGTGTGTCCCTGCAGCCCAAAGAGCGGATTTCGCCGTGCCGCTTCCGCCCACGCTGCACAGCACAGGCGGGCTGACCTGGCAGACGGCCCCGCTTCCGTTCCCGGAAGGGAAGGGGAGAAGGGCTGTCTGTACAACAGGAGCGGTCCGTGAAATCCGGAGACAAACAAGGGGGAAAGTCAAGATGTTCAAGAAAGTTGACACGGTGATTGCCGGGATCGAGGACGTGGTGTCCGGCGTCTCCCTCGCCATCATCGTGCTCATCGCTGTCGCCTCCGCCATAGCCCGGTACGCCTTCAATACCGGCTTCCTGTGGGCGGATGAGGTCAACCAGGCGCTGCTGGTGGCCGTGGGCATGTTCGGCAGTGCCCGGGCGGTGCGGTACGCCGGGCATGCGGAGTTCACGTCCTTCATCTCCAGCCGGAAGTCCAAGAAGACGCGGATCGCCCTGCGGGGGATCTTCAGCGTGGTCACTGTGGTCATGCTGGTGTTCCTGTTCGTCATATCTCTGCAGTACACCATCATGGCCAGAACCGTAAAGGCCACCGTCACCCGCGTGCCCAGGATGTTCTATTACATGTCCATTCCCATGGGCTTCGGTCTTTGCATTTATGAATATCTGAAAGTTCTCAAGTCCAGGATTCTCAACGACCCGAAGTCTGAACTGGACGAAATCAGCGTAGAGGAGGAGACCTGACATGTCTGCAGGACCCATTATTGCCCTGCTCGTTGTTCTGACCTTCGTTCTGATCATTGTCGGCGTTCCCATCTATGTGAGCCTGATGTGCACCGGACTTCTCAGCCTGGTTGCT
>CAYXVN010000215.1:0-4072 GCA_964468565.1 uncultured Oscillospiraceae bacterium | reverse complement strand
GCGGCCAGTGCGACCACAGCGCCATCGCCCGGTACTACGAGACCCTTACCGGCATCGAGATCGGCCGCTGAGGATCAGAAGAGGAGAGACCCATGAATACTGACTTCATCCGGGGCGTCATTGTCCCCATCATCACCCCCATTGACGCCGAGGAGAACATCGACGAGGCCGCTTTCCGCCGCCAGATCGACTATGTGATCGACGGCGGTCTGGACGGCATTCTGGTCTTCGGTTCCAACGGGGAGTTCTACCAGGTGGAAGAGGATGAGATGGAGCGGGGACTGAAGATCGCCGTGGATCAGACCGCCGGCCGGGTTCCCGTCTACTTCGGCATCGGAGCCATCAACACCCGCAAGTGTGTCCGTCTGGCCCGGATGGCCGTGGCCAACGGCGCCATGGCGGTCTCCGTGCTCCAGCCCATGTTCCTGAAACCCACCCAGGACGAGCTCCATCTCCACTTCAAGACCATTGCGGACGCGATCCCCCAGACTCCGGTCCTGCTTTACAACAATCCCGGCCGGGTGGGCTACGGCCTCACCGCCGCCCTCATCTCCAGACTGGCCCACCAGGTGGAGAATATCGTAGGCCTCAAGGACACCTCCGGCGACATGACCCTGACGGAGGAGTGCGTCCGCCTCAACCGGGACGTGAACTTCAAGGTCTTCGGCGGCAAGGACACCCTGCTGTACTGCAGCCTCTGTGTGGGTGCCGTGGGGGGTGTCTGCACCGCCGGCAATTTCATGCCCGAACTCATCTGCGACATCTACGACAGATTTGTGGCCGGAGATGTGGCCGGGGCGCTGGAGGCCCAGTTCAAGCTCAACCCCGTCCGCCTGTCCATGGACGCCGCATCCTTCCCCGTAGCCGCCAAGGACATGGCGAAGCTGCGGGGTCTGAACCCCGGCGATCCCTATCTGCCCAACCTGCCCACCCCGGAGGGCCCCGTGCTGGACAAAATCAGAGCCGCAATGAAGACCGCCGGTCTTATCTGATGGCGGTTTCCCGGGAAACCGGGGCGGAGACGGCCCGTCACCGTCCCGCCACAAATCAGGAGGTTTTTTTCATGTCCGTTCCCATTGTCGAAAAAATGGAAGTCTACCCCGTGGCAGGTCATGACTGCATGGAACTGAACCTGTCCGGTGCCCATGCCCCTTATTTCACCCGCAACATTGTCATCCTCACCGACTCCTCCGGCAACGAGGGCGTGGGCGAGGTCCCCGGCGGCGAGAAGATCACCCGGGCTCTCCAGGATGTGGAGCACCTGGTGGTGGGCACCCGCATCGCCGACTACAAGGGTACCCTCAACCGGGTCCGCGCCTGGCTGAATGCCAACATCAAGGACGATGTCCGGGGGCTGCAGACCTTCGACCTGCGTACCGGCGTACATGTGGTCACCGCCATTGAGGCCCCCCTGCTGGACCTGATGGGCAAATACCTGGAGGTCCCCGCCGCTGCCCTCATGGGTGACGGCATCCAGCGCCAGCGGGTCCGCTTCCTCAGCTACCTCTTCTATGTGGGTGACCGGAAGAAGACCGATCTGGAGTACGAGGAAGAGCCCGACTCCGACTGCGACTGGTACCGCCTGCGCCACGAGGAGGCCCTGACCCCCGAGGCCATCGTGGCCCTGGCCCGGGCCACCCACGAGAAGTACGGCTTTGAGGACTTCAAGCTCAAGGGCGGCGTTCTGGCCCCCAAAGAGGAGCTGAAGGCCGTCCAGGCCATCAAGGCCGCCTTCCCCGATGCCCGGGTGGATCTGGATCCCAACGGCTGCTGGAGCCTGAAGGAGGCTCTGGAGATCGCCCCCGAGCTGAAGAAGGTGCTGGCCTACTGCGAGGATCCCTGCGGCGCCGAAGACGGCTTCTCCGGCCGGGAGATCATGGCGGAGTTCCGCAAGGCCACCATGATGCCCACCGCCACCAACATGATCAACACCGACTGGCGCCAGATGTGCCACACCATCGCCCTGCAGAGCGTGGACATCCCCCTGGCGGATCCCCACTTCTGGACCATGGAGGGCTCCGTGCGCGTCGGCCAGCTGTGCAACGATTTCGGCCTGATGTGGGGCTGCCACTCCAACAACCACTTTGACATCTCCCTGGCCATGGTGGTTCAGTGCGCCGCCGCCATTCCCGGCAAGATGAACGGCATTGACACCCACTGGATCTGGCAGGAGGGCCGGGAGCGGCTCACCAGGGAACCCCTGCAGATCCGGGGCGGCTGCATCGACCTGCCCGACAAACCCGGCCTGGGCATCGAGGGAGACCGCAGCCAGATTCTCAAGGCCCACCAGCTCTACCTGGACAAGTGCGAAGGCAAGGGCGCCCGCAACGATGCGGTGGGGATGCAGTACCTGATCCCCGGCTGGAAGTTCGACAACAAGAAGCCCTGCCTGGTGCGCTGATCCCCGCTTCTTCCAGATGGTCCGCCGCCCGGTCAGCGGTTCTTGCCCACCGCATCTCCTGTGCGGCGCTCCAGATACGTCCTCCTCTACCTTTGAGGCTGGCAGACGGAAGCCGTTTGCCAGCCTCGCCTTTTGCAAATCTGAATCCCGAAGGGGGAGTTTCATTCATGAACCAGACACTTCGTGCCCACGCCGATCAGATCATCTCCGCCAGCCTCCGGGCCGTTCTCCCCGATGAGGCCGTCCAGCGGGCCCTGAAGTCCTTCACTCCCGGCCCGGGGAAAACGCTGCTGGTCTCCGCCGGCAAGGCCGCCTGGCAGATGGCGAAAGCCGCCGTGGATGCCCTGGGCCATGTGGACGCCGGCGTGGTCGTCACCAAATACGGTCACGTGCGGGGGGAGATCCCCGGCGTGGTCTGCTGCGAGGCCGGTCATCCCGTCCCCGATGAAAACAGCTTCGCCGGCACCCAGAGAGCCCTGGATCTGGTCTCCCATCTCACCCCACAGGACAACGTGCTCTTCCTGCTCTCCGGCGGGGGCAGCGCGCTGTTTGAAAAGCCCCTGATCCCCGGGGACCAGCTGCAGGACATCACCCGGCAGCTCCTGGCCAGCGGAGCCGACATCGTGGAGATGAACACCATCCGCAAGCGCCTCTCCGGCGTCAAGGGAGGCCGGTTCGCCCAGGCCTGCGCCCCGGCCAGGGTCTTCAGCATTGTCCTCAGCGACATTCTCGGGGATCCCCTGGACATGATCGCCAGCGGCCCCGCCTGCCCGGACAGCACCACCTGTGCCCAGGCGGGGGAGATCGCCCGCAGATACGCCCTGAACCTCTCCCCCGCCGCCCGGGCTCTGCTGGATCAGGAGACCCCCAAGACCCTGGACAACGTCACCACCCGGATCACCGGCTCTGTCCGGGAGCTGTGCGCGGCGGCGGCGGCGGAATGTTCCGCCCTGGGTTACGAGCCCGTTCTGCTCACCGATCAGCTGGACTGCGAGGCCCGGGAGGCCGGCCGCTTCCTGGGAGACATTCTCCGCACCCACGCCGGCTCCGGCAGACCCCTGGCCTTTCTGGCCGGAGGGGAGACCGTGGTGCACCTCACCGGCAGCGGACTGGGCGGGCGCAACCAGGAACTGGCCCTGGCTGCCGCTCCCGGCATCGCAGGCCTGTCCGGTGCCGCCGTCTTCTCGGTGGGCAGCGACGGAACCGACGGTCCCACCGATGCCGCCGGCGGCTACGTGGACGGGGATTCTCTGGCCGCCCTCACCGCCCGGGGGCTGGATGTCTTCGCCGTTCTCCAGGAAAACGATGCCTATCACGCCCTGAAGGCGGTGGACGGCCTCATCGTCACCGGCCCCACCGGCACCAATGTGAATGACGTGGCCGTGGCCCTTCTTGCACCCTGAGGCCCGGGACAAAGGACATGTTTCCCTGAAGCGAAATCATCTGTCCGGAGCCAGGCGCCTGGACGGCATGTATTTCCCCCCGGTCCGCCAGGTGGAGCAGCGGGCAGCCGCCCTGGCGGATGAGGGGAGGCCGGTGATCCTTCTGTCCTCCCAGGCGCCGGACTTCCCGGTCCCCTCTCCCATCCGGGAGGCCGCCGTCCGGGCCATCCGGGCCAACCGCAGCGGCTACGCCCCCAGCCGGGGCACGCCGGAACTGCGGGAGGCCATC
>CAYXVN010000214.1:0-4109 GCA_964468565.1 uncultured Oscillospiraceae bacterium | reverse complement strand
ACGGCATAGGTGGTATATTATAAATTGCAGGAATTTGGTCACCAGAGATTTTTGCACTTCAGCCTCTCATGATTCCTGTTTGTGGACGCAGCTAAGATATGCAATACGCTGCAGGCAGACTGCAGCATGTAAATTTGGAAGGTAATCCTGAAGCAATTCCTTAGTCGCCAAACACCTTGGCCAGTTGCTCCTGTTACTACGGCGTATGCTGACTTCCCGTGGTTCACTGTTAGCTACAGCGGGTTTCGAGCGCCTTTGTGCCTATTCCTCGCCGCCCACGGGACCTCCCCGGGTACTCACACGTTCTTTCCAGCTTATACCCGCCCCATCTACCCCAGACGATTCCGTGCAGCTATAGGGCTTTGACTTGTTGCGCAGTCTTACCCTCGCCTGGAGCCTAATGTGATTTCTGTTCGTCGGGCCAGCTATTTGCCCTCCAGGTCAGTTCCTCGCCTCCCTGGAATCCAGCTTTCTTCAGATTCCACCTTACGATGGACACCCTTGCCTTCGGCTGCATCCTTCCCACTGCCGGGCGGACTCAGGACTTTCACCTTATAGAACGTGCGCTCACCGGGCGCACGCAGAGAAACGCGGCCGGGAGGGGGATCCTCTCCCGGCCGCGCCTGGCGTTTTCTCTTCGTTCCCGAACCGGGGTGTCAGCCCGGAGCACTCTCTCCGGGCTCCGGGCGATCCGGTTCAGGGAGATGATGGCCTTCCTGCATCAGGCATGGACAACCTGGAAGGAGGTGGTCAGCCTGGCCCATTCTGCCCCGTCATCCGGGGAGGAGAGGGTGAGGGTGAAGGTATAGTTGCCGGCAGATCCAGCCCCGGGGGTCAGGGCAAAGTGCAGATCGCTGGCATCCAGGGGGATCTCATCCCTGCCGTTATAGCCCACATAGCCGGAATTGTCGTTGTAGCCTGCCACCCACTGGGCAAAGGGTGTCTTGGCACCTGTCACCGGATTGACATACACCAGGTTCTCCGTCGTCAGCTGCCGCCGCTGATGGTCACGGTGATATTCGCCATGATGGGGGCGGCCTGGTTGCCGCCGGCCACCTTCACCTCAGCGGTCTGCTCCTTGCCCTCGGTCAGCGCTCCGGTGAAGCCCCCGGACAGGGTGGCCACCAGGGCACTCTCCGCCTTCTGGGTGGTGTAGAAGGTGACGTCATGGTTCCACTGCATGTTGGCCAGGGTGGCCGCATTGGCACTGGGCTGTGCATCCGTCACCGCATTCAGGCTGATGGTGGGGCTGAAATTGGAGACCGGCCTGACGATCTCCACCGTAGTGCCGATGGTGTCGCTGAGGCTCTCAAAGGTGCCCTGGGTCAGATTGACCGTCAGCAGGCCGGTGGTCCGGCTGTAACTGGCCGAGGCGATCTGTGAGGCCGTGAGCACCGTGCCATCCGCCCTGGTGATCTTCAGGCTGTTTTTGGCCACACTGGCGCCGTCCGAAGCCGCCATGCCGATGCCCGTGATGTCCTTGTCCGCTTTGGCGGTGAGGGAGTTCACCCCGGTAAAGCGGAGCTCGCTGAGGGTGACCGTCTCCGTCTTCATCCCGCCGTTCCTGCCCTGGATGGGCTCCACATACACCTTATCCGAGGGCAGATACTGATAGAGAGAGCTGGAAGAACTGTTGTTCTCGGCTCCGGCGGCAGAAATCTGCACCGTGACATTCTTCCCCGAGACGCCTGTGATGTCATCCGGGGTGAAGGGGGTACCGGCAAAGTTCAGCCGCACATAGGACTTGCTCACGTGGTGGACCGAGGCGGGAATGCGCTGGGATCCCTTCTTCACCACGAAGTTCTCATCCTTCAGACCCCGCAGATCCAGGTCGCTCTGGAACTGGATGGCGTTGAGATCCACAAACTGCGCATGCAGAATGGGGGTCCGGTCCTTCTCGGAGGGATCAAACTTCTCCACGGTGACGGTGTAGGGCTCGTCGGAGCCGTTGACCAGTTCCTCACCGGGATCCACCGAGATGGTGATGCCGAAGGCGTCATCCGTCCAGGAATAGACGCCGGAGGCCGGCCCCAGGAGGCTGTTGTTCAGGGTCACCGAATAGCGGTGGTCATAGCCCTCCGCGTTGTTCAGGCTCCGGGGAAGAATGTCCGTCACCACGATGGGAGCGCAGTCCAGGGAGGTGATATTGGCATTGAACCGGTACAGGAGAATACCGGCCTGGGTGTCGGTGCCGAAGGCCTCGCTGTGATCCCAGCGGGACTGCTCCCCGTACCTGCTCAGATCCGGGTCGAAGGGATCGTTGGACATCTCGGTTTTCTCGATGTTGTCCACCCCGATCTTCCCGCCGCGGAACTCTATGGCGTAGACCACGCCCCGGTCCTCTCCGGGGATGAAGATCAGCTTGCTGCCGCCCTCCGTCTCCACCGGGGTGAGCTCCACGGTGTAGGTGCCGGGATCCGTCACTGCCACCACTTGGTCATCCCGGAACCAGGCATTCTTCCATTTCACCCAGGCAAAGTAATCCGGGGCGATGCCCGTGATGTACCCCATGAGGTCATAGCCGCCGCTGCTGGTATAGTAGTCCGCAGTGCCGGTGTAGATGTCCGCCACGCCGCCGGTGGGCCGGTCCAGATAGTTGTCGTTGAGTCCGATCTGGTGGCCGAATTCATGGCACATGTGCTTGTACTTGAACCGGCTGTAGGCATCCGCGCCCATGAAGGAGAAGTTCTTCAGCTCGATGCCCAGATTGTGGGCCACGGAGTAGTCCCCGCCTGAAAAGCTCTGGCCGTAGGTGATGCCGGGGGCGTTCTCCACGGCGGCCCAGTAGCCCATGGTGAAGTTGGCGGTATAGGTGCCCGCCTGGGGATCACCGAATTTCTTCACGAAGTCTTCCTTCATTCCGGGAACACCGGCATAGCCGATGACGTCATCATTCCAGTCGTCGGTGCTGGCGCCCCGGGCAAACCAGTAGCCTTCCCACAGCCCGTTGCTGTCCAGCAGGTCCTCCAGCGCGGGGCCGCCCTCCAGATGCTGATAGTCCCGTCCGCCGGGATTGGTCAGCAGCCAGGGGTAGGCCTCATAGATGTTGCTCAGATCCCTGCCGGCCTGCTTGTCGGCCTCATAGATCACACCGCCGGGCATGTAGTAGCTGCTGGGATACAGGCTGTAGGGCAGGGTGTAGATTCCGTTGCTGCCCTCCTGGGAGTTCTCCAGCAGCTCCCACTTCATGCGGATGTTGCCGAAGGAGGCCGTCTCCAGGAACTCCTTGTTCCGTCCGCTCACCCAGTCGAAGTAGTCCTGGGCCGACGTCAGGCGGTGTCCGTTCACATAGTTGTGCAGGTCCACCTGTGCCTCGCCCGGAAGCCCGATGATGCCGGTGTTGTCGGCGCCTCTGGCATCCGGGAAGTCAAACACCATCAGCAGGACATTGACGTCGATGCCGGCATAGTCGTAGCGGCTGCCCACGTTCAGGTAGTTCTCCGGATTCTCGCCCCGGTCGATGCTGTAGGGGTTGCCCCAGCCCTCGGAGTTGCTTCCGGCGTTGTGCCACATGGAGGTATCGTTTTCCTCGCCGTTCTGTCCGTCGATGATGTTCAGCACCTTTTCATCCAGGGCGGCTCCCTGTCTGGGGATGGCGACGGGTGCGCTCCCCTGGATGGAGATGCAGGCCTCCTCCGCCATCTGGCCGCGGGTGTCGCCGCTGCCCTTGAGGGCGTCATTGGTGAGGGAGATGGCCACGGTGTCCGGGGCCTGCTCCTGGGTCCACCAGTTTACCTCGCCGGGGATCACCTCCACTCCCCGGATCTCCTCTGCGCTCAGCTTCCAGTACTTTGCGCTGCTGGTGCTGCCCGCCGAGAGAATATTGTCGATCACGATGTCGTTCCTGTCGATTTCACCCGCCCTGGTGCCCAGTGTCACCAGGATTCTGGTCAGACCCTCAAATTCTGCTTTCACAATGGATGGCGCCTCCCCACCGGCGGCATAGACCAGGCTGGTGGATGCCAGGGTGATGACCAGAATCAGGGCCAGGAGTTTGTGCATGAATTTTCTCATAGTTACCCCCCTCTAACCTTGTCTGCTGAAAAAGATGACTGTCTGTCTTCGCTTGGGTCCGTGTGCCGGCCGGACCTGCCGTTCTTTCTCCCATC
>CAYXVN010000213.1:0-4133 GCA_964468565.1 uncultured Oscillospiraceae bacterium | reverse complement strand
CGGAGAAGCCCATACCAGAGGGGCGGTGAGAGGGACTCCAGGGAGGAATCCGGCAGAATCTGGTCCTTCAGGGGTCTTTTAATCTCTGCCCCTCAGATTGACAGAATTTCCGGAGAGCGATAAAATAGGGCCGTCCCCTCAGCCGGCTCCGGACATGCCCCAGGTATGCAGGGAGCGACCCGGACGCCGGCCAGGGGCAAATGTACGATGAGGAGGAAGAACGAGCATGACAAACGCCAAGAAGCAGAGCAGGAGGCTGCTCAGCCTGCTGCTGACCTTTGCCATGGTAGCCAGCCTGATGATCTCCGGCGTCTCGGCTGCCGGCAGCGGCACCGTGATCACCTGTCAGTTGCCGCCGGGAATTCCCGGGGACGCCGTGACCATCACCCTGTACAGGGGCTACGACAGCGAAACCCCCGTAGAACTCAATGATGCCGGACAGGCCGTGGTCACGGAGGCCGGCATATACAACTACCTGGTGGAGGGAGAGGGCTACTACTCCATCCGGAAACTCTTCAATGTGACGGAAGAGGACCTGCAGAAGGGCGAGAAGACCATCGTGGCCAATGCGGTGGCTCCCCTTGGCTTCCGGGAGGACGAGGAGTTCTCTGACGGGTATCAGCCCACCGTGCGGCCGGAGAAGGCCCCGGACAGCTATGTGCTGGACTCCCGGGACGGCACCCTGACCATCTACCCCGACGAGGTCCTGGAGAAGTACTTCTCCGTGCCTGAGGAGATCTCCAGCCGCTTCGTGGAGGCCGGCCTCCCCGCCTTCCAGCCGGACAAGGCCGCCCATGAAGTCACCTCCCAGGAGGAGATGATGACTTACATTTCCACCAAGGACACCACAGCGGATCCGGACAACATCATGCATGTGTTCTCCGCAGGCACCACCCCCAACTACCACTTCGATCTTCCCCTGATCCTCTTCTCCAAGGGGGAGATCTCCGAGACCTCTCTGGAGGACGCTGCCGCGGACTTCGTGGCGGACTGTGAGGCCAACGGCAAGGTGAACGTGTGGTATGAGTCCCAGATTCACCCCAACGAGCCCGCCGCCGGCGAAAACGCCCTGTTCATGATCGACCAGCTGCTTAACGACCCGGAGACCAACGCCCTGCTGGACAACCTGAACATCGTGCTGGTCCCCCGCATCAACCCGGAGGGCTCCTACCTGTTCACCCGGGCCACCTATGACGGCTTCGACATGAACCGGGACCACATGTCCCTGAAGGCCCAGGAGCTGGCGGATCTCCACTCCGCCTTCCAGCTGTTCATGAGCGAGGTGGTGCTGGACACCCACGAGTTCACCTTCTATGGCGTGCGGGATGATGTGATGAACAATGCGGACGACATTGAGACCACCCCCGCCACCAGCCTGAACAACGATCCCGCCATCACGGAGATCGCGCTGGACATGGCCGGCGCCACCCACCAGAAGCTGAAGGATGCGGGTCTGCGTCCCTATCACTACGGCACCACCACCACAAATCCCATCGGGAGAGCCTATTTCGGCCTGTTCAACAGCCTGTCCTTCCTGATTGAGACCCGGGGCATCGGGGCGGGCAAGACCAACTACGCCCGCCGGGTGTACTCCCAGGAGACCGCGGTGAAGAGCTATCTCACCTATGCGGCGGAGCACGCCGATCAGATCCGCACCACCGTGGCGGATGCCCGCCAGCGGGTCATTGACAAGGGCCGCACCTACGACGAGGACGACATTCTGGCCATCTACCAGACAAAGTCCGGGGAGACCCGCAGCGAGTACAAGGATGACCGGTATCAGATCAACCTGAAGACCAACGAACTGATCACCTCCATCGAGGACGGCACGGAGAACCTGGAGGACACCATCACCCGGGGCCGGGTCCGTCCCACCGCCTATGTGATCCCCGCTGACCTGCCGGAGATCGACACGATCCTCTACATCCTGGACAACCAGGGGGCGGAGTACTATCAGCTGGATCCCGGCAGCAGCGCCACTCTGGAGCAGATCTACTGTGTGGGCCATTTTGATGACTTCGAGGGCTACGGCGGCGACGATGAGAAGAACATTGTGGCGGATCTCCGGGAGCCCGCCACCGTCACCTTCCAGTCCGGGGCCTATGTGATCCCCATGGACCAGGTGGCCGGCAACGTGATCGCCATGCTGATGGAGCCGGACGTGACCAACTCCTTAGGCTACGACGGCACCCTCTTCCAGTACGGCAAGGTCACCTACGATGAGCAGGGCAACTTCCCCATCTACCGCTACACCGGCGACGATCCCCGCACCACCCTGGTGAGCAACGGCGGGGAAAACAATGAGCCCTCAACTCCCTTCAATCCCTCCTCCCCCGCCTTTACGGACGTCCCTGCCGGCTCCTATTATGAGGAGGCGGTGAAATGGGCCGCTGAGCAGGACCTGATCACCGGCACCACCCCCACCACCTTCTCTCCGGAGGTCACCTCCACCCGGGCCATGGCGGTGACCATCCTCCACCGGATGGAGGGAACCCCCACTGCGGAGGCCTCCTCCTTTGCGGATGTCCCCGCCGGCACCTGGTTCTCCGATGCGGTGGCCTGGGCGGCAGCCAGTCAGGTGGTCAACGGCACCAGCGCCACCACCTTCTCCCCGGAGGACGACATTACCCGGGAGCAGATGGCCGCCATTCTCTACCGCTATGCCCAGGTAAAGGGCTATGACGTCAGTGCCCGGGCGGATCTGTCCGCCTACGGGGATCTGGGGGAGGTCCACGACTGGGCTCTGGAGGCCATGCAGTGGGCCAGTGCCACCGGCCTGCTGAAGGGCACTTCGGACACCACCCTCTCCCCCGGCGCCAGCGCCAACCGGGCCATGCTGGCCACCATCCTGATGCGCTTCAATACCGAAATCGCAAAATAGCCCCTGATGATTTCCTTCCCCGGCGCCCTGCCCTCTCCGGCAGGGCGCCTTTTTTCTTCCCGGAGAGATCCCTTCCAGAATGGGTCCGGCCAACTGCAGCGCAAGTCGGAGCCGTCGGGAAACGGGGAGGGGCTCAAGAGGCCGATCCCCTCCCGGATCCGGGCATAAAGAAGGCCCGCACACCGGTGACAGTGCACGGGCTGAGTCACAGCGGATGGGAACTGCTCCCTCCGGTCTTCCGGGGATCAGGGGGAATTTCCTCCTCTCAGAGCTCCTTCTCGCCGGAGGGTTCAGGTCCGCCCGGAAGGCCCCTTCAGGGGCAACCGGAGGATGGGGGCATGTCCTCCGGAGCGGCGGATTGGTCTGCACCTGGCACTGCTGCCTGGGGAGGGCCGGTCTCCGGACGAATCCGGTCCTCCCAGGGGCCCAGGCAGATTTCCCCCAGGGCCCGCCGGCAGAGAAGCATCCGGATTCTCCCCCTCCCCGCCGGCAGAGGGGCAGAAAATCAGTCTGGGGCAGCAGGCAGATGGTTCCCCTCAGGTGCCGGGGGTCTCTCCCCCGGCCTTTCCGGTGCCGCCCTCCTGCCTGGCCTTCTCCCGGGAGAGGCGCCTCTCCCGGTTCTTTCTCCACTGGATTCCCCGGCAGCGGAAGCAGAGGGGGCTCCCCTCCCGCACCGCCCGGTCCCGGGCCCCGCAGCGCTGACAGAGGCCCTCCTTCCGGCGGGACTCCTGCAGCAGCAGGTCCCGCTTCTTCAGCCGGTCCTGGGAGGCCTGTTTGCTTGCCCGGTGCCGGTTCTCACAGGTGGTGCAGCGGGTCTTTCCCGTCAGAGTCCGCTCGTCCTGACAGCCGCAGACGACACACTGCTTCTGTTCCAGCCTGGCCCGGGTCCGGATCTTCCGGGCCGCCTCCCGTCTGGCCACCCGCTGGGGGGTCTCCTGGCGCATCATCAGGGCGCAGGCCAGACAGCGGGATTTCCCCGCCAGGGTCCGCTCATCCTGTACGCCGCAGCGGGTGCACACCTTCTGCTCTTTGCGCCTGCGGTAGAGTTCCTTATTGTACATGAAAGATTTCTCCCTTAAATTTCGTTTCATCTGGCAGGTTGTCTGCCCAGGTCCGGTCCATATATCCTTCAGACCGGGTGCTCTCTCCCCCTGTCCTCCGGCCCCGTCTCTTCCCATGGGTGGGGCCCGGGATATAATCGGGGGCTGCCTTCCCCTCCGGAGGATGCCGGGAAAACCCGGAGGAGAGGCTG
>CAYXVN010000212.1:0-4190 GCA_964468565.1 uncultured Oscillospiraceae bacterium | reverse complement strand
CTGAGGGTTTGCCCTGCTCCGGGGGATTCTCCGGCTCAGAGGGATTCTCCGGCTCATCATCCACCCAGTCGTCATCATCGTCGTCAGAGGGTGTGTAGACCCGGATGACGGATACTGCGCTGACGGTGTGTGCCCCGTCCTCCAGAATGAAGGTGGCGGTGACCGCCAGAGTGGCCCTGCCGGGGGACCGGCCGGTGACCAGGGCGGTGAGGCCGCTGCCGGGGGACACGGTGAAGATCTCCTGGTCCCCGGAAGTCCAGGTGACGCTGGCGGGCTGGGCCGTGGTGCCGCTGACATAGGCGGACAGGCTGCGCCGCTCCCCGGTCTCCAGGGTCAGGTCCGGAAGGGACATGACAATCTCCGGAACGGGCTCACTGGGGCCGGGCTCATTGGGGCCGGGCTCCTGGGTGGAGCTGACGGTCACGTGGGCCGTGCCGGTGATGGCGATGTCCTCCCCGGAGGGGGCATGGAAGGTGACGTGGACCGTCAGGGTGGCCCGGCCCTCCCCCACGGCGGTGAGGGTGGCCTCCAGTCCCCCGGCGGGGGTCACGGTGAATACGGCCGGATTGGCGCTGGTCCAGGAGACCTGGTCCGGCTGGGCATCCGTGCCGTGGATGGTGGCGGTGATGCCGGTGCTCTGGCCCGTTTCCAGACCGGTGTCCGGCAGGGTGACGCTGACAATGGGGGTCTCCGGAAGGGGTTCCTCCTCCAGCTCAGTCACCGTGACGGTGGCCGTGGCGGTGGCGCTCACCTCCTGGCCGGATGGGGTGTGACACACCACTTCCGCCTTCAGGGTGGCAGTACCCGGGGCCACGGCGGTGATGGTGGCGTCCAGTCCCGCCACCGGGGTGACGGTGAACACGGATTCATCTCCGGAGGTCCAGGTGACCCTGGTGGGCTCCTGGGTGATGCCGCTGACGGAGAGGGTGATGTCCTCGCTCTGGCCCGGGGCCAGGGTGGTATCCGCCAGGGAGACGTGGATCTCAGGCACCGGATCTTCCGTGACGGTGACCGAAGCGCTGCCCCGGACGGTGATCTCCTCCCCGGAGTCCGTGGCATAGGTGACGGCTACGGTGAGGCTGGCCTCCCCGGGGGCAACCCCGGTGATGCCGGCGCCCAGTCCCCGGTCCGGGGTGACGGTGAACACGGATTCATCTCCGGAGGTCCAGGTCACGCTGCGGTGGGCGGCGTCCGTGCCGCTGACGGAGGCGGTGATGCCTACCGTCTCTCCCACCCCCACAGTGGTATCCGCCAGGGATACGGTGGGGGTGATGAGGCTGGGAATGAGAGTGGAGGATTCGTCGATCTCCTTCTTCCCCTCCCCGTCCTCATAGCAGCGGCCGCAGCCGTAGCACTTCCAGTGGGCTTTCACGCCGGGCTGGGTGAAGGTGGGCTCTTTAGGGGCCACAAACTCCAGCCCCGCATGCTCCACGGTGACGGAGGCGGAGGCGGTGAGGGTGAGGGTCTCCTCCCTGGCCGGATCCGGATGGGGGAAGGTGAGGGTGAGGGTCATGTTGCCGGTGCCGGCGTCCACCGCCCGGACCTCCGCCCGGGTGTCGCTGCCGGCCACGGTGAAGACAGCTGTGTCATCTGACTGCCAGCTGGCGCTTAAGGGGTTCTGACCCGCCGGGGTGAGGACGGCCGCAACCGACTCTGTATCCTGGCAGGACAGGGCAAGGGCCTCAAGGCCAAGCTGAAGCTGGGCCGGGTAGCGCAGCTCCCCTACGGTGCCGTCCGGTTCCGCTCTGAAGTACAGCACCCCGCCCCCGTCAGAGAGGGTCAGGGGAACTTCCAGCCGGTCCTGCTGCAAAGCGGCTGCAGTGACGGTTCCCTGGGCAACCCGGGCGGTGCAGGCGGCGTCCGAATAGAAGGACACCACATCTCCCGCCTGGAGACCCCAGGTGGCCGGATGGACAACGGCGTAGTCCGAATAGCCCGCAGGCAGGTTATAGAGGGTGCCCTGGGGGCTCTGGGGGCTCTCTGCCGCCCCCTCAGCCACGGTGACTCCGGCGGTATGGGTAACGGTGATCTGAATGGTGGATTTGGCGGGATCCGGGTGGCGGTAGTTCACCGTGGCGCTCACTTCCCCGCCTCCGGGGTGTACCCCGGTGACCACAGCGGACTTTTCCGACTGCTCCCCAATGGAAAATGCGGTGGAACTGCCGCTCCAGGTGGCGGAGAGCACCTCACAGCCGGATGAGGCGTGGTTCAGGGTGAAGGTCCGGCTCTCCCCGGCGTTCAGGGTGGCCGAGGCCGGCGTCAGGGTAAAGCCCGGCTCCGCCCGGTAGGTGATGGGCACGGGGGTGGGGTGGTCCTCCAGCACCGCTGCCCAGATGGTACCTCCATCTTTTTCCAGAGCTCCGGCGTTGAGGGTGATCTCCAGGGTGCCGCTGTCCTCTTCACAGACCGCAGCCGGTCCCAGGATGGTCTGGCAGTCCTCCTCCGCGAAGAGGCCTACCTGCTCCCCGGTCTTCAGGCCGGAGGCGGCGATGTCCACCAGGGCGTAGTCCAGGTAGCCCTCCCCCTCCGGGAGGTTGTACACGGTGGCACTCACCCGGCGGGTGTCCGCCAGAACGGTGATGGTGATGGTGCCCTGCACAACCGTATAGTTGCTGCTGGCGGGGGTAAAGGTCCACTCATAGTCCCCGTCTGTGGCCAGCTCCTCCCCCGCGTTCCAGGAGAAGTCGCCCACCAGGCTCTCCCCATCCACCCCCAGAGGGGCGGGCAGGTTCCGAGCCAGGTCCAGAAGGCGGGTGCCCTCCGCCACGGTCAGCTGGGTGGGCCAGTCCGAAGGCAGCCTGGGAGCTACCGGCCGGATGGTCAGGTGAGTGGTGATGCTGGAACTCTCCAGATACTCCTCCCGGTTCACGGAGGCGGTGATGTCCTCCCGCCGGGCGGTGATCCGCACGTCGTAGGTACCGGCGTCTTCGGGGGGATCCGTGCTCCAGGACAGGGTGCCGGCGCCCCCAGCATGGGTGCTGTCCTCGTGAAGCTTGTACTCCACGGTGACCTTGCCGGTGGCAGGCTCGGTGGTGCAGCTGCCGTAGGCAATGCCCGCTCCGGTGTAATCCGCCTCCCTGGCCGGGGCCTCAATGTGGATGGGAAGCAGGTCGTACAGGCTGACAGACACCTTCCCGGAGTCGTTGCAGGCATTGTAGTTGGTGTTGCCCGGATGGGAGTAGTTCCAGGTGACCTCCACCTGAGCCGGGCTGCCTGCCGAGGGAAGGGGATCCGGGTCGGTCAGGGTCCAGGTGCCGTCCGTCACCACCATGTCGTGGTTGGAGGCGTTTCTGGCCTCGCCGCTGACGGTCAGGCTGCTTAAGGGGTCCCCGAACTTGCCGTCCGAAACCTGCACCGTCTCCTCCCACACCTCCAGGTCGGCCTTGTTCACCGTCAGGGTGTCGCTGCCGGACTGGAACTCGACCTTATAGTTGCCCTCGTGGTAGGTGGTTGAAATGCGGTAGGCCCTGGCGGGGGCATCCGGCATCTGCCCGTCGCAAAGAAAGGAGACATGCACATCGTCCATGGTGTCTGAGCCGCACAGTCCGTCGGTTTCAAACATATCCAGGCTGAGGATCAGGGTCTCTCCATAGCTCTTGGTGAGAGAGGTCCCCTCCTTCTTCGTGAGGGTCAGCTCCTTCGGGATGATGGAGGCCTCGACAGTGACGGTGCGCTCAGCGGGGAGACCGTAGTTGTCCGCCTGTTCCCCCTCGAGGCCCACCATGGTGGCAGTCACCGTCTGGAAGCGCTGGACGTTGGGGGAATTGAAGTGGGCACTGTATACGACGGAGACGTCATCTGTCGCTTTGGCCAGGTTGGTGACGGTGCACCTCACGGCCGCCTTGGTGGTTCCGTCGTATGCCCGGGTGAGCCCCGCCCACTCCACCTCCACGGTGCGGGGGTCGATGGTCAGTGTTGCATCCGCTGTGGCGGCCGCATGGTCCGCCGTGCGGGGCAGGGTTGCCTTAACTTCGTAGGTGCCCGCATTCACAGGGGCCTGAGCGCTCCAGGTCTCCTGAGGGGTGGGGGTGCCGTCCGGGGTCTGGCTCCTGCGGTACTGCACCTGGATCTCATCGTCCCGGCCGGAGGTGGTGCGGAAGGCCACCGGATGGGGCTGTCCATCGTAATCTGCCGTCAGGGAAGGGGTCACAGGCTCCAGATCCGGGGCACCCGAAATGATGACCTGGACG
>CAYXVN010000211.1:1289-4201 GCA_964468565.1 uncultured Oscillospiraceae bacterium | reverse complement strand
ACGGGCAAATCCTGTGAGGTTTCCCAATTGACCAAAGGGTACTTCATAACAGGGACTTGGAAACGGCGGGGGGAGCGTGTATAATGGGACAGAATGTGAGCACCCGCCTCTGGGATGCCGGACAGGAGGCTGACGATGGCGAGAAGGAAAAAAGAGAAGCAGAAACCGTGTCCCGAGGATGCCGGACTGTGGACGAAGCTGCATAACGAACCCTACCTCCGCACCCATCCGGGCATGTTTGTTCTGGCACTGCTGTGGTCGTTTCTCACCAGCCTGGCGTGGTTTGGCCTGATTCTGGTGGTCTTCGGCTACGTGATTGTGAACATCAAGCTCTGGCCGCTGCTCTGAGGGAGAACGCATTGAGGGGAAGGCACGCCGTACAGGGGGATGCAGCGGTATCTGTCTCCCGCTCCGGTGCACAGCGCCTTGTGCCCCGGGTCGGGAACCTGGAGTGCGGTGGAACTTCCCGGGGAGGCGGTAGGGAGCCGGAGTCCGCTGACCCTCTGTCCTGACTGTGGTACGGACCGGCCTCACAGTGGCACGGAGGTGCAGAGCCTCTTTTCCGGATACAGAGTGCTTCTGACGGCGCAGGCCGTCCACATGCGCGAAGTCAGGCGGATGCCTGCCCTCGCTCCGGAGAGGAGACGCATTGTGGAGACAGGGCAAAGGGTTCCGGATCTGGGGACATTGTTCCCCTGGAGCGGGACCATCGCCATGGGGATACCGGATGGGGGATGGAAGACCATGATGGGGGATCTCCGGAGGACGGAAGATCCGGTTCCGGTGTGGGGCGGCAGAGACCGCCCCGGAAAGGAGAGCATATGAAGGGACTTGTTCTGGCGGAAAAACCCTCCCTGATGCGGGCCATCCAGTCCGCCTACCGGCATGACCGCTTCTCCTTTCAGCTGGACTTCGCGTCCTTTCACGGACATCTCATGGAGCTGGCGGAGCCGGGGGACTACAATCCCACCTGGGCCAGGTGGACCCTGGAGGCCCTGCCCATGATTCCGGAACACTTCTGCTATCTGCCTCAGGACCGGAGGGGGGTCTCGGCCCTGCTGCGCACCATCCGCTCCGGCGGCTACGACTTTCTGGTGAACGCCTGTGATGCCGGCCGGGAGGGGGAGCTGATCTTCTGGTCCTTCTACGAGGCCAACGGTCTGACTCTGCCGGTTGCCCGCCTCTGGTCCTCCACCACAGTGGAGAAGGACCTGCAGAAGGCCCTCCACGACCTGCGTCCCGCCTCGGAGTTCGACAACCTCCGGGCCTCCTCCCGGTTCCGGGCGGAGTTCGACTGGCTGGTGGGCATGAACTTCAGCCGGGCCATCAGCCTGAAGACGGGCCGCACCTCCAACATCGGGCGGGTGGTGACCCCCACGCTGAAGATGGTGGTGGACCGGGAGCTGGAGATCCGGGCCTTTGTGTCCCAGCCCTTCTGGGAGGTTTCGGTCCCCCTGGAGAAGGACGGCATGGCCTTCTCCGCCACGGCGCTGGTGCCTCCGGAGAACAGAGAGACCCGCTTTCCGGAGAAGTCCGCCGCAGAGGGGATTCTCTCTGCCATCGGGGCGGAGGGTGTGGTGGAGAGCGTCGCCTGCCGGCGGCGCAGCACCCCCGCCCCCACCCTGTACTCCACCCTGACTCTGCAGAAGGACGCCAGCCGGTATTTCCGCTTTCGGGCCTCCCGCACGGACAGCCTGGCCCAGGACCTCTACGAGGCCGGCTTCATCTCCTATCCCCGTACGGAGTGCCGTTTTCTGCCCACCTCCCTGGTGCCGGAGATCCCCCGGCTGCTGAAGTCCCTGGAGAAGCTGCCCGCTCTGGAACCCGCCCTGCGCCAGGTGACGCCGGAGGCAGTGCGCACGGCCACCCGGGGCCGGCGCTATGTGGACGACAGCAGACTGACGGACCACCACGCCATCATTCCCACCACGGCGGATCTGAATCCGGACACCCTCTCTCCGGACCACCGGCGGCTCTACGAGCTCATCGCAAAGCGCTTTCTGTCCATCTTCCTGCCCCCCTATGTGGTGGACAGTACGGTTGCGGTCATCGATTCCAATGGAGTGAAGCTGAAGGCGGTGGGACGGGTGGTGGTACAGAAGGGCTTCTCCGTGCTCTATCAGGACACCTCCCGGGAGACCCCCCTCCCCTCCCTGTGCCGGGGGGAGAAGGTCCGGGCGGGGACGCCCCGGCTGAAGGAGGGGAAAACCGCTCCTCCGGACCGTTACACGGAGGAGACCCTTCTGGACGCCATGGCGAATGCGGGACGGTTTGTCTCCGCCGCGGAGCAGCGGGCCATTCTGAAGGAGACCGCCGGCCTGGGGACCGGCGCCACCCGGGCGGGGATTCTGCAGAAGCTGGAGAGTACTGGCATGTGCCGGGTGGAGAAGAAGACCTACTATCCCACGGAATTCGGCATGCAGCTCATCGGGACCATCGGGGACCGGGACATCAGCTCCCCCTCCCTCACCGCCCAGTGGGAGGGCCGCCTGCGGGATCTGGAGGAGAACGGGCATCCGGAGGTCTTTCAGGCGGCCATGCTGGACTACATCCGCCGGGAGACGGCGGATCTGGTGGAACATATTGACACGGATCTCTCCGCCGCCGGGGCGGTGGCCTTCGGCACCTGCCCCCTCTGCGGCGGCACGGTTTACGCCACGGACCGGGCCTACCAGTGCGGAAACGGCCGCAGTCAGACATCTCCCTGCCCCTTTTCCCTGCGGAAGAAGGCCATGGGGGTGACCATTACGGATCAGGACATGAAGGCCCTGCTGGCGGGAGGGCCCACCCGGCCCAAGCATCTGAAGTTTCAGAGCGGAAAGCAGCTCACCGCCCCCCTGATCCTCAGCCCCACCGGCAAGGTGACGGTGGCCCTGGAGAGGATGACTTCCACTGCCCCCAGGTAGGGGGAG
>CAYXVN010000211.1:0-1279 GCA_964468565.1 uncultured Oscillospiraceae bacterium | reverse complement strand
GCAAAACGGGACAGATCGTCCTCTCCGACGGCCGTTACACCTGCACCACCCGGACACCCCCCTGCGGCTTCTCCCTGACCCGCCGCCTTCTTGGGGCCGATGTGTGCGAAGACGACGTGAGGGCCATCTGCTCCGGGGAGACCACCCGCCTGATGACCTTCACCTGGAAGTCGGGAAAACGGGGCAGGGCCCAGCTGAAGATGGGCAGGAGGAAAAAGGGGGAGAGGGGTCTTCCCCTGGAGTTTGTCTTCGAGTCACGGACCGGAAGATCCGGGCTCTGAGGAGACGGAGGTTCCTGCAGGGCCGGTGCCCTGGAGGAGGTGTCGCCTCTCCCGCTCCGTGCCGGCGGGGGAGGCAGAAGAAACGGGGGTATCAGACAAGCGGAAGGAAAATCAGGACTTTGCCGTCTCCCTGCGGCCCCTTGCCCCTGCCGGCAGCGTGATCCGGCGGGGCTGCTGCCGCTTCACGGTGCTCACCTCCAGGCTGGTGCGGATGGAGTACCAGGAGCAGGGGCATTTCCAGGATGCCGCCACCTGGCAGGTGATCTGCCGGGACTTCCCCGAGACCTCCTTTCAGATCCGGGAGGGGGAGGGAAAGCTGGAACTGTGCACAGAGGACCTGATCCTCATCTGCCGGCCCGGTCCCTTTACGCCCCAGTCCCTGCAGGTCCGGCTCCGGCACCCGCTGAGCATCTCCAGCCCCGTCTGGCACTGGGGAGATCCCCTGCCGGATCTGAAGGGCACTGCCCGCACCCTGGATGAGGCGGACGGGGCCATTCCCCTGGAGCCCGGCCTCCTGTCCCGGGGCGGCTGCACCGTTCTGGATGACTCGGATACCCCCTGGTTCGCCCCGGACGGAACCCTCCGTCCCCGGCAGGAGCCGGGGATGGATCTCTACTTCTTCGGCTACGGCCATGCCTACCTGGAGGCACTGCGGGACTTTTTCCGCCTCAGCGGTCCGGTGCCCCGCCTGCCCCGCTGGCTTCTGGGCAACTGGTGGAGCCGGTACCATCCCTACCGGCAGCAGGAGTATCTGGACCTGATGGACCGCTTCCGCCGGGAGGAGATCCCGCTGGCGATATCGGTGGTGGACATGGACTGGCACCTTACGCACATCCCCCGGGACTGCGGCAGCGGCTGGACGGGCTATACCTGGAACCGGGAGCTCTTTCCGGATCCCCGGGGCTTTCTTCAGGCCCTCCACCGGCGGGGCCTCCATGTGTCCGTGAACTACTCGGTGCTGAAGCGCCGAGCATCAGCGGCGATACAAAGGCCCACTG
>CAYXVN010000210.1:0-4218 GCA_964468565.1 uncultured Oscillospiraceae bacterium | reverse complement strand
GAGTACGGCCGTCTGGCCGCCTTCCTCTGTTCCGAGGCCAACACCTACATCTCCGGCCAGGCCATCCTGCTGGACGGCGCCATGACCGGAGCCTACTGAGTTTTTCCCAGGCATGGGCCTTTTCTGACTGCAGAGCCGGATGTCCCTTTCGGGCAGCCGGCTCTGGTATTTTCCCGGGGATCTGCCCCGGCCAGGGGACGAAAAAAGGCGCCCCGAACCGGAGGGTTCGGAGCGCCAGGTCAGTTCAGCAGTGCCTACCGGATGGAACTGCCCAGGTCTCTGGCCTGCTGCAGTTCTGCCTTGCCCCGGATGTCACCCACGGCAAAGTTGCCTCCGGCCAGAACATGCCCCAGGTTCTTCCACCGCAGGTGCTCCATCAGATGGTCGAAGTACACCGTCACGTCCTCGAAACCGTGGCCTTCCGCAGCCATCAGCAGAGCGCAGGAGCGGTTGTGGCCCCGCAGCAGATTGCCATCGCCCTCCTCCAGAGCGAAGAGACGATCGATGGCGGTGCGCAGCTGCCCGGACATGTGCCAGTAGTACAGAGGCGTGGCCAGCACCACCACATCGCAGTTTCTCACGGAGGGGTAGATCCTGGCCATATCGTCCTGCTGGACACAGGGGCACTCCCGGCTGCTGTGGCCGCCGAAGCAGCCCTTGCAGCCGTGGATGTCCATACCGTCCAGGAAGAACTCCGTCACGGTGTTGCCGCTGCTCTCGGCGCCCTCCGTGAAGGCCCTCACCAGGGAGGAGGTGTTCCCGGTTCTGCGGGGGCTGCCGTTGAGGATTACGATCTGGGCCATGGTTCAGATCTGATCTGCCAGAGCCGCAGCCTGGGCGCAGCCATCGGTCTTCTCGATCTCACCGGCCTTAAGCACGCCGGGGATCAGAACCTCGCCCACCATCTTCCACTGCAGCAGAGCGGCGGTGCGTTCGATGGGAATGCGGACGCCGTCCATGACGGTCATGTCGTTCTCCTCGCAGCAGGTGATGAGGGCACACTCCTTGCCGGCAAACTTCTGGCCGCCCACCACCAGGGAGTACAGGCGGTCGATCACGCCCTTGATCTGGGACGGAATGGAGTACCAGTACACGGGTGTGCTGAACACGACCACATCCGCATCCACAATGACCGGGGCGATGGTGTTGAAGTCATCATCGAAGGTGCAGGCCTTGCCCGTACTGTAGCAGGTCTCACAGGCGTGGCAGCCGCCGATCTTGAGAAAGGCGGCATCGAAGCGCTTGACGGTGTGGCCCTTGGCCTCGGCAGCCTGGATGAAAGCCCGGGTCATGGCGTCGCTGTTGCCATTTCTGCGAGGGCTTCCGGTGATGACAGCGATTTTTTTGCTCATTGGTGCTGACCTCCCAGCAGTTTAATATTGCCATTTTAACACCGGCAGAAAAAGATGTCAAAGTCGAAAACAAGTATGACCGTATATCTGTTTTCCTATGGGCCCGGAAGCGCAGTGCTCCGGCAGAAAAGGCAGTATGCTGTCCAAATGCCTCCACCGCGCTGCATTTCGGAGCGTCCGCCGTTCCCTGCGCCGGAGGGGACAGGGGGACTCCGGAGAAGAGCTGCAGGGAACGGATCCCCATCGATGCGGCGAAGGGGGATATCTGAGCCAGAGGCAGATCCTGGTTTATGCTCCGGGCCCTTCCATGATACAGTAAGGCCTGAGGGCATTCCGGCAGGGGGCCAGATTGGCCGGCGGGAGCAGCGGCTGCAGAGGAAGAGAGACTTTGGGGTCGGGCCGGGAATGCGCCCTCCGGATTTTGCAGACAGGAAAGGAAGGAGACAGCATGCCCAACGTGTACTACTACATGCGGGTCAGCAGCAAGAGTCAGAATGAGGACCGGCAGATCGACGCCATCCGGGAGCTGGAGGTCCCGGAGGAAAATATCTACCTGGACCGGCAGTCGGGGAAGGACTTCCAGCGGCCCGAGTATCAGAAGATGCTGCACCGGCTGCAGAAGGATGACATTCTCTACATCAAGAGCATTGACCGGCTGGGCCGCAACTACACGGAGATTCTGGAGCAGTGGGCCTTCCTCACCCGGGAGAAGCAGGTGGACATTGTGGTTCTGGACATGCCCCTGCTGGACACCCACAAGGACAAGGACCTGATGGGGACCCTGATCGCAGACCTGGTGCTGCAGCTGCTGTCCTTCGTGGCGGAGAACGAGCGCATCAGCATCCATCAGCGTCAGGCAGAGGGCATCGCCTCCGCAAAGGCCCGGGGCGTCCAGTTCGGCCGCCCCGCCAGCCCCCTGCCGGAGGACTTTCCGGAGGCGGTGGCCTGCTGGAACCGGGGGGAGATCACCTGTGTGGAGGCCGCCCGCCGGTGCGACATGCCCGTGACCAGCTTCCGCTACCGGGCAGAGGTCTTCAACCGGGAGAGCGGGGAGGCAGCCGCCTCCCAGGCGTGAGTGCTGCACGCCTGTTCAGCTCTGCAGGACCCCGGGAGGGGCGGAGGCCTCCCTCCGGGCACTGAGGGCCCAGTCGGAGATGGTCTCGTCCGCCAGGGCCTGGAGGCGGAGCCACTCCTCCCCGGCACCGGCGTCCCGGACCCCTATGACCTGGAAGCCCGCCTGCCGGGCGGTCCGGGCGGCGTGGAGGGCGTCCTCATAGACGGCGGTCTCCTGAGGGGTGGCCCCCAGTCTGCGGGCCGCCTCCAGGAAGATATCCGGCCGGCTCTTTCCCGCTCCCACCTGGTCGCAGGAGAGGAGAAAGGCAAAATGGTCCCTCACCCCCAGGCGGCGCAGGCAGGCCTCCGCCAGGGAAGAGGCCGTGGCAGAGGCCACGCACATGCGGACACCCCGCCGGTGCAGCACCTCCAGGTAGTCCCGGACCCCCGGTTTCAGGGGGATCCGGGTGCGGTAGAGCTCCCCCAGAACGGCAGTCAGTTCCCCCTCCACCTGCTCCGGCGTGCCGGGAACCCCCAGCTGCTCCACGAAATAGCGGGCAGACTCCCCCAGGGTCATGGGGGCGACAATCTCCGGCAGGTCCCAAGGCAGGGAACCGATCCCCTTTGCCTCCAGGTAGTTCCGGGGGAGGGCGTTCCAGAAGGGCATGGAGTCCAGCAGAGTGCCATCCAGGTCAAAGATGGCGAAGGACCTGTCCATCAGCCTGCAATTTTCCCGGCCAGGGCACGCAGTTCCCGGGTGGCGGAGCCCGGATCCGCTGCGGCGAAGATGGCGGAGACCACCGCCACCCCGGAGATGCCGCAGCCGGCCAGCAGGGGCAGGTTGTCTCTGCCGATTCCCCCGATGGCCACCACGGGTATGGAGACGCTGGCGCAGATGGCCTTCAGCGTCTCCAGGGGGAGGGGACGGGCGTCCGGTTTCGTGCTGGTGCCGAAGACGGCCCCCACCCCCAGGTAGTCCGCACCCGCCGCCTCAGCGGCCCGGGCCTGTTCCACGGTGCGGGCGGACATGCCCAGAATGCGCTCCGGCCCCAGAAGGGCCCGGATGTCCCGCCCCTGAATGTCGGACTGGCCCACATGGACCCCGTCGGCACCGCTGGCCAGAGCGGCCTCCACACTGTCGTTGACGATCAGGGGGACGCCCCGGCGCCGGCACAGGGGCAGCAGCTGCTCTGCCTCCCGCCGCAGGCCGTCTTCGTCCAGTTTCTTGTCCCGGAGCTGCAGGAGGGTGGCGCCCTGCTCCAGAACCTGCCGGCACACCGTGTACAGGGTCTCCCCCTCCCTCAGCCAGGAGCGGTCGGTGACGGCGTAGAGCAGCATGGCCCGGCGTATCTCTTCCCTGGTAAACATGGCAAAACTCCTTCCCAGACCCGGCCCGGAGGCCGGGAGCCCGGTATTTCAGGCGGGAGGGGAACTCCCGCCCCGGCCGGGAATGCAGGGGCCATTATACACCGGTCCGGGGACTGTGGCAAGCTGACGGAAAAGCCCGCCCGGGTCCGGAGAGGGACAGGGGCGGGCAGAGGGGGAGAGTGGGATGTGAGGGGGGATCAGAAGATGCCCTGGGCCATCATGGCATCCGCCACCCGCTGGAAGCCGGCGATGTTGGCTCCGGCCACCAGGTCGTAGCCCAGGCCGTAGCGGGCGGCGGCCTCCTTGGAGGACTGATAGATGCCGGTCATGATCTGGTGCATCTTGGCGTCCACTTCCTCGGCGGTCCAGTAGAGGCGCTCGGCGTTCTGGGCCATCTCCAGGGCGGAGACAGCCACGCCGCAGGCGTTGACGGCCTTGGAGGGGG
>CAYXVN010000209.1:3535-4222 GCA_964468565.1 uncultured Oscillospiraceae bacterium | reverse complement strand
CCGGCGCCTTCGGCAACGAGGCCTACATTCTCCAGGGCTACTTCAACCTGCCCAAGATCTTTGAGCTCACCCTGTTCAACGGGGTGGACCAGATGACCGGAAAGCAGCTGGGGCCCCGCACCGGGGATCCCCGTTCCTTCCGCAGCTTTGATGAGCTGTGGGAGGCCTTCACGAAGCAGATGAACTACTTCCTGGACATCAAGGTACAGGGATCCAACGTGATTGAGTCCCTCTACGCCCGGTACATGCCGGTGCCCTTCCTGTCCATTCTGACCAACGACTGCATTGCAAAAGGCCGGGACTACAACGCCGGCGGCGCCCGCTACAACACCAGCGTGATCCAGGGGGTGGGCACCGGCACCATCACCGACTCCCTGGCGGCGGTGAAGTACAACGTGTACGACCACCACAATTTCACCATGGAGGAGCTGCTCACCGCCCTGCAGGACAACTTTGAGGGCCACGACCGCATCCTGAACCTGGTGCGCAACCACACCCCCAAGTACGGCAACGACGACGACTATGCGGACGACCTGATGAAGAAGGTGTTCCACAGCTTTCTGGACAACGTCAGCGCCCGGCCCAACATGCGGGGCGGGTCCTACCGGGTGGACATGCTGCCCACCACCTGCCACGTCTACTTCGGGGATGTGATGATTGCCAGCCCCAACGGCCGCCTGGCCCACA
>CAYXVN010000209.1:0-3525 GCA_964468565.1 uncultured Oscillospiraceae bacterium | reverse complement strand
CCGTCTCCGAGGGCATCTCCCCGGAGAAGGGGGCGGACACCCACGGCCCCACCGCCGTGATCCGCTCCTGCGCCAAGATGGACCACCTCCAGACCGGAGGCACCCTGCTCAACCAGAAGTTTACCCCCGAGGTTCTGGCCGGGGAGCAGGGGCTGAACAACCTGGCCGACCTGATCCGCTCCTACTTCGACATGGACGGCCACCACATCCAGTTCAACGTGGTGAGCCGGGAGACCCTGCGGGAGGCCCAGAGGAACCCGGAGGAGTACCGGGACCTGATCGTCCGGGTGGCCGGCTACAGCGACTACTTCCGCAATCTGGACAAGCCCCTCCAGGACGAGATCATCGAACGCACCGAACAGGACTTCGGGGGCAGCAGCTGCGCCTGAGTCCGAAACATCAGCGGGAGGCCCTCCGGGCCTCCCGCCATCTGTTTTCCGCCCGGAAAAAGCCCCGGGGGGCCAGGAGCCCTCCGGGGATCTGAGCGCTTAAGGCAAAGTGGAGAAGCGGTACACCGTCTCGGTGCGGTACTCCTCTCCGGGGCGGAGCACGCAGGAGGGAAACTCCGGGTGGTGAGGGGCATCTGGGAAGGTCTGGGTCTCCAGACAGAAGCCCCAGCGCCTGGCGTAGGGGGCGCCCCCTTTGCCGGCGGGGCAGCCGTCCAGGTAGTTGCCGGTGTAGAACTGCACCCCGGGCAGGGTGGTGAGCTCCTCCAGCACGATGCCGGTGGCATGGCTGCAGGCCCGGGCGGCGGGGCGGAGGGTGCCGGGCCGGCCCCGGATCACCCAGTTGTGGTCGTAGCCCCCGGCCATCCGAAGCTGGGGGAAGTCATCATCGATGTGTGCCCCCATGGCCCTGCTCTCCCGCAGGTCCATGGGGGTGCCCGCCACCGAGGCGATCTCCCCGGTTGGGATGGAGGCGGCATCGGTGGGGGTGTAGGCGTCTGCGAACAGGCGGATCTCCTGGTCCGTCACCGGGCCGGAATCGTGGCCGGACAGGTTGAAGTAGGCGTGGCTGGTCAGGTTGCAGAGGGTGGGCCGGTCGCAGCGGGCCAGGCAGGAGAGGTGGAGGGCGCCGCCGGAGAGGGCGTAGGTCACCTGCACCTCCATGGCCCCGGGGTAGCCCTCCTCCCCGTCCGGGCTGTGGAGGGAGAGAACCAGCCGGCTGTCCCCGGCCTCCTCCACGGTCCAGACCCGGCTGTGAAAGCCCCCGGGTCCCCCGTGGAGGTGGTTGGCCCCGTCGTTGGCCGCCAGGGGATAGGAGATGCCGTCCAGGTCGAAGGAGGCTCCCCCGATCCGGTTGGCGAAGCGGCCCACCAGGGCCCCCAGGAACTTGTCCTGGTGCAGGTAGGCCTCCAGGGTGTCCAGGCCCAGCAGCACGTCCGTGGCCCGGCCGTGGCGGTCCGGCACCAGCAGCTGCTGCAGGACGGCGCCCCAGGTGAGCACACTGCAGGTGAGGGTGCCGTCCGTCAGGGTGCAGCGCTCCACCCGGGTGCCGTCGGGGAGGACGCCAAAAGGTTCCATGGTCATGAAAATCACTCCCGTGTTCCGAAGCCCCCGGCCTTTTGGGCCGGCAGGTCCGGTTTTTCTCCAGTATACTCCCCTCCCGGGGAGGGGCGCAACCCCGCCGGGAGAGAAGGAAACAGGCAGCCCCCCGCAGGGGGCTGCCTGTTCCGGGGGCTCAGTCCGCCAGCTTGTCCAGCAGGGCGGACAGCTCCTCCAGTTTCCGGTCGGGGTCGCCGCTGGCCACTGCCTCCCGGACGCAGCCGTCCATGTGGGCCTTCAGCACCAGACGGTTGGCCTTCTTCAGGATGGAGAGGGTGGCCAGCAGCTGGTTGGAGATGTCCAGACAGTAGCGGTCCTCCTCCACCATGCGCAGAATTCCGTCCAGCTGTCCCCGGGCGGTCTTCAGCAGGCGGGTGACCTGGGCGTGGTCGGCCTTCACCGGATGGCCACCACCTCGTAGCCCGCCTCGCTGACGGCATCTCTCAGGATCTGGTCGTCCACGGAGCTGGACAGGGTCAGGACGGCGGACTTGCCCTCCAGGCTCACATCCACGGCGGAGACGCCCTCCACGGCGGACAGGGCCTTCTCCACGTGGGCGGTGCAGTGGGCGCACATCATGCCCTCAATGCTCAGAGTCTTCTGCATGGAACTGTTTCCTCCTTGTTCATCCGGGTCAGGAACCTGCCCGCCGGCCGCCGGGGCCGGCACCTCCGGTTCGCTGATCCTCTGCTGTTCCGGGACCGCCGGCTGTGGGGTCCCATCATCACCGGCGGCAGGGCCGGGGACGTCTGAAGAGAAGCGGCTGCGGAAGCGCCGCAGGCGCAGGGCGTTGGTCACCACGCACACCGAGCTCAGGGACATGGCGGCGGCGGCAAACATGGGGTTGAGCTGCCAGTGGAGGGCGTTGTAGAAGACTCCCGCCGCCAGAGGTATGCCCAGGGCGTTGTAGAAAAAGGCCCAGAACAGGTTCTGCTTGATGTTGCGGATGGTGGCCCGGCTCAGTTCCACCGCGGTGGCGGCGTCCAGCAGGTCCGACTTCATCAGCACGATGTCCGCGCTCTCAATGGCCACGTCGGTTCCCGCCCCGATGGCCAGGCCCACATCCGCCCGGGCCAGGGCGGGGGCGTCGTTGATGCCGTCTCCCACCATGGCCACTTTCTTCCCCTGGGCCTGGAGATCTGCAATGACCCGCTCCTTGTCCTGGGGCAGCACCTCCGCCATGACCTGGGTGACCCCCAGCTGTCTGCCGATGGCCTGCGCGGTGCGGCGGTTGTCCCCGGTGAGCATGACCACGTCCAGCCCCAGGGAGCGGAAGGCGGCCACGGCGGCGGCGCTGGTGGGCTTGGGGGTATCCGCCACGGCGATGATGCCCAGCAGCCGGTGATCGGTGAGATCGGCAAAGAAGAGGGGAGTCTTGCCGGCCTCCGCCAGCTCCTCCGCCCTGGCGGCCAGGGGGGCCGGGTCCACCCCGGACTCCTCCAGCAGCAGACGGTTTCCCCCGATGCAGGGGTGGTCCAGCACGGTGGCCCGCACTCCCCGGCCGTGGACGGCGGTGAAGTCCGCCGCCTGGGGCATCTGCAGTCCCCGGCTGCGGCACTCCTCCACAATGGCGGCCCCCAGGGGGTGCTCCGAGGGCTCTTCCAGGCAGGCGGCCAGGGTGAGCAGCCCCTGCTCCTGGCCCGGCTGGGCGGGGACGATGTCTGTGACCACCGGCCTGCCCTGGGTGAGGGTGCCGGTCTTGTCCAGCACCACGGTGCTGACGGTGTGGAGGGCCTCCAGGCTCTCGGCGGACTTGAAGAGAATGCCGTGCTCCGCCCCCTTGCCGGTGCCCACCATGATGGCCACCGGGGTGGCCAGGCCCAGGGCACAGGGACAGGAGATCACCAGAACGGAGATGCCGGCGGTGAGGGCCCGGGTGACACTGCCGGACACGGCCAGCCAGACCAGGGCGGTGACGGCGGCGATGATCATGACGGCGGGCACGAAGATCCCCGCCACCCGGTCGGCCAGCTTGGCGATG
>CAYXVN010000208.1:0-4236 GCA_964468565.1 uncultured Oscillospiraceae bacterium | reverse complement strand
CCCCCTGATCCCGCTGCCTGAAATCGCCGATCCCCTGAGAACTGTCGGGCAGCGTCAATCTGCACCTGCGCTCTGAATGCAGTAGCGGTCACATTCTCTCCGAACCAAAGCCCTGACCTGGTCCGGAAGCGGTTCTGACCGTCTCCTGCTCCGGGATACCGTTCTTGCCTTGGATGTGGTGACCTGTACCCCAGACGGACAACGGTAGGCATAGGTCCCGGTGCGGGGTTTCACTCTGCAGTCCACATCCTAAAATCCTGCAGTTTTGAGCCTGCTCAAAAGTCTCAACCCCGAGAATTTCCTTGCCTCCCCTCTGAAAGCTGCAGCAATCCCGCTCTGTCTCCTGCATTTTCCTGCCCATGCCCTGAAACCATTTCTTCTGGGGGCAGAGAAGTCCGTGAGCGCAACGGTGAACCCGTCCTCTCCTGCCCTCTTCCCGGAAGGTACTGGGCAATTCATCGAGGATTCGGACCTTCTGTCCTGCAGCGTGGCGACCTGACCCGTTCACGGTGGGGGAAGGTGGAGAGGTGGGCCCGGTTCTGGTGCTGCTGGAGGAGTGTGGATCTGGCTACAGCCTCTCTGGTGACCAGAATCTGCGGGCTAGTCTTTTATGGAGACCTTCAGCTTTTCCCCTCGCACGGAAGAAGGTGGAGTATGGAAGGGCAGAAGTTTAAGTACGCCTTGTCCTTCCTCACTCTCTCCATCGGATTCTCTGAGGAGATGCATCGTGATGGCAGTGAACAAGGAACCCAGTCACAATCCATTGCCCTCTCCCCTCTCTGGGATACCTGGGTTCACTGTCTGTCCCTCCAGCACCAAGCCCAATTTGCCCGGCGGGAGGGCCTTGTGGCTGGCACCATATTCAGGTCAATCTGCCGGTGACACGGGACTTGGGCAGGATGGAAACCGCCAGGAGAGGCTGAGTCCAATTCCCCTGCCCCGGATTAAAATCGCAGTACCCACATTTGTCCCATGGATCGCTCCCCTGCTTTTCGGGCGGCGTGTTCTGGGAGAGATCTCCCCCGGAACAGCAGAGCGGTTCGTTGCCGGACTGAGTCTGCATCACTTTCCGGTGCCGTCCCTGCCCGGAAAACAGATCTGAACGGCTCCCCACCGACAAAAGCTGCGGGAACCGGACAGAAAATGCCCTGGACTCCCCACCCTACCGCCAAAAGGAGGAACGGTGCCCAGGGTACCGAGATCCGAGAGGGGGTGGCCAACAGGTGTGAATCACAACGGAAAATCTGGCGAACAGAACTGGCAGCGGACACTTCCCCCCCACGGCGCGGAAGCTGGCACCCTCAACTGTGGCGCAGATTTTCGGGTGGACTCTGCCGATGCGCTCTGTCACCAGCTCCTTCTCATTTCAATAATGAAGTAAGGGGTGCCCTTTCAATCCGGGCCAGCTGACTGGGCTGCCCTGGAGGGAGCGGCAGTCTGGGCTGGGTTTCGGATCGCCCCCCCGGTTGCCCTTCTCCCCCAACACCGCATGGGATTATGAACATCGGGATCGTGGAGTGATGGAGCGGCGATAAAAGCGGACCATGCCGGCTCTGATGTCCCTTCCCGTGACAGATAGGGGCCTGACAGAATAAGGGGTCCACAGGTACGGGGTGTCTTGCCACTGAAACCTGCATTCAGAATGCTGGACCTGATCTGCAGACCTCCCCGGCACGCCGAACTGCCTCCCAGTCCAGTCCCCCCGATTATCCTCACCGCAGCAAATACACGATGAGACGCCAGACGGCTTCCGATCAACCCCCATCTTAAGCTTACGGCGGACCCTGGCCGGGAACTGCCATGACCTCCGGTGGTCTGCCCGCTGCCCAGCCCCGGTGCTTGTACAGCGGTTTTCTCGAGGTGGCACTGCCAAGACAGGAAAAGTACCCGTCCCAATCGTCCAGGATACCCGACTTCGTGAACTGCTCTCTGACCTGGTGGCGCACCTCCAAAGCCAGGCGAAGAAACCCTGCAGCTGCTCGCTTAGCGCAGAGGTTACCCCGATAGATCATTTTTGACTATGCCGCCAACGTATATCTCCACTTGGATGGCGTCCCCCCTGCTTGGGACAGTGCTCCAGCAGGGGTCAGCAACCACGACAAACTCCTTAATCCAAGACTGCACCAGGCAGGACTTCTTCGCCAGAGTGCAGCGGAAACCCACCATGACAACATGGTCTCAGCGATTCTGACCGACTCTCTCGGGAACGGGGCAGGCCCAGCTGGCAAACGGGTCCTCAGCCTGCACGGGCTGAGAGTATGTACAGCATTTGTTCTTTGTTCCTGAGGGAAATGATTTAAGACGAAAAAAGCTCCCCACCACCGATTGCCTCCGGCAGTGGGGAGACGTCAAAACAGATAAAGGCTCAAAACAGTATCACTTTTAGGATCATCCAGAGTATAAGAAGCCAGAACAGCACAATGGGAATGGCGAAGTACCATTTCTTTGGCCGTCCATTTGCCCAGAGGCCTTCACTCTCTCTCCTGCACTGTTCAAAAACATCCCTTGGGATCAGTTTCACAGTCAGGCCTATGAGTGAAGGAAGTAACATGACGTCGTCCAAATACCCTAACACAGGTATGAAATCCGGGATTAAGTCAATCGGCGACAAGGCGTAGCACACGGTAACAGCAGCAATTGCCTTTGCGATAAACGGCGTGTCCTTATGCTTCAGGGCAAGGAAGACAGCCGGAATGTCCGTTTTCAGCTGTTTTGCTCTCTGCTTCAAATCCATAAGCGTTCCTTTTCTGTACCTGATCACTTGTCTGACTCCAAAGCAGGACAGTATGACCCAGGTGGGCTGAGGCACCCTTCTCCCCGCTCCCACCCCCGGGAGACCACTGTCGTGGGCAGGACGCCTCTTCTCAGCAGCGATATGCCTGATCCGCAGCCAATGAGGGGAAGGATCCGGTTCTGAAGTTGTAGGGCGGTGGTGGATCTGGGCTTCATCATTCCAGTCAGAGGGTGTAAACCCAAGGGAACGGATGGAAACCGGCTGTGGCATGACCAGACCTGCTACACCACCTGGCGGAAGAAGCTGCCATAACGTCCAGAAATACATGCCCCGATAGTCCAATATTCCTTCCCCCGCACTCTGCTCACGGCAGAGCGGCCTGGAGAAATGTAGCGTTATGGTGGAAAACAGAAGAACAGCCCACATCACAGTCCCATAGTTCTCCCCACTCTATAAAGGTCCGATCTCACGGTCCACCTATTCGCCAAACTATGAAGCCGGACAGCTGTGTTCCAAGGTGGGTTTGCGGCTTGAGTGTAAATCATGTGTGAGCTACTTTTTCTGTAGTTGCTGAATAAACTATGGCATACCAGAAGATTATCATTGGATTTCTGAAATCGCAAACAGTACCGCCTTGCCGCTAATCTTCACACGACCATTATCTCCAAACCGGCAATAGAGCGTGCCGCCTCGCTTGGATGCCTGATAGGCAATTATACCCTTTTTCCCCAATACCCGCGACCAATAGTCCGCAATCTGGCAATGAGCCGAACCGCATACCGGATCCTCCGGAATAGACAGCTTAGGACAAAAGCTCCGGGATACACAATCTGTTTCGCTACCTCTTGCCGTGGCATTCTGAATCCGGCCCTCCAACGCAGTCAACCAAACCTGGTCCGGATTCATTTCCCGAACGATTTGCTCATTCTCAAATACGCAGACCAGATCAAGCCCTAGGACCGCCTTTTGAGGGCGAACACCGAATGCCCGCTCCATATCGTCAGTGACGGGGATCTCCTTCAGCTCATATGTGGGAAAGTCCATTTCGTAAAGATCACCTTTGCGGGTGACTGTGAGCTTCCCGCTTATGGTGTTGAATTCAACCTCCATAGAATTACTTTCGTAGTAATTCAGAATTACAAATGCCGATGCCAACGTGGCGTGCCCGCACAACTCAACTTCCGTACCGGGCGTGAACCAACGTAGGTGATAACCTGAATCCTCCTTAACAATGAAAGCTGTTTCAGAGAGATTGTTCTCTCCTGCAAGCTGCATCATCCATTTCTCTTCCGGCCAGCTATCCATAACGCAAACAGCCGCAGGATTGCCGCTGAAGACTATTTCAGTAAATGCGTCAACTATATATTGTTTCATGATCTTCTCCATTTAATAGATAGTTGCTCATAAGTGCCGATGAGTATCCGGAATATAAGTGAATATTTTCTTTGCCATATAGCAATAGCTATAGGGTTATCCTGCCGCCTTCTATATATCGCTACCAC
>CAYXVN010000207.1:0-4313 GCA_964468565.1 uncultured Oscillospiraceae bacterium | reverse complement strand
TAGTCAAAGCCGAACTCGTTGTTGGTTCCGTAGGTGATGTCAGCCTGATAGGCGGCCTTCTTGGCCTCGCCGGTGACGCCGTGAATGACCAGTCCCACGGTAAGGCCCATGAAACGGTATACCTTGCCCATCCACTCCGAGTCCCGCTTGGCCAGGTAGTCGTTGACCGTGACGATATGAACGCCCTTTCCGGCCAGGGCGTTGAGATAGGCGGGAAGGGTGGCCACCAGAGTCTTGCCTTCGCCGGTCTTCATCTCGGCGATGCGCCCCTGGTGGAGGACAATGCCGCCCACGACCTGCACCCGGTAGGGCCGCAGGCCCAGAACCCGCCAGGCGGCCTCCCGGCAGGCGGCGAAGGCCTCAGGCAGGATCTGATCCAGGGTCTCGCCTCTGGCCAGGCGCTCCCGGAACTCCGGGGTCTTGGCCTGCAGTTCGGCGTCTGTCAGCTGCTTGTAGGGCTCCTCCAGCGCGTCCACCTTGTCGGCGATGGGGTAGATGGACTTCAGCTCCCGCTGGGAAGGGGTGCCGAAGATTTTGGTAAACAGACTCATATCGCAAACACCTCTCGGAAATTTCGGCTTGTCACCGGGCCGGCCGGGATAATCGTCTCAGTATAGCACATTCCGGCCCGGCAAAAAAGAAGAATTTGTGAATTTTGCCCCGGAGAGAGCCTCCCCCGGAGACAGAAAAACGCCGGGGACTTCCGGTCCCCGGCGGCGGTATGGGATTCACATGGGGTCCGGATCCTCCACCACATTGACCGGACGGCCTCCTGCCTCGTACCGCAGACGCAGGGTCTCTGTCAGAGCAGAGCTGGGATCCATATAGAGTCTGCCGTCAAAGCCATCCAGGAGTGCCAGATGTCCGTCCCAGGTGAGAGACAGGTCCACCTTTGCCATGGCGGGAATGTGGTAGGCGTCCATCAGCATGGCGGAGTGGCTGTCCACGCTGCCATTGAGAGAGACCAGCCCCAGCAGCTTGCGCCGGTTCAGACCCATGACCTCGCTGGGCAGGATTTCATCGGCCACCAGAATGGCCGGCTCTCCCTGGAAGGGGTCCACAGGGGGCACACGCAGGAGGAAGCGGATCATCTGCCGGGTGATGTCCCGGATATCCGCCGCCCGGGCCTGCATGTAGGGGTCCTTCAGGGAGCGGAAGTACTCCACCAGTTCGTGGCCGGAGACGCGTACGGCGTATTCCGCAGTGAAGTGATTGTCCCGCAGCTGGGTGGCGATGCTCTCGGAGAAGCCCTCGTCCTCCAGCAGGAGCCGGTGCATGGAGAAGATGTTGGCGATCTCCTCCCCCAGATCCTCAAGTGCCCGCTCGTAGTAGTCGGTGAGAGTCGCATCCGCCATGGCTCTGGCCTGGCACACCCGCTCCATCTCCTCCTCCGGGCTGATGCTGGAGTAGCGGTTCAGCTCCGGCTTTGGCCGCACGAGAAAGCGCAGACGGCCGAAGGCGATCTGCCCCTGAATGGATCTCCCGGTAAAGGCTTCCATGCACGCACCCCCGAAAAACGCAATTATCGCCATTATAACTGGCAATTCTTCCTTTGTAAATAGAGCAGAACGGTGCATTTCAACCAAATTTTATAGGGTATTCCCCCTGTTTTGCAGCTTTTTGTCCCCCGGACTGCTTCCAGCGCCCGGGGAGGGGTTCTCTTTGACTTTGCGCCCCGGGGGTGCTATAATGTAGGACACGGAGCCGATGGCGGCGGATCCCGCCCGCTTCGGCAGTCATGGAGGTATGATTATGGTTTCTGAACGGATGAAAGGCCTGGGGACTGCCCGCTCGGTGATCCGGGAACTGTTTGAGTACGGCAAGCAGCGGGCGGCCGTGGTGGGTGCGGAGAACATCTTTGACTTCTCTCTGGGCAATCCCAGCGTCCCCGCCCCGGATCAGGTCAATCAGGAGGCCATCCGCATTCTGCAGGAGCAGCCGGACCTGATTCACTGCTACACCAGTGCCCAGGGCGACGCCGCAGTGCGCCAGCGCTACGCCGATTCCCTTAACCGCCGCTTCGGCACCAGTTACACCCCGGACCAGTTCTACGTCTCTGTAGGGGCTGCGGCCTCGCTGTGCTGTGTCTTCAACGGACTCACCTGCCCGGGGGACGAGTATGTGGTCTTTGCCCCCTACTTCCCCGAGTACAAGGTCTTCATCGAGGGGGCCGGGGGGAAAATGGTGCTGATTCCCCCGGAGATCGAGGGATTTCAGATCGATTTTGATGCCTTTGAAAGGGCGCTGACCCCCCAGACCAAGGGCGTGGTGGTGAACTCCCCCAACAATCCCTCCGGTGTGGTCTACTCCCGTCAGACCCTGGAGACCCTGGCGGAGATCCTGCGGGACAGGAGCCGGCGCTACGGACATGCCATCTATCTGATCACGGACGAGCCCTACCGGGAAATCGTCTTCCAGGGCTTTGAGGTGCCCTGGATTCCCCACATCTATAAGGACACCATCGTCTGCTACTCCTTCTCCAAGTCCCTGTCTCTGCCCGGCGAGCGCATCGGCTACATTCTGGTTCCCGGGGACCTGGAGGATTCGGCGGATGTGTACGCCGCCGTGGCGGGAGCGGGACGCTCCCTGGGCTATGTGAACGCCCCCAGTCTGTTCCAGCAGGTCACCTCGCTGTGCTGCGACATGACTTCGGACATCCGGGTCTACGAGCGCAACTGCCGGCTGCTGATCGACTCCCTGCGGGAGATGGGGTACCACTGTGTGGAGCCCGGCGGTGCCTTCTACCTCTTCCCCCGCACCCTGGAGCCGGACGACATGGCCTTCAGCGAGCGGGCCAAGCAGTTTGACCTGCTGCTGGTGCCCGGGGTGGGATTCGGAGCCCCCGGCCACTTCCGCATTGCCTACTGCGTTCAGACCGAGACCATCCAGCGGTCCCTGCCCCGCTTCCGGGCCCTGGCGGAGTCCTACCGGTAACTCGTACCGGGGCCCAAAAAGGCAGTGGAAATTCCCCGGATTCGTGCTATACTGGACACAGGTGCAGCCGGTGCTGCGTCTGTTTCCAGAGTGAGAAGTACAAGGAGGAACGTGTGTTATGCTCAAACTTGATCTGTCCAAGCTGAAGGGCTTCATTCCCGACGACTTTGCCACCAGCCGGGAGGAGAGGCTGAAGGAGGCTGCCGGGATGCTGGCCACCCACACCGGCCTTGGCGGAGACTTCACCGGGTGGGTGTACCTGCCCCGGGATTATGATAAGGAGGAGTTTGCCCGCATTCAGGCGGCTGCGGAGAAGATCCGGAAGCAGTCCCAGGTGCTTGTGGTCATCGGCATCGGCGGATCCTACCTGGGTGCCCGGGCGGTGGTGGAACTGCTCACCTCTCCCAACTACAATCTCCTGAAGAAGGACACCCCCGACATCTACTTCGCCGGCAACGGCCTGTCCACCGACACCCTGCAGGAGCTGCTGGGCCTCATCGGGGACCGGGATTTCTCCGTCAACGTCATCTCCAAGTCCGGCACCACCACCGAGCCCGCCGTGGCCTTCCGCATCTTCAAGTCTCTGCTGGAGAAGAAGTACGGCAAGGAGGGGGCGAAGGACCGGATCTACGCCACCACCGACCGGGCCCGGGGCGCCCTCAAGGGCCTGTCCGATGTGGAGGGCTATGAGGAGTTTGTGGTGCCCGACGATGTGGGCGGCCGCTACAGCGTGCTCACCGCCGTGGGGCTTCTGCCCATCGCCTGTGCCGGCATCGACATCGAAAAGCTGATGGGCGGTGCCCGCATGGCCATGGAGGATCTCTCCGTGGGCGGGCTGAGCAATCCCGCCTGGCAGTACGCCGCAGCCCGCCACGCCATCTACGAGAGCGGCAAGAAGATCGAGATGCTGGCCTGCTATGAGCCCCGTTTCCGCTTCTTCGCCGAGTGGTGGAAGCAGCTGTACGGGGAGAGCGAGGGCAAGGACGGAAAGGGCCTGTTCCCCGCCAGCGTGGAGTACAACGCGGACCTGCACTCCATGGGCCAGTACGTCCAGGAGGGCGAGCGGGTCATGCTGGAGACCGTGGTCAGCTTTGCCCCCAAGGGGGAGTACATCATCCCCGACGATCCCTCCAACGTGGACGGACTCAACTTCCTCTCCGGCAAGCCTCTGTCCTTTGTGGCGGAGAAGGCCATGCGGGGCGTGATCCTGGCCCATGTGGACGGGGGCGTGCCCAACATTCTCATTGAGATGCCCGCCATCGAGGAGACCACCGTGGGCTATCTCATCTACTTCTTCGAGTATGTCTGCGGCCTGTCCGGCCACCTGCTGGGGGTCAATCCCTTCAACCAGCCCGGCGTGGAGGCCTACAAGAAGAAAA
>CAYXVN010000206.1:0-4326 GCA_964468565.1 uncultured Oscillospiraceae bacterium | reverse complement strand
CGGGAACCCGCAGGACCAGAAATGGGCCTGTACCGAACTACTATATCTTTACGGATGGGACACAGGCGACGCCCGGTCACTGCACCCTGGTACGCCTGAACACCGGCCCTGTCCGGCTTTGAAGGTGCCGGATCATTTATCCCTCATATGTCGGCATGCATCGCAGGAAGTGTATCACCGGATGGGTGCCAAATCAGGAGGGGTATTGTATGCCGGGTTCTGACCTTCAGCGGTGAAAACACCCCTGTTCCGGCGATTTCAGCCGGAATTGTCCAATCTTTACGCAAACAGGTGAATCCGGTTCGAAAAACTTCACGGATTCAGGTTAAGGAGAAAACAATGATCATTTTACCGGTTTACAATGTACTGCTCCTGCCGGGTGTGACCGTATATCTGCAGAAGGACTACATCAGCAAACAGTCTGGTGAGGAAGAGCCGGATACGGATGAGGAAATCCTGTTTCTCGTCCGGCGCAAGGAGACGGAGGGGGATGGCCTGGAAGGGCAGTACTATCCCATCGGCCTTCGGGGCCAGATTGAAAGTGTGGGCGAGGACGGTACCGCCGCGGTGCGCCTGCTGTGCCGGATCAACCTGGACAGTGTGGAGTATGAAGACGACACCATGTCCGTGGCCTGGTCGGAACGGGAAGAGACCATGGACATGGACAGCTCGGAGATGGACGCCCGCTTCCGCAAGCTGAAGGTGGCCCTGTTCCGGGCCCTGAACCGGTTCCGCTGGGGGGTCATGGCCCGGGGTTACATCTCCGACTGGAGCACCATTGAGGAGACCATGGTCTATACCTCTTATCTGCTGAACCTGACCAACGATGAGAAGTATCAGATCCTGGCCACGGACCTCTACTCCGAGCGCTTTGAAAAGATGGAGAAGGTGCTCTACGAGTACATCGAGATGTTCCTGATGAGCGCGGAGGCGGATGAGGAGCAGCAGGAGCACAACGAGAGGGCCTACCGGGAGTCCGCCATCCGCCGGCAGATGGAGTATCTGCAGACCCAGCTGGAGCAGATGCACCCGGAGAACGAATCGGATATCCGCCGCTTCGAGAAGAAGATCGAGGAGTCCGGCATGAACGAGACCGCCCGGGCGGAGGCGGAGAAGGCCCTGAACCGGCTGAAGCAGGAGGGGCAGAACGGCCACGAGTACGGCATGCTCTACAGCTACCTGGACTTCATCACCGGTCTGTCCTGGAAGAAGGAGGCCTTTGAGCCCATCTCCATGAAGGAGGCCCGCCGCATTCTGGATGCTGACCACTTCGGCATGAAGAAGGTCAAGACCAGGGTGCTGCAGCAGCTGGCGGTGATGAATCTGAACCGGAAGCAGTCCGGCTCCATCCTGCTCTTCGTGGGCGCCCCGGGCACCGGAAAGACCAGCATCGGCAAGAGCATTGCCGCCGCCCTGAACCGGAAGTACGTACGCATCAGCCTGGGCGGTGTGCGGGACGAGGCGGATATACGGGGCCACCGGCGCACCTACATCGGGGCCATGCCGGGCCGGATCATGGACGGCATCCACCGCAGCGGGGTGTCCAATCCCGTGGTGGTGCTGGACGAGGTGGACAAGCTCTCCCGGGACTACAGCGGCGACCCCGCCAGTGCCCTGCTGGAGGTGCTGGACCCGGAGCAGAACTTCTCCTTCACGGACCACTACATGAACGTGCCCTACGACCTGTCGGATGTGCTCTTCATCTGCACCGCCAACCGCACGGACACCATCCCCGAACCCCTGCTCAACCGCATGGAGGTGGTGGAGTTCCAGGGGTACACCGAGTCGGAGAAGGTGCAGATCGCCAAGCGGCACCTGCTGCCCAGGGCCCTGGAGCAGGCCGGCATGAAGAAGGGGATGCTGCGCATCTCCGACGGAGCCTGGCATGTGATCATCTCGGACTATACCATGGAGGCAGGGGTGCGCAACCTGCGCCGCCAGATTGACACCCTCTGCCGGGCGGCGGCGGTGCGCATTGCGGAGGGGAAGGCGAAGGGGGTTTCCGTCAGCGAGAAGACCCTGGAGCGTTATCTGGACCGCAAGCCCATCCGCCACGACCGGGTGCTGGAGAAGAAGGCACCGGGAATTGTCACCGGACTGGCCTGGACCCAGGCGGGAGGAGACATCCTCTTCATCGAGACCATGTTCTCCAAAGGCAAGGGCAAACAGGTCATCACCGGTCAGCTGGGGGATGTGATGAAGGAGTCCGTGCAGATTGCGGTGACCCTGGTGAAGAACCTCTTCCCGGAGAAGAGCGAACTGTTCCAGGAGAACGACATACACATCCACGTGCCTGCCGGTGCCGTGCCCAAGGACGGTCCGTCCGCCGGCATCACCATGACCACCGCCCTGGCCTCTCTGGCCAGCGGACGGGCGGTGGATCCCCGCACCGCCATGACCGGCGAGGTCTCCCTGCGGGGGGCGGTGCTGCCCATCGGGGGACTTCCGGAGAAGCTGCTGGCTGCCGTGCGCTCCGGGGTGGAGACCGTCTACATTCCGGAGGACAACGTACGGGATCTGGATGACGTGCCCGATGAGGTGAAATCCCGTCTGAACATCGTGCCGGTGACCCAGGTGACCGACGTGCTGAAGGCCACGGGGATCCTGGACGGATAATGAAATCTGCCTGTACCGCTGTCCCGCAGCGCCTGTGCGCTAAGGGACAGCGGTTTTTTCCGGGGATGGAGCCTTGACGCAGGAGGCATGGTTGGAGTAGAATGATACCGTCCGATGTGTGCCTGAAAGGGGCGTCCGGACGGGGGAAGGAGCATTCTCATGAAGGTGGGCTTTGACAACGGGAAGTACCTCATCACCCAGTCCCAGCATATCCGGGACCGGATTGCCCGGTTCGGCGGCAAGCTCTATCTGGAGTTCGGCGGCAAGCTGTTTGACGATACCCACGCCTCCCGGGTGCTGCCCGGCTTTGCCCCGGACAGCAAGATCCGCATGCTGGAGCAGCTGAGGGAGAAGGCGGAGATCATCATTGCCATCAACGCCGGGGACATTGCCTCCAACAAGATCCGGGGTGACCTGGGGATTCCCTACGACACCGACGTGCTGCGGCTCATTGACGTGTTCCGCTCCCGGGGGCTGTACGTGGGCAGCGTGGTGGTGACCCGCTATGCCAATCAGCCGGCCGCCAGCGCCTTTCAGCGGCGGCTGGAGGCCCTGGGGGTGCGGGTGTACCGGCACTACCCCATCTCCGGCTATCCCCGCAACATCAGTACCATTGTGGGGGAGGAGGGATTCGGCCGTGACGACTACATTGAGACCTCCCGGCCCCTGGTGGTGGTCACCGCTCCCGGCCCAGGCAGCGGCAAGATGGCCACCTGCCTCAGCCAGCTCTACCACGAGCACATCCGGGGGAACGTGGCGGGCTATGCCAAGTTTGAGACCTTCCCCATCTGGAATCTGCCTCTGGAGCACCCGGTGAATCTGGCCTATGAGGCGGCCACGGCGGACCTGGACGATATGAACATGATCGACCCCTTTCACCTGCAGGCCTACGGGGTCCCCACCGTCAACTACAACCGGGACGTGGAGGTCTTTCCCATTCTGGCGGCCATCTTCCAGAGCATCCTGGGCAGCTGTCCCTACCGGTCTCCCACCGACATGGGAGTCAACATGGCGGGCAGCTGCATCGTGGACGATGAGGTGTGCCGGGAGGCGGCCCGCCAGGAGATCCTCCGCCGCTACTACGATGTGCGCTGCCAGCGGCGGCAGGGCAAGGGAGAGGACTCCGCCGTCTACCGGCTGGAACTGCTGATGCAGAAGGCGGGCATCTCCCCGGCCATCCGGCCGGCGGTGGCGGCAGCGGCCCGGAAGGCCGAGGAGACCGGCAGCCCCGCCATGTCCATCGAACTGCAGGACGGGCGTCTGATCACAGGAAGGACCACCGACCTGATGGGCTGTTCCGCCTCCGCGCTGCTCAATGCCATGAAGGCCATCGCCGGCATTGAGGATGCCAAATGGCTGGTGGCCCAGTCCGCCATCCGCCCCATTCAGACGGTGAAGGTCCGGTACCTGGGCTCCTCCAATCCCCGGCTCCACAGCGATGAGGTGCTGGTGGCCCTGGCGGCCTCCGCCGAGCAGGATCCTGACGCCGCCCGGGCCATGGAGGCCCTGGAGCAGCTGCGGGGCTGTCAGGCCCACTGTTCCGTCATGCTCTCCCCGGCGGACGCCGTCACCTACAAGCGGCTGGGGATGGACCTGACCTGTGAGCCCTTCTATGAGTCCAATAACCTGTACCACCGCTGAGTTCTCACCGCTCAAAAAAGTCGAATAAAACTCTACATCTCAATTCGACTTCGCCCCGAGCGGTTAGGG
>CAYXVN010000205.1:0-4376 GCA_964468565.1 uncultured Oscillospiraceae bacterium | reverse complement strand
CACGGCCAAAGTCAGGGGAGAGGGGGTCCGGTCCTCCAGCACCTAGGAGCTGGGATACAGACCGGACAGATCCACACCTTCCTGACAGGTCACCTGGACCTCCAACAAGCCGGTGCCGTACATGATCTCATCGGTGTAGGTCTGAATGCTCTCGATGGTGTCGGTGCTGGGGGCCTTGCTGAAATCCAGAACCACAGTATCATTCTGGGCAAAGCCAGAGGCGCTGTAGGAGTGGGTCACGGTGCCGTCGGCAGCGGTGTCCACCCGGTAGTGCCTCAGGAAGTCCCGCATCAGGGGACAGTAGCCGGGCCGGCAATTGTGCGCCTGATAGGTGAATCCTCCTGCGGGCAAGCCTGCAGGCTTCTGCTTCTCTCTGACGGGCAGAGATCCGCAGACCGTCCCAAGATTCACGCCCTGCCGGGTTCAGCAAAGAGGCCCCAGATGTCCGGATACAGGCGCTCCTGCTCCCACACAGCCGTCAGGCGCAGCCCCCTCCCGGAAAGAAGGGCCTGCCCTGGCCGGCTGGTCCAGGCTTCCCGGCGGGGGATCTCCCGGAAAGCACCGATCCCTGTCAGCAGGGGAACCCTCCCGTCCCTGTCCGGCAGGTGTGGCTGCCTCCGGAAGAGATGGAGAGACCGGATGGTCCTGCCTCCATCGTCCCTGTTCCGGAGAGCGCTGGGAATCTGTTTTTTCAACTTCCGGAAACTGGTACATTGAAAAGGAGGGGAAAAAGTGGTAAACTGAAGGAAGGCAGACACCATTGGGGCCTTCTCTCCGGAAGGGGGGAATCCGGAGGGAGGACCCCGGGGGTGCTGCGGGAAGGTCACAAAAATACGGAGGTGTTTCCAGATGAAGACGACATGGAAGAAGTTTCTCAGCCTGGTGCTGGCGGTCTCCGTGCTGTCCACCCTCCTGGTTCCGGCAATGGCTGCCGGAGAGGGGGAACCGGAACAGGTCAGGAATGCGGTTCTCTACCAGATCAACGGGGACGGCGAACTGGAGTACAATGTCACCCACAAGGCCATGATAGCGGATAACGTTGCCATTACCGGCGATGCCGCCATCACCACCCCGGACGATCTGAAATCCGCCCTGGGTACCGCAGATCACGGGGCAGCGGTTCTGGGAACGGACATCGGGACCAGGACCCTGGGCGAAAAGGCCTATTACGCTGACCTGACCCTCACAGGCGGCGTCATCACCGGCATTGCCATCACGGACGCGGTGGAGCGTCCCATCATCGGCATCTCCTGGAAGAAGGACGAAGTAGGCCAGGACTATCAGGGCTTCGCCGAGGCCTATGAGCGCAACGGCGCCTACGCCGTCTTCCTGCCCCAGGTCACGGATGCCCAGGGGGCCCGCAACGTGCTGGCCAGCCTGGACGGCATCTTCATGACCGGCGGCGAGGACTGGGGCACGGAGCTCTACGGGGAGGAGGTCACGCCCCACGGCGCCTCCGGGGTCAACGAGGCCCGGGACACCTCGGACATCGCCTACATGCAGCAGGCCGTGAAGATGGGCGTGCCCCTCTTTGCCGTCTGCCGGGGGGCCCAGGGCTTCAACGTGGCCATGGGCGGTAAGCTCATCCAGGATATCCCCTATTACTTCGGCCAGAAGCTTCTGAATAAGGAGCTGGACCCCGCCCTGGTCACCGGCGTGGCCACCGGCAAGATCCCTGAGGACCTGGAAGGGTATGAACTGTTGCCCGACGAGGTCAAGTCCGCCAGCGTGGAGGACCAGGATCACCCGGATGATCCCCATCTGCGCATCTATGTGGACGGAAACATCCACGGCGGCATGGACAGCACCGGCTACCACGCTCTGAAGGGCGGCATACTGAACAATTCAGTTGCCATTGACCCGGAATCCAGGCTGGCGGAGATCCTGGGCAAGCCCGAGCTGGACAATGTGGCCACAGCCCACCACCAGGCCATCGACCCGGAGAATCTGGGGGACGACCTGAAGGTTGTGGCTCAGGCATCGGACGGCATCGTGGAGGGCATCGAATACACCGGCACGGATGAAAACGGAGAGGAAACCTTTGCCCTGGCGGTGCAGTGGCACCCGGAGCGGGATGCCCTGAAGGACACCCGGGACGTGGATGTGGATCAGGACGAGTGCAACGCCCTGCTGCGGGCCCTGGTCACCGAGGCCCAGTAGCACGCGGGCAACTGCTTTACCGAAGACGCGGTGCTCTATCAGATCACCGCCGGCAACGTGCTGGAGTTCAACGTCACCCACTCCGCACCTCTGGCCTCTGACGTGAGCGTCAGCGGCATGGAGGGCATTACCAGCGCCTACAACCTGCAGACCGCCCTGGGAAATGTGGACCACCCCGCTGCCGTCCACGGCACCGACGTGGGCAGCCGCACCCTGCCCGCCCAGGCCTACTACGCGGATGTGCGGGTGGAGGACGGCCAGGTTACGGAGATCTCCAACCTGAAGGCCGTGGACCGGCCGGTGATCGGGATCTCCTGGAAGAGCGACAAGATCGGCAGCGACTACGAGGGCTTCGCCGAGGCCTATGAGCGCAACGGCGCCTACGCCGTCTTCCTGCCCCAGGTCACGGATGCCCAGGGGGCCCGCAACGTGCTGGCCAGCCTGGACGGCATCTTCATGACCGGCGGCGAGGACTGGGGCACGGAGCTCTACGGGGAGGAGGTCACGCCCCACGGCGCCTCCGGGGTCAACGAGGCCCGGGACACCTCGGACATCGCCTACATGCAGCAGGCCGTGAAGATGGGCGTGCCCCTCTTTGCCGTGTGCCGGGGTGAGCAGGGCTTCAACATCGCCATGGGCGGCGGCCTTATCCAGGACATCCCCTACTACTTCGGCCAGAAGATCATCAGGGGGGAGATGTCCGCCACCCGCATCTCCAGTGTGCTCACCGGAAAGATTCCCACCACCGCCCGGGACTACACCGAGCTGCCGGAGGAACTGAAGGAAGCCAGCGGTGAGGACAAGGATCACCCGGACAACCCCTGCCTGCGGGTCACCATTGACGGCGTGGTCCACAGCGGCGGCCTGGGTTACCACAAACTGGCTCCGGGCCAGAGCAACAGCCAGGTGGCCATCGACCCCGGTTCCAAGCTCCATGAGATCCTGGGGGTGGACTCCATCTCCACCGTGGCAACCGCCCATCACCAGGCGGTGAATCCGGACAGGCTGGGCGACAACCTGAAGATCGTGGCCCGCTCCTCGGACGGCATTGTGGAAGGTCTGGAGTACACCGGCAAGGATGAGAACGGCAAGGACACCTTTGCCCTGGCGGTGCAGTGGCACCCCGAACGGGACGCCCTGAGGGACACCAGAGGGGTCAACGTGGATCAGGATACCTGCAACGTGCTGCTGCGGGCTCTGGTCACCGAGGCCCAGAAGCATGATTCCGCCACCACCACGGATACCACCACCACAGTCACCAATCCCGACGGCAGCAGCGTCACCACCACCACCACAGCCAGCGGCATCGTGGGTGAGACCGTGAAGGACAGAAACGGCACCATCACCTCCGCCAAGGCCACCATCCCGGCCGCCGTGGCCGTGGGTCTGGTGAGAATTCCCGTGGACACTGAGCCGGGCACTCCCGTCTCCATCACCATCACCGGAGGCGGCTCCGCCTACATCGCCATTCCCACCGCCTCTCCCAACTCCGGTACGGTGGCCGTGAATGGGGACGGCTCTGTGATCCGGGACGGGGTGGTTCTTGACGGCTGCGTGGTGATCCGTGTCACCGACTCCGCCTCCGTCACCATCCGCAACAACAGCAAGCAGTTCACCGATTCGGCCTCCCACTGGGCAGCCGACTCCATCAACTTCATCGCCGCCCGTGACCTCTTCCGGGGTACCGGAGACGGCACCACCTTCTCCCCGGACATGCAGATGAACCGGGGCATGCTGGTCACCGTGCTGTACCGCCTGGCCAATGAACCGGAGGGCGGCACCGCCACCTTTACGGACGTCCCCGCCGGACAGTACTATACCGATGCCGTGGCCTGGGCCGGCACCAACCAGGTGGTCAACGGCACCGGGGACGGGACCTTTGCTCCCCTGCAGAACATCACCCGGGAGCAGCTGGCCACCATCCTCTACCGCTATGCGGATGCCTCCAGCACCGGCACCAGCATCGGGGGCTATGCAGATGCTTCCAGCGTCAGCAGCTGGGCGGTGGACGCCATGAACTGGGCAGTGAATACCGGCCTGGTCACCGGTGTGTCCGGCAACCGGCTGAATCCCCAGGGCCTTGCCTCCCGGGCGGAGGTGGCCACCATCTTCATGCGCTTCATCACTTCCCTCGTACGGTAAGAAGAGTCTTTCCCCGCCGGGCGGATCCTGCCGATCCGCCCGGCATTTTTCGACCTGTACGGTGCAGCCACCCC
>CAYXVN010000204.1:0-4389 GCA_964468565.1 uncultured Oscillospiraceae bacterium | reverse complement strand
CGGCCACGTCGTTGTCCTTCTCCCCTCCCACCAGGGTGGCGGTGTACTTCTCATCATTGGAGAAAGAGACCTGGATGTCCACGCTCTCGTCCTGCACCGCGTCCTCGATGACGTGGTAGTTGGTGGCGATGTAGCCGTCCTTGGTGAGGACAAAGCCGGAACCGGAGGCGGCGGAGGTGGTGGTGCGGCCGTAAATGTTCACCGTGGTGGAGACGGTGATGCCTACGCAGGAGGGGAGATTGGCTGCGTAGAGCTCCTGGGGAGTCATGGCCTTTCCGTCGTTGGTGTTGAGTACGGTCTCCACCTTGGGCCGCTGGGTCTCCGTAATGGTGGTGGTCTCCTGGGGGTGCATGCGGCTGTAGGCAAAGGCGCCGCCCACCCCGCAGGCCCCGCCCACCAGGGCACAGACAAGCGCCAGGGCGATGGTCCGGCGGGCGCCACCCTTCTTCTTTTTTGTCTTGGGCGGGGGCATCATGGGACCGCCGGGATTTGAGCCTCCCTCCGGTCCCCGGTATTCCGGGCCGGAGGACCCGTAGGAGTTGCCGGTGGGCCCGTAGGATCCGTAGGAATTGCCGCTGGGCCCATAGGATCCGGAAGGATTGCCGGAGCCCTCAGAGCCCGAAGAGGCGCCGGAGGAGGCGTAGGGATCCGGAATCATGCTGGGATCCACATAGCCCTCGTAGCCGCGGTAGCCATCGTTTTCACTGTTGTACAGGTTGTTGTCGTCCATGGTGAACGCTCCTTCCAGAAGTTTCTCCCTTAACCTGAGGACCATGATACAATGGAAGTGTTACGAAAATATGAAGAAAAACGGGGAGTTTTTTTAACGTTTTCCGCCGGCGGCTCTCTCCGGAGACCGGTTCCCTTCGGTTTCCGGATCGCCGGGGGGCTGCCGGAAGGGGAGGGTCATCCCAGGAAACCGGGCCCCCTCCGGCTCCGGAGGATGTCCGCTGCCCGGTTACCCCGGACCGCCGCCTCGTCCGGGGAGCCTTCGTCCCCAGGTTGGGGGAGGCTTTTTTTCTGCTGCCGCCGGAAGACAGGCAGGGGGACGGTGTGACCGGTCCGGCCATCCGGGGAGAGGGGGAGAAGAAATGGCGGTGACGGTGTGCAGTGCGTTCAGGGTGGGCACTGCCTGACCTGTGGTTCCAGCCCGGGATGGGGATGGGCCGGTCCAGGGGGAGGCCATGCCCTTTCTCAGGGGGAAGGCCAGTTCCCCCGGAGCAGTCCCACGGAATCCCCGGGCTCTCTCACCTCCGGGGTGAGGGTGGAGGGTTCTCCCCAGGTGAGGCTGGCCTGCCTGTCCGCCGCTGCCTCCCCAGGGGACGGACCGGGCAGCCCTCCCCGCGAGGAGGGGGCAGGAACCGGCCGGGTGGCGGGCCATGGCGGAGAGGGGGATGCCCGGGCAGCAGGGCACGCTGGCGGAGCGGCGCTTCTCCGGGCCCATGGCCCTGCCACCGCCGGGATTGCCCATGGGTTCCTCCTCAGGTGGGCATCCTCCTGTGCCGGGAACCGGGACATGTTCCGGAGAGGGAGGTGAAGCGCCGGGGCGGAGGGAATCTGTTCCGGAAATTCAGGACTCCCCGGGGTGGCGGCCCAGGATGGCGGCAATGTCCCTGCAGGCGGCCTCCAGGTCCAGGCGGATGCCGTGGAAAATGCCCATTTCCGCCAGATTGAGGCACACCAGCACCACAATGGGGGCCAGAATCATGCCGGCAACCCCGGCCACCTTCATGCCCACGTAGATGCTCACCAGGGTGAGCAGGGGGGACAGTCCCGTCTGATCTCCCACGAATTTGGGCTCTGCCACCCGGCGGAAGAGGACGATGACCCCCCAGATGACCATCAGGCGCAGCGCGGTGGAGTAGTCCCGGATGAAAAAGGCGATGATCGCCCAGGGGACCATGACGGTGCCGGCACCCAGGATGGGGATGAAGTCCAGCACGGAGAGGGCTGCCGCCAGCAGAAGGCTGTAATCCTGGCCGGTGAGAAGAAAGCCGGTGAGCAGGATGAGGAAGACCCCGCCGGTGAGCAGCAGCTGGGCCTTCAGATAGCCGCCGAAGGCCCCCAGGGCGGTGGCCCGCAGCTGGATGCAGAAGTGGAGGATTCCGCTGCTCATGTTCCGGGTGGCCCGGTTGCGCAGCACCGGGTAGTCCGCCGTCAGCATGTAGGTTGCCATAATGAAGAAGAGTGTGGCCAGCACAAAGGAGGACACGGAGCGGACCCGGTGGCCGGCCTCCGAGAGCAGGCCTCCCACGCTGGGAGCCACGTTCTGCACCAGTTCCAGCAGCTGGTCCAGAAGGGTGCGGTCCGGGGTCTCCAGGGGGACCGGAAGGCGGTCCGCCAGGTCCCGGAGAAACTGGTCTGCCTGGGTGACAAATTCCTGGGCCTTGGCCAGTACATCCCCCCAGTTTTCCAGCAGGCTGGACAGCTCCCTGCCGATGGTGAAGACCAGGTAGGCGATGCCGCCGCCCAGAAGCCCCAGCAGCAGCAGAAGCACCAGCAGGGAGAGAACCTTGCGGGATCCCCCTATGTGCTGCTGGAGACGTCTCACCAGGGGGTCCAGAATGGCGGCGGCGATCAGGGCCACCAGGAAGGGTCCGAAGAGATTGAACAGCTGAGGGCCGAAATATTTCAGAATCAAGAGGACAGCGCACAACAGGATGACGCGGATGCTCAGGCGAAGCCAGAGCCAGCCCCGTTCCCGCCAGCTCAGAAGTCCGGTTCGCATGCCATCGCCTCCTCGCAAAGATTGGTCCGGCCACTGGGGCCGGAGCGGGATGAGAATCCGGACCGGGGATGTCCATGGGACAACCCGGGGAGATCAGGTCTTCTGGAGGGGGCGGATCAGGATGAAGGGGGTGAACTGCTGTTCCTGGCCGGCGGGGTTGTCCCGGATCAGATCCAGCAGCTGTTCATCGCTCTGCTTCAGCTGGGAACAGTGGCCCAGCATTTCCACGTTCAGGTCGTTGGCGTCCACAATCATGGAGACGATGCCGGTTTTCTCGTAAATCTCATCGCAGACTCCGGCGGGATTTTCCGGAATCCGCACCCCTATGTGGGCGTAGGCGGGGATGTCATTGCCGTAGAAGCCGTCCAGACCGGAGACCTCCTGGCCCAGCATGGTGTAGAAGGTGCCGTGTTTGCCCCGCAGCTTGTCCAGTGCGGCGCAGACGGCCGCCTGGATGACCCGGGGCAGACCGCAGATGTTGATGGCAAACTGCATCTTCAGCGGCAGACCCATGCCGGGTCCGGCGCTGGTCTGGTGTACGCAGCGGGAGAGCACCTTGGCCCAGAAGCCGGGTTTCACCTGGTCCTCCGTGACGATCCGCTTCTGGCACAGGGCGATGACCTTCTCGCTCATGGAGAGGATGTCCCCCTTCTGGTAGAGAGGAAGGACGTAGCGCTCCATCAGCTGGATGTAGCTCTCCCCCACCTGGACGAAATGGGTGTGGATGGCGTGGCGGGCCCAGGTCTGGCCGCCGGCCTGGATGGTAACGGATTTGCCCTGATTGGCGTGGAATTCCATGAAGTAAAAGAGCCTCTTTTCTGTGGTGGTATGTTCCGGACTGCCCCAGGCGGAGGGGGCTGCAGGGGCCGGAATCTCAGTTGCGCAGGCTGTGCATGGGAGCGGGAATCCGTCCGCCCCGGGAGATGAAATCCGCAGAGGACCAGGTGTGGACCGGCTGTACCGGGGCGGAGCCCAGAAGTCCTCCGAATTCCACCGTGTCCCCCACCTGACGGCCGGGAGCGGGAATGATGCGCACGGCGGTGGTCTTGGAGTTGATCATCCCGATGGCCGCCTCGTCCGCAAGAATGGCGGAGATGGTTTCGGCAGGGGTGTCACCGGGAATGGCGATCATGTCCAGCCCCACGGAGCACACGCAGGTCATGGCCTCCAGCTTGTCCAGGGTCAGAGCCCCCCGGCGGGCGGCGCTGATCATGCCCTCGTCCTCGCTGACGGGGATGAAGGCGCCGGAGAGACCGCCCACGCTGGAGGAGGCCATCACACCGCCCTTTTTGACCGCATCGTTGAGCAGAGCCAGGGCGGCGGTGGTGCCGTGGGTGCCGCAGACCTCCAGGCCCATCTCCTCCAGGATGCGGGCCACGGAGTCCCCCACCGCCGGAGTGGGGGCCAGGGAGAGGTCCACAATGCCGAAGGGGGTGTTCAGGCGGCGGGAGGCCTCCTGGGCCACCAGCTGGCCCATGCGGGTGATGCGGAAGGCGGTTTTCTTGATGGTCTCCGCCAGAACATCAAAGGGCTGTCCCCGGACGGCGCGGATGGCGTGGTGCACCACCCCGGGGCCGGAGACTCCCACGTTGATGACCCGCTCCGGCTCTCCCACCCCGTGGAAGGCGCCGGCCATGAAGGGGTTGTCCTCCACGGCGTTG
>CAYXVN010000203.1:0-4405 GCA_964468565.1 uncultured Oscillospiraceae bacterium | reverse complement strand
GTTCCACCCTACTGATCCGCGCCGGTGTGAGACCCTTGAACCGGACGAGGCCTCCCCGAGATCAGAACGGCTCCGCCACCCCCACCGGCGGCCTCCCCACACCATGCTTCTCCCCGCTCTTCCTCACCCATCTCCGCCTGCACCATTTGACCGGGAGTCTGTGCTTCCCCCACTCCCCTCTCCTCCCTGTATCCCTCTCCAGCGCCCCGTAAGCCTCGCCGGAGAGAATCCGCCTTCAGGAGGACAGACACCGTCCCCCCTGGTCTGCTCCTCCAGTTTCTCCCTGGGGGCCATCTCCCCTGCCCGGCAGTAACCACGTTCCGGTCCCTGTCCCCGGCAACTCTCCACCCCACGGAGATCTGACCGGACAGTCCGGGGAGCCCCCGTCCCGAAGGGCACAAAACCACCTCCGGACCCCTCTCCTCCGGCCGGAACCGCTGTTTTGTGCAGGATCCCGGTGGAACCCTGCACCATCCTGTGAAAAAGTTCCCTTGTCTCCTTCTCCAAAGTGGCGTATAATTTCCTTCAGGAAGGGGGAAGTTTCCGTGAACATTCAGATTTTCGGCAAGTCCAAGTGCTTCGACACCAGAAAGGCGGAGCGCTGGTTCAAGGAGCGGCGCATCCGCTTTCAGTCCATCGACCTGAAGAAGACCGGCATCAGCCGGGGGGAACTGACCAGCGTAAAGAACGCCGTGGGCATGGATGCCCTGGTGGACCCGTCCCACCCGGATGCCACCCTGCTCTCCTACCTGGCAGATGACCAGGCAAAGATGGAACACATCCTGGAGGACCCCACCCTGCTGCGCACCCCGGTGGTCCGCAACGGCCGCCAGGCCACTGTGGGCTATCAGCCGGAGGTGTGGGCCCAGTGGAACTGAGCTCCGCCCCACGCTTCATACAAAGGAGGGAATCCAATGCCCGGAACGCCCCATCAGACTCTGAAGATTCTCACGCTGCTGTCCATTCTGCGCCTGCGCAGCGACGAGCAGCATCCGCTCCCCATGGAGGAGATCCTGCTGGAGATGGAGGCCGTCAATCTCCCGGTGGAACGGAAGGCCGTCTATAAATACATCAGGGCTCTGGTGGACTGCGGCTACGACGTCCGCAACCGAAAGCGGGAAGGCTGGTTCATCGGGGCCCGGGAGTTCACCCTGCCGGAGATCAAGCTGCTGGTGGACGCCGTCCAGTCCTCCCACTTCATCACCCAGGAGAACACGGACATCTTAATCTCCAAGCTGGAGCACCTGTGCAGCGTCTATCAGGGTGCCCAGCTCCAGCGGCAGGTGTACCTCAGCGGCCGGCCCAAGGTGACCAACAGCCGGATCTACGAAAACGTGGACCAGATCTACACGGCCATCGGCTGCGGAAAGGCCATCTCCTTCCTCTACTTTGACTACGACCTCCGCCACCGGAAGGTCTACCGCCACGACCGCAAGGTCTACAACGTCTCTCCCTTCGGCCTGATCTGGAGCAGTGAGCGCTACTACCTGGCGGGCTTCGACCACGAGACGGAGGACCTGCGCTCCTACCGGGTGGACAAGATGGACACGGTGAAGATCCTCACGGAGACCCGCAGAGGGCTGGATATCTACCCGGACTTCTCCATCGCCGAATACGAACAGCGCCGCTTCGGCATGTTCTCCGGAGAGGAGACCACCGTGGTGCTGCAGGGGAAGATGAACATGGTAAACATCGTCTGGGACCGCTTCGGAGACAAAGTGATGATGGTGCCGGACGGGCCGGATCACTTCCGCTTCAGCATTACCGTGGACCTCAGCCCCCAGTTCTTCGGCTGGCTCTTCGGTCTGAACGGAGACATGGTCATTCTGGGCCCCCAGAAGGCCCTGGATGTGTACCACCAGCTGCTGGAGAAGACCATCCAGCACGAAAACACCCGTCCGCCGGCCACGCGCCTCCCCAGCTGGCGCCCCCCGCAGGATGATCCGAAAGGAGATGTATCATGAAACGCCTTACCGCTGCGCTCCTCACCCTGGCCCTGCTGCTGACCCTGATTCCCTCGGCCTTCGCCGGATCCCCCCAGTCTGCCAACCCGGACGGGGTCATCCGCCATCCGGATTCCTCTTCCGCATCTTCTCCGGCAGGGGAGGACTCCCTCCGCCGCTTTGCCTCCCTGGCAGACGGCAACGTGGACCGGGCCCAGGGCAATTTTGTCTCCTGGATCGACCGGGTTGACCTGCCCCCTGAGGCGGATGCCTTCTACGCCCAGCTCAAGGAGGGCGCAGACGGGGACGGGGTGAAGGACTGGCTCATCGATGACTCCTTCTACAGTCTCTCCGGAACGGTGTCGGATCCGAAGGAGATGTCCATGGGAGACTTTGGTCTCTTCCGGCAGGAGGGCGCCACCTTCGCCGGCATCCTGGTCACCACCCTGACCCTGAACCGCCCCTGGACCACCCAGGAGGAGACCTACCTGAACGCAGTCATCCGCACCGCCTACAGCGCCTTTGACCGGGACTGCCCGGAGGTTTTCTGGCTCACCGGGGAGAGCAACATCTGTTACATCCTGCAGCGGCAGGGCTCCAGCTATACCTATTATATGTTCTTCCCCGTACGCTATGAGTCCTCCCAGACCTCCTTCGATCTGAGGGATCCGGACTATCCGGACGAGGCCTCCATCCGCCACACCATCGCCCTTCGGGAGCAGTCGATAGAGACCATTCTGGCCACCGTCCCCTCCGGAGACCGGTATCGGCAGCTGGAGGCCCTCAACACCTGGCTGGTGGAACACAACGAGTACAACACAGCCGTCAACTCCGGCATGTGGTACGGCCGGGGGGTGGGCAGCACCCCCTGGGAGTGCATCAGCGCCCTGGCCGGCCGTTCCGGCCGGGACGGCCCGGTCTGTGAGGGCTACGCCCGGGCCTTCATGGTGCTCTGCAGCCGCCTGAACATCCCCTGTGTGCTGGTGGACGGCAAGGCGTCCTATCTGGGGGGCGCCCGCATCGGCCACATGTGGAACTATGTGCAGATGGAGGACGGCCGCTGGTATGCCGCTGACCTGACCTGGAATGACCCCTCCGGCGGCTCCTCCGGAGCCCTCTCCGGACGGGAACGGGATCTCTATCTCCTGGTGGGGGCCAATACCGTCCTTCAGGACACCGCCTTCGCCAGCTGTCACTTCCCCGAGAACCTGGTCACCTACGGGGGCGTGGCCTTCCTCAACGGTCCCGTCCTCAATCCCACCGCCTACAGTGAGGAGGATCTGGTGGCCTCCTTCCTGGATGTGCACGCCTCGGACTGGTACGCCGAGGCGGTGGCCTACGCATCCCAGCGTGGCATCATGAACGGCACCGGGGAGAATCTGTTCTCCCCCGCCGCCATCACCACCCGGGGGACCATCGCCATGCTGCTCTACAATCTGGAAGACCGGCCCCCGGTGGGAGTCCCGGTCTTCCTGGACACCCCCTCCTCCGCCTGGTATACCGATGCCGTCACCTGGGCCGCCGACCTTGACCTGGTCAACGGCTTTGGGGATGGTACCTTCGGCCCGGACACCCCCGTCACCCGGGAGCAGATGGCACAGATCCTCTTCCAGTATGCCCGCCAGAAGGGTCTCAGCCTGGGGGGATCCGCCAGCCTCTTCTCCTTCCCGGATGGCGCAGCCGTCTCCCCCTGGGCCCGGTCCGCCGTGGAGTGGGCCGTGGGGCAGGGGCTGCTCACCGGCACCGGGGAGGGCCTTCTGAACCCGGGAGGCACCGCCGACCGTGCCCAGGTGGCCGCTCTGCTGATGCGCTTCTGCCAGAGGGCGGGTCTGTGACAGCGCCCTGCTCATCCGCCCGCCTTCTCCTCCGGGGAGCAAACCGGAACAGATGATGGTCAGCAGTCCTGGAAGGTTGGTTCCTCCCTGGCTGCGGGGGCCGGCCCAATGCACTTCAGAGAGATCCAGCTGCATCTGCGCCCCCGCTGCTCCAGCGCAGCTTCCAGCAATGCCACAGTCTTCTGAATCTGTTTCTCTCCGACAGCTTCCGGCCAAACCAAAGTTCCCGTCGACACCGGTCGACCGGACCGCAGTGCATTCTGCCTAGAAGCCCTGCTTCTCCTTCACCCGCTCCGCTGCCCCGGGCATCCGGGGACCTGCATATCTCCAACGGAGTGGGCTGCCTGGGCAGAGATCATGCCCCGCTGAGTCTCCCACTGCTTCAATCCGCACCTGCTGAACCAAGCGGACGTCCCGGTACCTGCCGGGCAGCCCGCACGCACCCCTGAACACTGCGTGATAGGCTTGGCACGCTGATGCAAGCCCAGCAGTGCCCCAGTTTTCTGAGCCGTCCTCCTCATCGGAATGCTTCTGGTTATCCCATAGATCCGTCCGGCCACCCTCAGGATTCAGGAACTCCCGGTCCGGAAGCCCTCAGCATCTGGCCGCTTCAGTGCATCATGACAT
>CAYXVN010000202.1:2291-4432 GCA_964468565.1 uncultured Oscillospiraceae bacterium | reverse complement strand
CCGGACAGATGAAGGGACAGGGGGCCCTTCCGGAGGGGGCAGCAGGTTCTCCTGGTACCGCTTCCGGGGGGAGATCTCCCCTTTCGGGGAAAAAGGCGGCTTTCTTTCCATCCTTGACTTTTTCCCTGCAGTAGGGTATTCTGTGAAGACAGACGCCCCGCTCAGGCTCAGGCGGGACCCCCTGAAGGAAGGAAGAATATGATCAGTCCCTATCCGGTGCCCATCCCGGAAAAGGAGGGCATCCGGATTAAGAGCGTGAAAAAGCACACCAGCAAAGGCAGTATGTGCAGTACGCTTTCGACTGCCAGTACCACCCCACCATGCGCCACACCCGCCACCAGGGAGGGACCATTGGGAAGGTCTGCCCGGAGGACTCCAGCAGGATGTACCCCAACCACAGCTTCCGGAAGTGCTTCCCTGAGCAGGCCAGGGAGGCGGAGCGGCGCCACCAGGCCCAGCCGGAGCAGACACCCCCCGCCTCCAGGCAGGCACAGGGACGGGGCTGGGGCGGGAACCGCCAGGCGGCCCGGCGGGCGCCGGAGGAAGAGACTCCGGCCCGACAGCCGGAACCGGAGGGGGAGACAGAAGAGCTCTTTCTCACGGAGATTTACGTCCCCCGCATGGGTCCCATCGCCCGCCGGACCATCCCTCTGGATCAGAATGTCCCCATGCCCGCGCTGGTCACCGGGTCCGCCGGCTGCGGGAAGACCCTGCTGCTGAATGGCATCCGGGACCGGCTGCAGGGCATATACCGGGGAGGACCGGTGCTCAGCTTCTCCGGTCCCCTGAAGCGGGGAAACCGTCTGCCCCAGTCCCACTTCTTCCTGGCCTTTTTCCGGGCAGATGAGCCGGCCGCATTCCTGACCCCCGGACAGGGTGAGGCCATCTCCTGGTCCCCCCGGCAGCGGGAGGGGCGCTTTCTCCTGTGCCCCATGGCCCGGCTGAAGATTCAGCAGGCCTTCTCCCTGAAGGACGGAGATGCCCCCCGGGTCGCCCTCATTGGGGGGCAGTTTCAGCGCCTGGAGACCGTCCTGCCCCGGCTGCAGCTGCACTCTGATCCGGGCAGCTTCCCCTTCCGCCTCACCGGGTCAGGCGGTGTCAGCATGGACTTTGAGTTTCTGCCCGCCGGCTGCGCCCGGATGGTCTCCATTCCGGCGGATCTCATCCTGGGGGTGGAGGACAGCCGGCTGGAGCAGGGCCACAGCAGCCGCTGGGATCAGAAGGGGATTGTGCTGCCGGACGGGCCGGAGCTGCACCCCACTCCCGGCCTGCAGTTCCTGGTGGCCACCTCCTCCCCCTGGGTGCTGCGCTCCCTGCCGGCGGTGATCTGCCTGCCGGACCAGAGGCGAATCGCCCCGGACCTGGCGGTGGGGACCACGGACAACATCGCGGACAGTTTTCTGAGCTGAAGTCCCGGAGAGGAGAATGCTTTCATGATTCGAACACGCAAGGGCGCTCTGCTGAAGTGCCGGGATATGACGGGGATGGTGATCCTTCCGGACAATGTCACCTCCATCCGCCAGGAAGCGTTTTATTACGAGAACGAGATCACCGGCATCCGCTTTCCCCCGGACCTGACGGAGATCGACAGCCCCGCCATCCGCGGCTGTCACATGCGGGAGAAGTTTGAGGTGGCCGGCGGCAATCCCATATACGAAACGGACGGCCATGTGCTGCTGGACCGGAGGAGGAGGAAGCTGGTTGCGGCCCGGGGGCTGAAGGGAACCTATACCGCCCCGGACTGGGTCATAACGGTGGATCCCTACGCCTTCGAGGACTGCCACCAGCTGACCCGGGTCCGGCTGCCCAGGGTGACCCTGATTGGGGAGGGAGCGTTCAAAGCCTGTCGCGCCCTGGTGGAGGTGGAGATGCCCAAGGTGATGGAAGTGGGGAGCTTCGCCTTCGCAGAGTGCCCGTCCCTGCAGAACCTGGCCTTCTCCCCCTTCCTCTGGAACCTGGGGGCGTATGCCCTGAGCAGCTGTCCCGCATTGCGGCGGGTATCCATTCCGAAGCCCTATGAGGACATGGAGCTGGACCTGCGTTATGCCGTGGATGAGTCAGATCCCCCCATTCCCCTGGTGGCGGGGGACACTCCCATGCAGCAGCTGCCCTCCAGGCTGAAACGTGGGGCCATGATGGGG
>CAYXVN010000202.1:763-2281 GCA_964468565.1 uncultured Oscillospiraceae bacterium | reverse complement strand
TTCACGGGGTGCGCCTCCCTGCAGAACCTGATCCTCTCTCCCTTCTGCTGGTCTATGGAGTGGAAGGAGCTGGCCAGCTGCAGCACACTGCGGCGGGTCTGCCTTCCCCAGATGGATGAGATCCATGATCTGAATCATTTCGTGCAGCAGGGTCTGGAGGACGCCATGAAGGGTTCAGATCCTCCCATCCCCCTGGTGCTGGGGGACGTTCCCCTGGAAAGGATGCCCTACAGGCTGAGGCAGGGGGCCGTGATGGGATTTGCGGCCCGGTATGAGGACGGGGACGAGATGAGCCAGGCTGTCCGGGATTCCTTTCTGCGCTATCTGAAGCAGTACCGGCGCAGACTGTGGAACGAGCCCCGCCTGCTGGCCATCATGCTCAAGGAGAAATGCATTCGGGCCCAGGATTTCCCCGAGGTTCTTAAGACAGCCGGGAACGATCCGGAGCGTACCGCCCTGCTGCTGGATTACCGCAACCGGACCATCTCCCAGGAGGAGATGGACCGGGCGGAGCGGCAGAAGATGGACCGGGAGCTGAAGGCCATGATGCGGGAGCGGCCCCTGGCCTCCGAGCTGAGAAAGATCTGGGCGACCAGGAAGGAGGAGGACGGCACCCTGCTCCTGTGGAAACTGAAGCAGTGCCCGGAGGATCTGGTGGTGCCCGACATGATCGGAAAAACCCGGGTCACTGCCGTGTATGGTATGAGCTGCCGCCAGGTGAAGGGTGTGAAACACGTGACGGTTCTCCCCGGAGTGACCCTGAGAAACTACTCCTTTTCCTCCTGTCCGGACCTGACCAGGGTCACCCTGCCCCTCCACCCCCAGATGGGGGATGCATGCTTTGTGGGCTGTCCCAGACTCCAGAGCTTTGATCTGGATCCGGAGGAGACCGGCTTCCGGGCGGAGGGTCCGGTTCTCTGGGAACTGGGGGAGCAGGTCATCCTGCGGGCGGCGGGAGGCGTCCGGGGCACCTATGCGGTGCCGGAGGGCACCCAGGTGATCGGCGTGAGCGCCTTCGAAAGCAATGACGCCCTCACCGGCGTCATCCTGCCCTCCAGTCTGAAGACCATTTCCCGTCATGCCTTCTACCAGTGTCCTGGTCTCACGGAGGTGACCATTCCCCCTTCGGTGGAGAAGGTTCATCTGAGCGCCTTCTGGTCCTGCTCCTCCCTGAATACCATCACTGTGCTGGGGTCGGACACCGCCCTGCTGGACTGCGATCAGGGACTGGACTTCGGGGTGACCCTTCGGGTCCCCGGGGACAGCCGCTCTCTCCCCCAGCTGGTGGAGTCCATGATGCGGGAGAGAAGGATATACATCGGCGGCAGCGGAGAGTATGTGACAGCCCGCAACCCCCCTTTCCTTCTGCAGGTATTCTGAGGCTGGGGAACAGGGAAGACAGTGCCTCCTGGCACTTCCTTCCCGGCGCCATGCCCCTTCCCCCTCTCTTCCGGGGAGGCCCGGAAACCGGGCCGGCCTGGGCCCCCGGCCGGCCTGCCCCCCGGCCTGGAGAAAAAC
>CAYXVN010000202.1:0-753 GCA_964468565.1 uncultured Oscillospiraceae bacterium | reverse complement strand
CCCGCTCTCTTCGATGGCAGGCCCGGAAGCCGGGCCGGCCGGCCTGGGCCCCCAGGCGTCCTGCCCCCGACCTGGAGAAAAACATTCTGTCCCCCCTGCCCACCTGCCTTCCCGGACTCCGGCTGCTTTCCCCCCGGGTGCCGCCCTCCCTGCCGGCGGTGATGTGCCTGCCGGACCGCAGGCCAATCGCCCCGGACCTGGGGGTGGGGACCAGGGACAGCATCCCATGAAGTCCCGGAGAGGGGACACGGAACTTCCCCAGAGAGGAGGATACTGCATGTTTCAGACAAGCAGGGGCGCACTGCTGAGGTGCGAAATGGAGACGGGGATGGTGATGCTCCCGGACAGAGTCACCACCATCTGCCCGAATGCTTTCTGCGGGGAGGACCACATCACCGGCATCCGCTTTCCCCGGGGCCTGACGGAGATACTCAGCCCCTTCATCCGGCGCTGTCCCATGCTGGAGAAGTTTGAGGTGGCCAGCGGAAATCCGGTCTTCGAAACGGACGGCCATGTGCTCCTGGACCGGGTAAGAGGGAAGCTGGTTGTGGCCCGGGGGCTGAGGGGAACCTATACCGCCCCGGACTGGGTCACAACAGTGGATATCTACGCCTTCGAGGACTGCCGCCAGCTGACCCGGGTCCGGCTGCCCGGGGTGACCTATCTTGGAGAGGGGGCCTTTGCGGAGTGCCGCGCTCTGATGGAGGTGGAGCTGCCCCAGGTGAGAATCGTGGGAGACAGAGCCTTCACGGG
>CAYXVN010000201.1:0-4443 GCA_964468565.1 uncultured Oscillospiraceae bacterium | reverse complement strand
CCGGGGCACAGCTCCGGAGGGGGAGTTTTTCTGCCATGATCCCCGTCCCAGGTTCCCCCCTCTACGGCGAGAGACCCTCCCGCTGCCTCCGCCCCTGGGCCCGGCGCCAGTCCCCTCACCGGCTTCCCAGGGGGAGGCACCCCCCGGTGGAGGAGAGGGAGTCAGCCCGGGCCCCTGTCCCTCTTCCCCGGAGGAGATGCCAGGGGGATTTCCTCTGGGGACCGTATGGAAGAGGGCACACCCGGCTGTGGGGTGGGCCCTCTCTCAGGCTGCGTCTGTCAGATTGTCCTTCTGCCCTCCGGGTGTCAGCCCTCATCAGAGGCCGCCGGATTCCAGTCCGGCAGCTGGGGCAGCAGGGGCCGGTCAGATGATCCCTCCGGCAGCTCCTGCACTTCCAGACGGCTGTCCTCCCCGCCTCCTGCTTCCTCTCCCCCGCCTTTGCGCAGCTCCTCCAGGGCCTTCATCATCTCCTGGCTCAGCTCCAGCTCCACCTTCTGGGTGGAGCCGTCCACAAAGGTGGCGGTGGCGGTGATGGAGATGGATTCCGGCAGGGCGTTCATCACGTTGCCCTCCTGGGTCCAGAAGATCAGCATGCCCTCCGGCATGGCGGGTCCCTCCAGGGTGAGAACGGGTCCTGCCAGGGTGAAGGAATCCCCGGCCATCACCAGGCGGTGATCCGAACCCGTCACCATGTAGGCGGTGTCCTCTCCCAGCACCAGGCCGGTGGTATCCTGGGTGGCAAAGGCGCCCTCAGCGGTGGAAAACTCCACCTGGGCAATGTCCTCCCCGGAGAAGCGCAGCCCTATGTTGATATAGGTCCGCCCCTCCAGCACGCAGCCGCCCCATACATCCGGCTGATCCAGCAGATCCGCCTCCACCAGCTCCACCGAGCCGTCCGGACCGGCCTCCATGGCGTAGGTCTTCACCAGAAAGTCGTGGCCCCCGGACCGGGAGGCACCGGATCTCCACAGGACAATGCCCAGGAACAGGGCACACAGGCAGGCTGCCATGGCCAGGGGCCGCCGCCAGGAGAACTTCCCTCTCCTGGGAGGCCTTGCGGACTCCTCCAGGGTGGCCTCCGGCAGCAGTTCCAGGCCATCGCTGATGCGTTCGGCAAACTTCAAAGCAATCCTTCCTTTCTCAGAAACTTGGTCAGCCCCTTCCGGGCCCGGTACAGGAGGGAGGCGGCCCGGGACCGGCTTACACGGCAGAAGGCGGCGGCCTCCTCCAGGCTGTCCAGCCAGTAGTACCGCCGCAGGAACAGCACCCGGGTCAGTTCCGGCTGGGTGTGGAGCCAGCGGTCCATGGCCGCGGCCAGCTCCGCCAGTTCCGCCTGCTGGTGGGGGATGTCCCCGGTCACCCCACACTCCTCCAGCTCCTCCAGGGAGGAGGTGTACTCCGTCTCCAGCCGGTTGCCCCGGTTCTGCCGGCGCAGCTGGTCGATGGCCGCCCGGCGGGCCAGCTTTCCCAGGTAGGTGCCCAGATGCTGAGGCCGGTTGGGGGGAATGGAGTTCCAGGCCCGTAGCAGGGCATCGTTGACGCTCTCCTGGCAGTCCTGGGGGTCCGGCAGAATGCGCCGGGCAATGGAGCCCAGGTAGCTGCCGTATCTGGCCTCCGTCTCCGCCAGGGCCCTCTCGTCCCGCTGCCAGAACAGCTCCAGGATGTGCGCATCGTCCAAGGCACTCTCCCCTCCCTTCATCAGACTACTCGACAAAACCCGGGGTCTCATTGCGCCCTGAGGAAAATTTTTTTCGGCCAGGACCGCTGCCCGGACCGGGATGTCCTCCCGGGGACCTCCGGTATGGGCCCCACGGTGTCCTCCGGAGAAACAGGAGGTGGCCTGTACACCGGGGGAAGGAACCTCCACGGCAGCAGAAAGCCCCCCGACCCCTCCCGGAAGGGGAGGAGGGGACCCGGAGAGCATGCCAGGACCTGCCTCCGGAAATCAGAAAGCCCCCGCACCGGAAGCACACCGGTGCGGGGGACAGTTACAGAGCAATGGGGAGAGGCGGGGGCTTCAGTCCCTGTCCGGCTCCAGAGCCTCAAAGGCCTGGCGCTTCAGTCTGGCCCAGCTCTGGGCCGGAGCGCCCTCGGGGGCGCGGACCAGCAGCAGGATCTTCCGGTCCCGGGAGGAGAAGTCCATCACGTCCGCCATGTCCTCCTCCCGCACTGAGGGGGTGGGGACAATCTGGGTGGGGCCCAGGAAGGTGACGGTCTCCAGGGCGGGGGCATCCAGCACGTCCTCAGGGATGCGGGCCACCCCGGCGGGGATCACCAGATTGCGCAGGGAGTCGCATCCGGCAAAGGCCCTGGCTCCAATGGTCTTAAGGCTCTCCGGCAGCGTCAGCTCCTCCAGGGAGATGGCCCCGGCCAGGGCAAACTCCTCCAGGGCTATGACCCCCTCCGGCACCACCAGGGAGCGGATGCCGGGATTCTCCCCGTGTCTGGCCATTCTGGTCTGGTTGAGGAAGGCAAACCTCCCTATGGTCACCAGGCTCCCCTGCTCCGTCAGGGCGGGGATCTCCATCTCCCTGTCATTGCCCCGGCAGGAGATGAGGGTGGCCTGCCCCGGCAGCCCGGCCTGTGCGGTGATCCATATCCCCTGGTTCCGGGGGGCGGGGACCTGGGACTGGGCCTTGCGCAGACTCCGGTTGATGCGCCGGCGCTCCAGAGCCGCCAGAGCACCCTCTCCCAGGAAGCGCCTGGAGTACTCCAGAAGCTGGGCCATCAGCTCCGGGTCCTTCTCCGAGTCGGTGGTACGGACGCAGTCCTCATAGAAGGAGGCGGTGAGCAGCCCCTCCTGGAGCAGCACCTCCCGGCAGAAGTTGCGCCGCCACAGGGTGCGCTGGTGGGCGCGGATCCAGTTGAGAAACTCCTTCTCCCTGGGATGGTGCTCCCCGGCCTCCCAGTCCCGGAGAAATCCCCGGAGCAGGGGGTCCTGCAGGGCCTTGGGGGCATCCCGGATGTCCACACTGTCCGCATACATGGCCAGAGGCTGTCTGTGCCAGTTGGGGGTCTGCTGGCCCAGCCACACAAAGGGCTCCAGGGCTCCCCCCACCCGGATGACGGTGGCATTGCGGCAGGGATTGGTATAGCCGGGATTGTACTCCTCAATTCCCGGGGGGAAGTGGAGTTCCTTCACCCTCTCGCAGCCCTCCATGGAGCCTCTGGCCACCCTGCGCACCCCCTGGGGAATGGTCACCGTTCCCGTGCGGCCGGCGGGCAGGCACAGCAGAGTGGTTCCGTCTCCGGAGAGAAGCATGCCGTCCCGGCTCATGAAGTTGGGGTTGCGGGGGTCCACCAGGATCTCCTCCAGGTTGCAGCAGTCGCCGAAGGCCTCCTCCCCCACCACCCGCACGGAGGCGGGAATGTAAACGGAGCGCAGGGAGGCACACTGGCTGAAGCAGCTCCTCCCGATCTCCTCCAGCCCCTCCGGCAGGGTGATGGACTCCAGGGCCACGCAGTGGTAGAAGGCGGTCTCTCCCAGCACCCGCACACCGGAGGGCAGGCTGATGGAGGGAAGGGCGGAGCAGTACTCGAAGGCGCTGGCCCCCACCTGGGTAAGGCCCTGGGGCAGGTCCACGGAGGTGAGGTGGGAACAGAGCATCAGGATCTCCTTGGGGAGCACCGTCATCCAGTCCGGAAAGCTGATGTGGGTGAGGCCGCTGCTCTTGAAGGCCCCCTCCCCCAGCACATGGAGCTTCTCCGGAAAGCGGAAGGAGGTGATGGCGGGGGTGGCGGCAAAGGCGCAGGAGCGGATCTCCTCCACCCCCTCCGGCAGCCGGGTCAGCACCAGCCGGTGGCAGCCCTGAAATGCCATCTCCCCCACAATGCGCAGGGTGGAGGGCAGGTCCACGGTGATGAGGATCTCGTCGTTGGCAAAGGCACTTCTCCCGATCTCCTCCACCCCCTCCGGGATGATGACTTCTTCAAAGGCTCCATGATGCCGCTCCGCAACCTTTCCGCTGATGCGCACTCCCTGCCTGCTTTTCCGCGCCTGACTCATTGCGCCCCATCTCCTTCCCAGACGGCCCGGCCGGAGGTCCCGGCAGCCGCCCATAAAAATTCTTCCACCCATTTTAGCCCCATCCGGGGAAAATGTCCATAGGTGCCGCCAAGGTTTTGCCGGGAGGGACCCCAAAAAAGCCCCCGGAACCTGCCCCGGGGCACTCACCCTCCTCCCGCCCGGCGGGATCTCCCCAGGGGTGCCGGATGGGACCCTTCCGGTCCCTGTTCCCCCTTCCCGGGACCGGTTTCAGCCCCTCAGGTCCCCCTCCCCCTGGCCTGTCACCTGGTCTCAGGGGAGGGGGAGAGAGGGGATGCGCCCGGGATTGCCGGCAGTGCCTGCAGACAGTTGTTTCCTGAAAACAGAAGTGATTTTCTCCAGGTCTATCCCCTCCGGAAGGGGGGCTGCAGCCGGGAAAGAGGGACCCTCTCCGGTCT
>CAYXVN010000200.1:0-4467 GCA_964468565.1 uncultured Oscillospiraceae bacterium | reverse complement strand
GAAGGAAAAACAGAGTGAGGAAAGTGCTCCAAAATGATGCGGAATCTGAGTGCCTTCGCGTCTAAGTCTCCGTAAGCGCTGGATCTTGCCTCCGTTAAAACCGCGGCTAAAATGTCTGTACGACAGAAAGTACAGGCCTGCCACCCGAACCGGACAACATGCCAGCGCATTTCCATGGAAAATCAGGTCAGATATGATCCAGGAACTCGCTTTTTAATTCTCTCAAATAGTCCATACCGCGCTCTCCCATAAAGGGCAGATGTGCGGCCACCTGGGTTTTTGACAGCGCCGGAGCGCTGATAAGGGTAAAATAATTGTTTTCTCCGCAGCACTGCCCCATCTCATCGCTGCCAAGACACCACTGACCGCGCAGAGACCGGAACAGCTCCATGCGCTCCTTCTCCTTCTGGATGTGCAGGATAACAGGATCCGGTTCCAAGATGCTTTTCAGGCTGTGACTGCAAACCAGATGTTCCACCTCTATGCCCAATTCGTCCAGTGCCTGCCGGAAACCCAGAAGGGTGTCGTAGTCCCCCTGAACGCTGGCCTTCGGCCTCTTACGCTGCCCGAATCCCATCATCATGGGGCCGCCCATGGGAACCATGGACATGATTTTTTCCTCCAACCGCCGCACAAGCGCCGGATTTATCTCCTGCCCAATCAGTGTGGACACCTGCTGCAACCAGTTCAAAGTTCCTTTATAACCGTAGGGAGCTCCGCAGAGATAGGGTATGCCGCATTTATCCCGGAGGATTTCCGCAGCCTCCAGCGCCTCATTACGGATGACCAGATTCAGTGCCACACCGCCGGAGCACTCCACGTCTGCCACAGAGCATTCCAGCCCCATGACGAGCCTGCATTCCCAGCCGAACGCCTCCCTCATGAGGGACTGCAGTTCCCACACATCGCTGCGGATGCGATAGGAACCTGCGGAGGCGCCCAGAATTGCATAGGTTCTCTCCCGGCGCGGAGCTGGATTCGCAACCTCGCAGGCAAGCATCCGGTACACTGAGCGCAGACCATAGGTGTAATCTCCCCGAAAACCGCCTTCCTCAAAAGAAATAAGCCGGGTATTCACCTGCTCCTGCATATAGTTGCACACCCCGGCGATATCGGTGCCAATGACTGCCACTACCGCGGAGGCAACCACGAAGATGATTTCCGGGTGATACGCCTCATCAATCTCCAGGATGGCGTTCTCCAACCGGGACACGTCGCCCATGACCACATCGTCCTCGCTGACGTGAGTGGTAAACAGGCTGCCCTGGAGGTTCAGACCCAAAGAGCCATACAGTCCCCCGCCAAAGTGGGTGGTCCCTGCGGGACCGTACTCCAGTACCACAGCATTCTGAATGGGTATCAGTGACCAGATGATTGCCATTCGATCAGATGGGACCGGATAAAATCTGCAAAGACTCATGCTGCACCTCCTCTCATGGCCTTCCATTCACAATCCGCCTGCAGAAGAGCATCCAGCACCAGATCGCAGGTCTCAAATCCAAGCACGTCATAAGCTCCCGTCATGCGGACCGCAGCAATGCGCTGTTTCCGCAGTGCCACGGTATCCCCGGCCCCGATGTTAAAGTCCGGGCGGAGAAGGGGATACAGAACCCCGATGGCAGCCAGATTGGCAGCGCGGGTCACAAAGGGGTCGCAGACGTTTCGCAAGCTCTCCCGGAAGGCCGCGCCGGACTCATCCAGGTCGGAGATCTGCAAAAGCAGCGGTTTGACTTCCAGATGGTTCGCCAGAAAGTCATGAAGCTCCCAGTTGCAAAGGGCGGTATTTCCGGAGAAATATGTCCTCCCGCGCAGATGCGCATGGGCATCTTCCACCCGCGCAAGACTTTCCTCCCAGTGCTCGGTCAGGGCGGAAGGCAGCTCCCGCCCCAGGATCCGGTACAACTGCTCGTAGCAGCTGAGGATTCTGTTTGGGTCGCTGTACCGCTCGAACAGTACATAGGGCGTCCCAAATCTCTTCTCCATAGCCTGAGCCAGAGGAAGGCCAACGGGGTGGACCACCAGATTACACCGAGCAGCGGGCGCTGTGCGCAGAGCATCTACCGAGGTTCTCCCTGGCAGTGTCATACCCACTTCCACACCGCTCTCCTTAAGGAACCGGCAGACCTCCGTCCTTCTGAAATCCCCCAGCCGCAAACCCAGCACGTTTACCAAGTCCCGAACCGGCTGAAGCTCCATGAGCTGAAAGCAGGCATCCAGGGTGTGCTCAATGCCGGGAAGGTGATCGTCCGTCTTGAAGTTTTCTGCATGAACCACCAGAACCGGTAAGTCATATTGCCGGGAATACCCCTCCGCCATAGCGTCCATATCGTCGCCAGTGACCTCCACCACGCAGGTCGTAACCAGGAAGACTGCTTCAGGGGCGTATTCCTCCACCAGCTCCGCGAAAGCCTCATCCATCTTCTCCTGACTGCCAAAGGTCACATCGTGCTGATCCAGCGGCACGGAGACGATCTGGCAGCCGCTGGTTTCCATAGTCCCGCCGGATGTGGCGAGCTGGGTATAAAACGCGCACTCGTCCGGCCCTACCACCAGCATCACCGAACCGTCAATTTCCCTGATGGTGAGCATGGCCCCCATGAGCGGGCAGTGGTAGCCGGGAAAGAGCGCGTAGGAAAGGGGCTTTACCTGCTTCATGGTCTCCACCTCGCTGAGATGTTTCAGACTTTTCATCATCCTGTTTCCGTCAAGTCCCATGATATTCCTCCAATCACGCAAGCTGTCTGTAGACGATCAGCGGCTTATCGCGTCCGGGCAAACGCACGATGTCGCAGTCAACGTTATAGACTTCCCGCATCATATCCTGATTAATGACTTCCTCGGGAGGCCCTTCAGCATACTTCCGTCCATCCTTGATAACCACGATGTGGTCACTGACCTCCATGGCCTGGCTGAGGTCGTGGAGCACCATCACCACTCCCACGCCAGTTCGCCGGTTCAGGTTCTTTACCATCTGCATGGTCTCCAGCTGATGGGAGACGTCCAGATAGGTGGTTGGCTCGTCCAGGAACAGAATCTCCGGCTGCTGGGCCAGCACGGTGGCGATCCAGACCCGCTGCGTCTCGCCGCCGGAGATCTCGTGGATGGACTTGTCCCGCAGGTGCCAGGTGTTGGTGGCGCGCATGGCGTTCTCGATGATTTTTTCATCCTTCGAGCCCATCCTGGATAAAAAGCCCAGGTGAGGCATCCGACCGTAGCTTACCAGCTCCTTCACCAGAAAATCTGCCGGGGCGGAGTGGATCTGTGGCAAAACGCCTACTTTTCGGGCCAGTTCCTTAGGGGCAAAATCCAGCAGGTCCTTACCGCACACCGTGACGGCACCCTTCTGGAAACGGATGAGACGGGTGATGGCCTTCAGCACGGTAGATTTTCCCGATCCGTTGGGGCCGATGATGGTGGTAATCTTCCCCTTCTCGAGACGGATGCTGAAATCGGACACGATGACCTGATTACCATAACCGATCTGTAAAGAACGCGCGTCAACTTCCATTGAACTTTCCTCGCTTTCTGAGCATATAGAGGAAGAACGGTCCTCCGCATACCGACATAACGATTCCCACAGGGATTTCCATGCCGGGAACGATGGTACGCCCGATTGTATCCGCTACCAGCAGCGTCACGCTGCCAAGCAGGATGGAAGTGGGAAGCATCACCTTGTAGTCCGAGCCCACCAGCATCCGGGAGATATGGGGCACCACCAGCCCAACGAAGCTGATCATGCCCACCACCGACACCGTGGCTGCTGCCAGAAAAGCGGACACGGCGGACAGGGCGATCCGGGCAGCATTGACCCGGATTCCCAAATTCTTTGCCATCTCATCTCCCAGCTGGAGAGCATTGGCATGACGTATGCATAAAAGAGCTGCCAGCAGTCCCACTATGGTGTAGGGAAGAATGGTGCCCACATGGGTCCAGGACATGCCTGAGAGACTGCCGTTCATAAAGGCCAGCACACCGGTAAGATTGTCGCTGTTCATGAGCTGCAGCAGAGAATTGTATCCCCCCAGCACCGAATTGATGGCCACTCCTGCCAGAATAATCCTTATGGGGTTCACGCCGTCTTTCCATGCCAGCAGGTAGATAAGCACGCAGGCGAAGGCCGCGCCCACGAAGGCGAACATGGGCAGGGCGGTGGTCATATTGGGGAAGATGAGCAGCACCGTGATTGCCGCCGTCCCTGCGCCGGCAGACACACCAATGGAACCCGGATCCGCCAGAGGATTGCGCATCACCGCCTGAAGGAGGGCCCCTGAGCTGGAAAGACAGGCTCCTACCAGAATCGCCAGAATCACCCGGGGCAGACGCAGATTTATGACGATGGTACGTGTCAGCTTCTGCTCCTCTGTGAAGGATGACTCATCACCAAAGACCGTGTGAAAAATCTCTGGCAGGGCAAATTTGACACTGCCAATATCGATCGCTGCCACAGCGAGGACCACCATCAGCACT
>CAYXVN010000199.1:0-4545 GCA_964468565.1 uncultured Oscillospiraceae bacterium | reverse complement strand
CCTGGGCGTCCACGCCGTAGGCCACCATGTGGTAGTTCTTCCCGGAGAAGTTCACCGGGGAACCGTGGGTGAGGTGGCCGCCGTTGTCCAGGCTCATGCCCAGCACGGTGTCCCCCAGCTGGCACAGGGCCTGGTAGACGGCGTAATTGGCCTGGGCGCCGGAGTGGGGCTGCACGTTGGCATAGGCGGCCCCGAAGAGCTTCTTTGCCCGCTCAATGGCCAGGGTCTCCACCACATCCACGTACTGGCAGCCGCCGTAGTAGCGCTTTCCGGAGTACCCTTCCGCATATTTGTTGGTCAGCACGGTGCCCGCCGCAGCCAGCACTGCGGGACTGACGATGTTTTCCGAGGCAATCAGCTCGATGTTCTGCTGCTGGCGGGTGTATTCGGCCAGAATGGCCACTCCCACCTCAGGGTCCTGGGCGGAAATGAACTCCATGGCTTCTCTGATCATGACGGATCGTTCCTTTCGTGGGACAGTCTTGTGCCTGCCTCCCCCGATGGGGGAGGGCCCGCCTATTATAGCAGAGATGGGGAAAAAAACAATGGCAGTTTCGGAAAAATCCCCTCCAAACTTTTTCCCCCTGTGGTATAATGCTGAAGGCATCCTGAGTTTTGCCGGAGGAGGCTGATTTCATGGGAAAAAGTCCGTCGGATGTGGCCGCCATCGTGGGGGAACTGAAGGTTCTCTATCCGGATGGCATCTGCTCCCTGGAGTACCGCCGGGACTACGAACTGCTCTTCTCCGTCCGCCTGGCCGCCCAGTGCACCGATGAGCGGGTGAACCAGGTGACCCCCGCCCTCTTCGCCCGCTTTCCCACCCTGGAGTCTCTGGCCGGGGCGGACATCTCCGAGGTGGAGACCTTCATCCGCTCCACCGGCTTTTTCCGCCAGAAGGCCCGGGACATCGTCCTGGCCGCCCGGATGCTGCTGGAGGACTACGGGGGCCGGGTTCCCTCCACCATGGAGGAGCTGCTGCGGCTGCCCGGAGTGGGGCGCAAGACCGCCAACCTGATTCTGGGGGACATCTGGCACGTCCCCGGGGTGGTGGTGGCGGACACCCACTGCATCCGTATCACCGGCCTGCTGGGGCTGACGGACGGCACCCGGGATCCGGGGAAGGTGGAACACCAGCTGAGGCAGATCCTGCCCCCGGAGGAGTCCAATGACTTCTGCCACCGGATGGTGCTCCACGGGCGGGCGGTCTGCGTGGCCCGCCGCCCCAGGTGCCAGGCCTGCACCCTGAGGCCCTGGTGCGACCACTTCCACCGCCCGGGAGAGGAGGCCTCCCCGTGAGGGGACAGCGCGCCGCCCGCTGGGCCATCTACCTGTCCGGCATGGTCACCCTGGCCCTGGGCATCAGCCTGAACGCCAAAACCGGGCTGGGGGTCTCCCCCATCGTCTCCATCGCCTGGTGCGTCTCCCGCATCTGGAACCTCAGCTTCGGCGACATGACCTTTCTCCTCTACGCCCTGCTGGTGGCGGCCCAGCTGGTTCTGCGCCCCCGCAGGGAGTATCCGGACACCCTGGCGCAGCTGGTGGTGAGCCTGGTGTTCTCCCGGCTGCTCAACGCCTTTGAGGCACATATCCCCTACGACAGCACCACACACCCCCTGCCGGTGAACCTGGCCCTGCTGGCCCTGGCCATCCTCCTCACCGGCGCCGGGGTGGCCATGACCGTCAACATGCGCCTCACCCTTAACCCCGGGGACGGCATCGTACAGGCCATCGCCCGCAGGGCCGGCTGGAGCCAGGGATTTGCCAAGAACGTCTTTGACATCGGGTGCGTGTGCACCACCCTGGTGCTGGGCCTGCTTCTCACCGGGCAGGTCCTGGGCATCGGGCTGGGCACCCTGCTGGCCATGATCGGGGTGGGCCGGGCGGTCTCCCTGGTGAACGCCCTCTTCCAGGAGAGGATGTGCCGTCTGGCCGGTCTGGAGAGGCAGGCCCCGCCTCCCCCTGAAATTGCGCCCTCCGGGGCCACCGGAAAGGAGTGACTTCCATGCCCTACCGCCCTCTGGCGGATGAGATCCGGCCCACGGATCTGGACGACGTGGTGGGCCAGCACCACATTCTCGGCCGGGAGGGACTCCTGCGCCGCATCATCGAGGGAGGAAACGTGCCCAACCTGATCTTCTACGGTCCCTCCGGCACCGGGAAAACCACCGTGGCCAACATCATCGCCACCCGTACCCGCCGGCCTCTCTACCGGCTCAATGCCACCACCGCCTCCATCTCGGACATCAAGGACATCATCGGGGACATCGGCACCCTGCTGGCCCCGGAGGGAGTGCTGCTGTACCTGGATGAGATTCAGTACTTCAACAAAAAGCAGCAGCAGTCTCTGCTGGAGTTCATGGAGGACGGCCGCATCACCCTCATCGCCTCCACCACGGAGAATCCCTTCTTCGCGGTCTTCGGGGCGGTTCTCTCCCGGGCCACCGTCTTTGAGTTCAAGCCCATCACCGCCCAGGACGCCCTTCCGGCCATTGAGCGGGGCATCGCCATCATGGAGAAGCGCCTGGGGGCCCGGGTTGTCTGCCAGGATGGGGTGAAGGAGCACCTGGCCTGGGCCTGCGGGGGAGACATCCGCAAGGCCATGAACGCCCTGGAGGTGCTTCTCACCGCCTCCGCCCGCAGCCAGGGGGAGATCCGGGTCTCCCTGGAAGACGCCCGCACGGCGGCCCAGCGCTCCGCCATGCGCTACGACCGGGACGGAGACGCCCACTATGATCTGGCCTCCGCCCTGATGAAGTCCCTGCGGGGCTCGGATCCCGACGCCGCCCTCCACTACCTGGCCCGGTTCCTGGAGGCGGGAGATCTCATCACCCCCATCCGCCGCATCCTCTGCTCCGCCAGCGAGGATGTGGGGCTGGCCTACCCCATGGCCGCCGCCATCGTGAAGTCCCTGGTGGACAGCGCCCTGCAGCTGGGCCTGCCGGAGGCCAAGCTCCCCCTGGCGGAGGCGGTGATCCTGCTGGCCACCGCCCCCAAATCCAATACCGCCTGCATGGCCATTGACGCCGCCTGGGCGGACGTCCGGGCCGGCAAGGTGGGAGACATCCCCCGCCACCTGCAGAACGTCCACGCCGACTCCGCCGGCATGGAGCGGGAACAGGGCTATCTCTACCCCCACGACTTCCCCGGCCGCTGGGTGGAACAGCAGTATCTGCCCGACCAGCTGGCGGGCAAACACTACTATCTCTACGGGGACAACAAAACAGAACAGGCCGCCAGACGCTACTGGGATGACATCCGCAGCCGCTACGGCCGGAAAGAGGAGAACAACTGATGTCACTGTCCTATCGTCACACCGTTCTGATTGACTCCCGGGACGTGGACGGGCACAACCAGTGCAAGGCCTCCGCCCTCCTGGGACATCTCCAGGAGGCCGCCACCCGGGCGGCGGAATCCGGGGGCTTCGGCCGCTCCGGACTCCTGGAGAAGTACGACGCCTTCTGGATGCTGACCCGGGTGTGGTTTCATCTGGACCGGCCCCTGACCTGGGGGGAGGAACTCACCATCCATACCTGGCACCGGGGCGGAAAAAATGCCCTCATGTACCGGGATTACGACCTCTATGTGGGGGGCACCCCGGTGGGTGAGGCGGTCTCCGCCTGGGTCCTGGCAGATGTGACCTCCCGCCACCTGCTGCGCCTGGGCGCCATTCCCTCCCTGGCGGACACCTGGGGCGGAGAACTGTGCAAGACCCGCCTTCTGAAGAAACTCCGCATGCCTGAGGATCTGACGGAACGGGACCGGCGTCCCATGCGCTACAGCGACACCGACCTGAACGGACATGTGAACAACACCCGTTACGCTGATTTCGCCTGCGATGCCCTGCGGATGGATCTGATGCCCCCCGGCCGCTACCTCCAGGAGATGCAGCTGGGCTTTCTGGCGGAGTGCCTGCCCGGTGAGGAGCTGATTCTGGAGGCGGGGGGAGAGGAGAATGCCCCCTTCCTGCTGGGACGGGACAAGAACGGCCGGGCCCGCTTTGAGGCCGGCCTGCGCTTCGGCAAAATCCCTGCTTGACTTTTTCACCTTCGGCCTGTACAATGTCTGAAATCTTTTCAGAGTGCAGGTGCCCCGGGTTGCCGGGTGAAGAAAGGAGCTGCTGTTTTATGATGGTCAATCAGGATGCCGCCCAGAAGTTTCTCAAGCAGGGCCTCACCTTTGACGATGTGCTGCTCATCCCTGCGGAGAGCGACGTACTGCCCGCCGACATCGATCTGAAGACTCAGCTGACCAGGAAGATCCGCCTGAACATCCCCCTGATGAGTGCCGCCATGGACACGGTGACGGAGTACCGCATGGCCATCGCCATCGCCCGGGAGGGCGGCATCGGGATCATCCACAAAAACATGTCCATCAGCCAGCAGGCGGAACAGGTGGACATGGTGAAGCGCTCCGAGAACGGTGTCATCACCAACCCCTTCTGGCTGGGACCGGGACATACCCTGGCCGAGGCGGATGAGCTGTGTGCCAAGTACAAGATCTCCGGCGTGCCCATCTGTGACCACGGCAAGCTCATCGGCATCATCA
>CAYXVN010000198.1:0-4566 GCA_964468565.1 uncultured Oscillospiraceae bacterium | reverse complement strand
GGACACCGATGCTGGTCCGTCCCGGGTCCATGCCCAGCACCACGTCCTGGGTGATACCCGGAGTATCATACGTCAGCCGGATCACATACGGTCTGCTGGCCGTCCTTCAGGAGGTTCTGACGTGGCGGAACCGTCTCGTGGGCATCAGGGGCTTCCCATTCCGAGCCCGGACACAGACCATGTCCGGGGACCAGCCGGCTTTGCCTGTACTCTCACCGCCTTCCGCCTTTTCCCCTGCTGCTTCAGTCCAGATGGCTGATACGGAGTCGGAACAGCGTTCCTCCCCCGTCCGGGACCTGGTTTCCCCTGAATGGCCAGGCACTAAGCGAACCGTGGTATGGAAGCACCACGGGTGCGAACCTATCCGTTATCTGTGACCAAACCCCGAGGAGTCCGAAAACCCTACGGAATAAGGTCCTTAAATCTGACCTGCAGCGGTCAGGGTCTCATCCGGATCGGGTCCGGTCCTCCGGCCTCCGGGGCTGCCGGAGGGCCGGAAAACCCGGCTCCGGAATCAGGTCATCAGGGAGGAAACCATCTCAGCGAACTCCGCCGGGTTGTCCAGCGGCAGATCCGCCATCAGAACCGCCGAGCCATAGAGCAGCTTGGCGTATTTGGTGACGGTGTCCTGGTCCCCGGAGTCCACGGCCCGCTTCAGGGCGGCAAAGGCAGTGGAGTCGGGATTCAGTTCCAGAATCCGGATGGCCCTGTCCTTGAAGTCCCCCTCCAGCTTGCTGATGTAGCGCTCCATCTCCAGGCTGATGCCGCCGGGATCGGCGCTGAGGCAGCAGGCATCGGAGCGCAGGATGGTGGAGGAGCGCACTTCCTTCACCGCATCCCCCAGAACCTCCTTGACGGCATCCAGCACCGACTTGCCGGCCTCGGCCTTCTCCTCGGCCTCCTTCTTCTCCTCCTCCGTCTGGGGCAGGGCGTCCTCCGCGTTGACGGACTTGATATCCTTGCCGTCAAACGCGCGCAGTTCCCGCATGGCGAACTCGTCCACGTCCTCGGTGCAGTAGAGAATCTCGTAGCCCTTGTCCAGAATGCGCTCCACCTGGGGCAGGTGGGCGATCTTGTCCAGAGTCTCGCCGCAGGCGTAGTAGATGAAAGGCTGGTCCTCCGGCATGCGGTCCTTGTAGGCACTCAGGGTGGTGAGACCGTTCTCCTTGGTGGACCAGAACAGAAGCAGATCCTGAAGCTTGTCGTTGGCGCTGCCGTAGCCGTTGGCCACACCGAACTTCAGCTGCCGTCCGAACACACCCCAGAACTTCTCGTACTTCTCCCGGTCGTCCTTCAGCATCCTGGCCAGTTCCGAGTGGATCTTCTTCTCCAGGGCACTGGCGATGACCTTCAGCTGGCGGTCGTGCTGAAGAACCTCCCGGCTGATGTTCAGGGAGAAGTCCGGGGAGTCCACCACGCCCTTGACAAAGCGGTAGTAGTCCGGCAGCAGGTCGGCGCACTTGTCCATGATGAGCACCCCGGAGGAGTACAGCTGCAGGCCCTTCTGGTAGTCCCGGGTATAGAAATCGTAGGGCGCCTGGGCGGGAATGTAGAGCATGGCCTTGTAGGTCACGGCACCCTCGGCGCTGGTGTGAATCACGCACAGGGGATCCTGCCAGTCCATGAACTTGTCCTTATAGAAGGTGTTGTACTCCTCCTGGGTCACATCCGACTTGCGCCGCTGCCACAGGGGCACCATGGAGTTGACGGTCTTCCACTCCTTGACGGTCTCCCACTCGGGCTGGTAGTCCTCCGGAGCATCCTCCGGCTTCTCCTTCTCCCGGTAGTCGTCCAGCAGCATGACGATGGGGTAGCGGATGTAGTCGGAGTACTTCTTGATCAGGTTCTGCAGCCGGTAGTTCTCCAGGAACTGGTCATAGTCCTCCTCGTCCGCGTTCTCCTTGATGTGCATGACCACATCGGTGCCCGGGGTGTCCTTGCTGCAGGGCTCGATGGTGTATCCGTCCAGTCCCTCGGACTCCCAGACCCATCCGCTCTCCTCCCCCCAGGCACGGGTGGTGACGGTGACCCGGTCCGCCACCATGAAGGCGGAGTAGAACCCTACGCCGAACTGGCCGATCACGTCCAGCTCGGAGGTGCCCTCCTTCTCCTGGTCCATGTCCTTCTTGAACAGACCGGAGCCGCTGTGGGCGATGGTGCCCAGGTTGGTCTCCAGGTCCTCCCGGCTCATGCCGATGCCGTTGTCCGAAACGGTGAGCAGCCGGGCGTCCTTGTCTGCCGAGACGATGATCTTCAGGTCGGAGCGCTCAATGTCCACATTCTCATCCGTCAGCCCCAGATAGGCCAGCCGATCCTCGGCGTCACTGGCGTTGGAGATGAGTTCCCGCAGGAAGATCTCCTTGTGGGTGTAAATGGAGTTGACCATCAGGTCAAGCACGCGCTGAGACTCTGCCTTGAACTGCTTTTTTTCCATAGCCGATATTCCTCCGCATATATGTGAATTGACTGATTGCTAACCGTTAGCACTCTTCCCTGCCGAGTGCTAGTCTATGATACTCCTTGCCGCAGCGAAATGCAAGAGGGTTCATAAATAATTTACATTTGTTTTCGCAGCAAAAAAAGGGCCCCCGGCTTTTGCCGGGGACCCGGGTCCGTCCAGAGAGGGAACGGACGGAACAAACACAGAGCAGAGTACCGAAGCGGGGCCCATCAGGCCAGATCCAGGGCCTCGATGACCTTCTTGATGATGTGCTGGCCGATGTCGTAGGAGGCGTCCACGCTCTGGGCGCCCACATGGGGGGAGACCACGAAGTTCTCGCACTCGAACAGGGGGGAGTCCAGGCGGCGGCTGCCATCCAGCTCCTTCTCCAGCACGTCGGTGGCAAAGCCGCCGATGCGGTGGTTCTTCAGGGCGGCGTACATGTCCGGCTCGTTGACGATGCCGCCCCGGCTCATATTGATGACCATGGCGTCCCGCTTCATAAGGCGGATGGACTCCACGTTGAACAGGTCCTTGGTCTCCGGAGTCAGAGGCATGTGGATGGTCACGTAGTCGGCGATGCGCACCAGGTCCTCCACGGACATGCTGATGGTCTGCTGCTGCTCGAAGATCTCGGCAGGCAGATAGGGGTCATAGGCCACCACGTTCATCTTGAAGGCCCGGCCCAGTTCGCCCACCCGCTGGCCGATGCGTCCGAAGCCCAGCACACCCAGGGTCTTGCCCCGCAGCTCACGGCCCACATACTTGTACTTGTCCCACGTCTTGTTGCGGGTGACGTCGTTGTGGGCGTCGATGGTGTGTCGGGACAGCTCCAGCATCTTGGTGATGGTCAGCTCGGCAACCGCGTTTCCGTTGAGGCCGGGGGCGTTGATCACCTTGATGTTCTTGGCCTGGGCGGCCTCCAGATCGATATGGTTGAGACCCACGGCGCACACGCCGATGACCTTCAGGTTGGTGGCAGCGGCGATGATGTGGGCATCTATCTCAGGGTCTACCCGCATGATCAGCACGTCATAGGAGGAGATGATGGAGCCCAGTTCCATCTTGGAGGGACGGATCTTGGTGGTGACCTCCATGTACTTCTTCAGTTCTTCCGCAATCGCGCTGTGGACGACATCGATGATCAGACACTTCATGGAAAACATCCTTTCTCATTGTTCTGCCGGCCCGAAGCGCTGTGCACTCCGGAAAACCCGGGAAGCAAGGCTGAAACCTGTCGTTCCGACGATCTGGTGGCAGGCCCGTTTCTGACTGATAACAGTATCGCACAAAATGAGAAAAATGAAAATCACTTTTTTTATGAGGGTTGCCACAGCCGTTTGGCTGTGGTATACTGACTTCATCCACCTCTCTTCGTGAAAGAAATCCTGCAGACAGGGGGCACAGCCATGAATTTCCTCCACCTGAAATATTTCCTCATGGTGGCAGAGGAACTGAACATCACCCGGGCGGCCGAGCGGCTCTATATCTCCCAGCAGTCTCTCTCCAACCACATCGCCAATCTGGAACGGGAGCTGGGGGCCAAGCTCTTCACCCGCTCCCCCAAACTGAACCTGACCTACGCCGGGGAGCAGCTGGTTCAGACCGCCACCCAGATTCTGGACCTCTACAGCCAGTATCTCAACAAGGTGGGGGACATCAACCGCCAGTACATGGGGGTTCTGCGGGTGGGAATCTCCCATACCTGCGGCCTGGCCCTGCTCCCCCAGGTGCTGCCCCTCTTCCGGGATGAGTTCCCCATGGTGGAGTTCTCCCTGTTCGAGGGCAACTCCTCGGAACTGGAGGGGGAACTCTCCCACGGCAGGGTGGATCTCATCATCTGTTTCCAGCCCATCCTGCTGGAGAGTGTCCGCACCACCCTCCTGACGGAGCAGCGCATGATGATGGTGGTGCCCAAGGGCTACCTGGAGGACCTGTTCGGAGCAAAGGCGGAGGAAAAGCGGGCCCTCTTCTCCTCCGGAGCGGACATCAACGCCTTTGCCTCCATGCCCTTCGTGCTCATCAAGCGGGGCAACCGCACCCGCAGCATCGTGGATCAGTACTTCTCCCACTACTACTTCAAGCCCAACCTGCTGCTGGAGACGGAGAACACCGTCACCACCCTG
>CAYXVN010000197.1:1552-4605 GCA_964468565.1 uncultured Oscillospiraceae bacterium | reverse complement strand
CCATCAACTGGGGCCGGGTGCTGCCGCAGATCGTCTACTACATCTCCGCCTACTGTGACATGGTGCGGGAGGGGATGATCTCCCTGGGGGATCCCATCAACGTGTGTGTCCCCACCGGCAACTTCGGCAACATCCTGTCGGCCTTCTACGCCCGGGAGATGGGTGTGCCCATCCGCCGCTTTGTCTGCGCCTCCAACGCCAACAACGTGCTCACCGAGTTCATCCGCACCGGCCGCTACGACCGGAACCGGGCCTTCTACAACACCATGTCCCCCTCCATGGACATTCTGGTCTCCTCCAACCTGGAGCGGCTGCTGTACTCCCTCACCGAGGACGTGGAGCAGGTGAAGGCCTACATGGGTCAGCTGGCCCAGACCGGCCGCTATGAACTCCACCCCCGGGAGAAGGAGAAGCTGCAGCAGCTGTTCAGCGGCTACTGCTGCGACGACACCGAGACCCAGCGGGTCATCGGGGAGATGTACCGGCAGCACCGGTATCTCATCGACCCCCACACCGCCGTGGGCTTCTCCGCCCTGGAGCAGTACCGCCGGGAGACGGAGGACGCCACTCCCTGCGTGGTGGCCTCCACCGCCAGCCCCTTCAAGTTCTGCGCCAGCGTGCTGGGGGCTCTGGGAGTGGAGCGGCCCGCGGAGGGTCTGGACGCCCTGGATCAGCTGTCGGACCTCACCGGTCTGCCCGCCCCGGCCCCTCTGGCCGGCCTGCGCAGCGCCAAAGTGCGCTTTACCCAGACCGTGGACCGGGACCGCATGGGGGATGCGGTGGCATCCTTCCTGGTCTAGGCCCATGGCCCTTTACGCCATCGGGGACACCCACCTGTCCCTGACCTGCCAGAAGCCCATGGACGTGTTCGGCAGAGGCTGGACCGGCTACGTGGAGAAACTGCGCGACGGCTTTGCCGGCATCACGGCGCAGGACACCACGGTGCTGTGCGGAGATCTGTCCTGGGGCATGAACCTGGAGGAGGCGAAGGGGGACCTTGCCTTCCTGGACAGCCTCCCCGGGCGCAAGGTGCTGCTGAAGGGCAATCACGACTACTGGTGGACCACCGCCGCCCGGATGGAGCGCTTCTTCCGGGACAGCGGCTTTACCACCCTGGAGATCCTCCACAACAACTGCCGGCTCTGGGGGGACATCGCCCTGTGCGGCACCCGGGGCTGGTTCTACGAGGAGGAGCGGGGGGAGCACAGCGAGAAGATCTTCCGCCGGGAACTGGGCCGGCTGGAGACCTCCCTGAAGGCGGCGGGGGAGCGGGAGAAGATCGTCTTTCTCCACTATCCCCCCCTGGCCCAGGGTTACCGCTGCGGGGAGATTCTGGAGCTGCTGAAGCGCTACCGGGTGGGACAGTGCTGCTACGCCCACATCCACGGGGACAGCCACCGCTTTGCGGTGTGCGGCATTGTGGAAGGCACCGAATTCCGCCTGGTCTCGGCGGATTATCTCCGGTTTCGCCCCCTGAGGCTGCGGAGCTGAGGAAAAAATCCCGTGAATCTGAAAGTTCAGTCTGGTAAATCCGGACCTGATCTGTTAGAATAGCGGGGCAAAAGAATGTGGGCGCCTGGCGCCCCGACAGGAGGAACTGTCATGAAGGTCATCAGTCAGGAGCGGCTGGAGAACGGTTTACTCAAGTTCACCTTGCAGGTGGAACCCGAGGAGTTTGACCGGGACCTGAACCGGATCTACGCAAAAGAGCGCGGCAAGTTTACGGTCCCCGGCTTCCGGAGGGGCAGGGCTCCCCGCAGGTTACTGGAGAACCTGTATGGGAAGAACCTGTTCTACAGCGATGCCATCAACGATAACATCGCAGAGTATTATCTGCAGGCCCTTGAGGAGCTGCACCTGCAGGAGGTGACAGCTCCGGAATTCAAGCTGCTGAATGCCTCCGCAGAGGAGGGCTATTCCGTGGAGGTCCAGGTGGCCGCCATCCAGCCGCCGGTTCTGAAGGAGTACAGGGGCCTGAAAGCGCCCTGTTACGCCCCGGAGGTCACCGATGAGGTTGTGGACCAGCTGGTGCAGACCTACGTGGACCGGGCCACCCGCACCCTTACCGTGGACCGGGAGGCGGCCATGGGGGATGTGGTGGTGCTGGACTACACCGGCCTGGTGGACGGCCAGGCCTTCGAAGGGGGCAGCGCCGAGAACGTCCAGGTGGTGCTGGGCTCCGGCAGGCAGATCCCCGGCTTTGAGGAGCAGCTGGTGGGGGCAAAGGCGGATGAGGATCGGGAGATTCACGTCACCTTCCCCGAGAACTACTGGGATAAGAACATGGCCGGGAAGGATGCCGTCTTCGAGACCAGGATTCACGCCGTGCAGGAGCGCCAGATACCCGAACTGGACGATGAGTTTGCCAAGGACGTCTCCGAGTTTGACACCCTGGCCGAGTTCCGGGAGAGCCTGGCCAGGGAGGAGACCGAGCGGCGCAGGAGCAGTGCCCGGGCCCAGTTTGAGGACATGATCCTGGCCCAGCTGGTCCACGACACCCAGATGGACATTCCCCAGGTCCTGGTGGACCAGGAGATTCCCCTGGCGGTGAATCAGTTCCGGCAGGAGGCGGAGCTTGCCGCCAGAATGTACGGGTGCAAGCCGGAGGATGTGATGGCCGTGGAGGGGGCGGATCCGGAGCATCTGGAGCAGTTCCTGGCTCCCGAGGTGGAGAACCGGATCCGCACCCGGCTGGTGCTGGATGCGGTGGCCGTCCAGGAGAATCTGATCGCCACCCCGGAGGAGCTGGAGGAGGAGTACAGCGCCTATGCCGCCCAGACCCAGCAGGATGTGGAGAAGGTAAAGGAGAACGTCTCCGCCTCCATCATGGCCCAGGAGGTGCTGCGGCGCAAGGCCAGGCAGCTGGTGGTGGACAGTGCCGTTCCCATGACCCCGGAGGATTACCGCGCCGAGGCCACCTCGGCCCCCCTGCCGGAGGAGAACCAGGCCGGGGCAGAGAGCCCGGAGGCCGCCCCCGCTGCCGAAGGGGAAGGTGCTTCTGAAGGAGAGCATCCGGAGCCCCCGGCGGACAGCGGGGAGGAAGCTGTTCCCCC
>CAYXVN010000197.1:0-1452 GCA_964468565.1 uncultured Oscillospiraceae bacterium | reverse complement strand
CCGGGGAGCAGCAGGCGGGGGAAGTTCCCCCGGAGACCCCTGCTCCGGCGGCAGCGGAGGAGTTTCATGCCTTTGAGGCCCCTGCCGCAGAGTAAAACCGGACAGTTTCCCCGGAGCGGTCCCAGAGGCCGCTCCGGGATTGTGTGTGTCTGCCACCTGCCCCGGGGCGGGTCCCGGGACACACCGGATATGGAAAGGAGACCTGACATATGAGTTTAGTTCCCTATGTGGTGGAACAGACAAACCGGGGCGAGCGGTCCTATGATATCTTTTCCCGCCTTCTCAATGACCGCATCATCATGCTCAGCGAGGAAGTGAACGACACCACCGCCTCCCTGGTGGTGGCCCAGCTGCTCTACCTGGAGGCCCAGGACCCGGACAAGGACATTCAGTTCTACATCAACAGCCCAGGAGGTTCGGTGACCTCCGGCATGGCCATCTACGATACCATGCAGTACATCCGCTGTGACGTGTCCACCATCTGCATCGGGCTGGGGGCCTCCATGGGGGCCTTCCTGCTCTCCTCCGGTGCCAAGGGCAAGCGGCTGGCTCTGCCCAACGCGGAGATCATGATCCATCAGCCCTCCGCCGGCACCCAGGGACAGATCACCGACATGGCCATCCACCTGCGCCGGCTGGAGGTCATCAAGAGCCGCATGAATCAGATTCTGGCGGCCAACACCGGGCGCAGCGTGGAGGAGGTCACCGCCGACTGCGAGCGGGACAACTTCATGACGGCGGAGGAGGCCGTGGCCTACGGCCTCATCGACCGGGTCATTGAACACCGCTGAGAGAGGTGCAAGGAATTGGCAAGAAACGATGACAGACCGATGATACGCTGCTCCTTCTGCGGCAAGCATCAGGATCAGGTCAAGCGCCTGATCGCCGGGCCCAACGCCTACATCTGCAACGAGTGCGTGCAGCTGTGCAACGGGATTCTGGACGATGCCTACGGGGAGGAGTTCGGCGAAGAAGAGCCCTTTGACCCCCTGCTGCCGGAGGTGCTGCCCACCCCCCACGAGATCCGGGATGTGCTGGACCAGTACGTGATCGGGCAGGACCGGGCCAAGGTGGCCCTCTCCGTGGCGGTCTACAACCACTACAAACGGATCCAGTCCGCCGGCGGCGGGGACGATGTGGAGCTGCAGAAGAGCAACATTCTCCTGATGGGTCCCACCGGCTGCGGCAAGACCCTCTTCGCCCAGACCCTGGCCCGGATGCTGAAGGTGCCCTTTGCCATCGCGGACGCCACCACCCTGACGGAGGCCGGCTACGTGGGCGACGATGTGGAGAACATCCTGCTGCGGCTGCTGCAGGCGGCGGACTACGACGTGGAGCTGGCGGAGCGGGGCATCATCTACATCGATGAGATGGACAAGATCGCCCGGAAGAGCGAGAACACCTCCATCACCCGGGACGTGTCCGGCGAGGGCGTCCAGCAGGCCCTGCTGA
>CAYXVN010000196.1:0-4663 GCA_964468565.1 uncultured Oscillospiraceae bacterium | reverse complement strand
GGCTGCATGCATGCCGAAGGGCAGACCACCAGAGCAGTCCCCAGGGCCAGGAGGCAGGGAAACTTCATCAGGCACATCGGTCCCCTGTCCCCCGCTCCCCGGGTCGGTGTCCCCGGGGCAGCCGTCAGCAACCGGCCCCAGAGACATGGCAAAAGCGGAAAAGTGACAACCAGACGGAGGTCGGAACCATTCCCCCGCAGGATCAGCCAGGAAGACCAGGAGTTTCATGATGGGCATCTCCGGGAGTGGTCCCCTGTCCACCGCTTCCCTGCATCCCGGACAGGTATCCCCGTTGGAGCAGACCGCGACCAGCCAATCGGGGAGACAGGGCGGGAGCGGCGATGGGCTGCATGCATGCCGAAGGGCAGACCACCAGAGCAGTCCCCAGGGCCAGGAGGCCGGGAAGCTTCATCAGGCACATCGGTCCCCTGTCCCCCGAGCCGGTGTCCCCGGGACAGCCGTCAGCAACCGGCCCAGAGACATGGCGGTAGCGGCAAGGTGCTGCCTGCCGGGGATCGGAACCGCCGAAGCGTTCTCCCCCAGGACCAGAAGGTGGGGGAACTCCGGGGCCGGAACACCCGGCAGCCTGGAGGGAAGGCCTGCCCCTTCCGCTGCCGCGACATCCAGAAAACACCGTTTCTGGTATTGTGAGGGACCAACAGCCAGTTTTTCTCCCATTTGCGTATAATAGAAAGGTTACGGATTCTTCGCGACCCACCTGAGACGAAAGGAAAGGAGGCACAACGCCATGCTGACGCAAACCGGGAACCGCAGGCGGATGCTGGCCGGCATGCTGGCACTCATCCTGGTCCTGGGGCTCTTCCGCTCCGGCCTGGTGCAGCCGGCTCTGGCCGCCACCACCGGAAACCCCTTTGCGGACTTTGACATCGGGAGCAACGGGGAACTGACCCGCACCCCCTCCTCGGAGACCATGAACATGCAGGGGGTGGTGAACCGCTACAAGACCATCGCACTGGCCCTCACCAGCGTCCTCACCATCACCATGCTGATCTTCATGCTGCTGCAGTTCACCAAGCTGGGGGCGGCGGGGGACAACGAGATGGCCCGCAAGAGGGCCATCATGGGGATCCTCACCACCGGCATTGCCACCGCCCTGCTGGGCGGAGCCACCATCATCATCGGGTTCTTCTGGAACGCCCTGGTGAACACGGCCCCCTGAGTGACGGGGGGGAAGGAAGTGAGCACCATGACCGGCATCTGCCACCCCCTCTCCCTTCCGGCGGGGGGAGGGGCGGCCATCCGGAGGGGACCCCGGCCCCTCTCCGGCGCCCTGCTGGATCCCGGCAGCTGGCGGCCCTGGGCAGGTCTGGGGGGCAACAGCCTGGGAGGCTCGCCCTCCGCGGCCAGTCTGCAGGGGCCTCTGGAGCGCTTCCGCTCCCTGGGGATCCTGCTGTTCTCCCTGGCCTCCATCACGGCGGTGCTGCTGCTGCTGTTCCACATCACCCGGCTGGGGGCGGCGGCAGACGACCCCCAGGCCAGGAAGCGGGCCATGCTGGGGATTCTCATCAGCGGGGTGGCCCTGTCCATGCTGGGGGGACTGGGGGGCCTCACCGCCCTGTTCTGGAACTTCTTCTGAGTTCCGGGGGGAGAGGGGGAGAGAACATGTCCATGGACAGGGATGCCAGGCTGCTGCGCCAGCTCACCCAGGAGGACCGGAAGCTCCTGGTGACCATCTACGAACACCGCTGTGTGAACACGGATCTGGCCTGGCGGTACTGCTACCGTCAGGCCGGCTACCCGCCCTCCCAGGTGCGGGACCGGCTGCTGAAGCTGTCCCGGCCCCTGGACCTGCTGCGGCCGGTGCCCTACGAGGACCGGACCGCCGCCAGGAAATTCCGCAGCGGCCCGGACACCGCCTGGTTTCTCACCCGCCGGGGCATGGGGGTGCTGCGGCTGATCACCGGCATGAACCCCCGGGGCTCCCGGGGGGAGAGACAGGAGGGCACCTGCACCGCCCGCAGGCCCAGCGAACTGCTCATCGGGGGATGGGGCATTCCCCACCAGATGGGACTCAACCGCTTTGTGCTGGCCTTCAAAGCCGGGGCGGGAGGGCGCAGCTACGTGTACTACGACCGGCTCTACATGCCCCCCTGCTGTGAGAGCATGAAGCCGGACGGCATTCTGGTGTACGGGGACACCGTCATCCTGCTGGAGCAGGACATGGGCACCGAGCGGGGGGTGAACCTGGAGGCCAAGTGGCTGAACTACCGCACCTTCCTCCAGCACCCCACCCCCTTCTACCAGGGCAGAAAGCTGGTGCTCCTCTTCCTGCTGGACCGGGTGAGCCGCATTGACCAGCGGCGCAGCACCCTGTGGAACCACCTGAACAGCACCCTGCTGGACCGGATCAACGGCAGCTTTGAGGCCTATGCGGACCGGCCGGCCACCATCCTGCAGCTGCTGCTTCACCGCCTGATCCCGGAACCTGGCTCCCCGGTGACCTGGCCCGCCCTGCTGGAGGAGAAGGCCATGCTGGACCTGCTGGAACAGAGACACGGCTTCACCCTGCAGCAGCCCCAGGTGCGGGACCTGCTGGACGTGGAGTACCGGGCCCTGCTCCAGCGGCCGGCGGGTGAGGGGCCGTCTGAGTTTTTCTTTGACTGCTGGCTGGACGGGGAGCTGTCCGTCCTCCACAAGATCTGCAACCACAACCGGCTCTCCGCGGCCCTGGCCCTGTCCCCCCGGGCGGGGCGGCACATCCCCTATCTGGTGGCGGTGCGGGACCCGGAGTGGATCGTGAATGTGGTCACCCGGGCAGCTCTTACCGACGGGGATCTGGCCCGGATCAGCTTTGTCACCCCGGAGCGGCTGCGCACCCTTCCCCTCCACGAAGCCATTTTTCAGGTGGACAGCGGGCGGGGTGTGTACCACTTCCGGGATGACACCCTCCGGGAGCGGGTGCCGGAGCGCAGGTTCCCGGAGCGGAAGAGACCAAGAAAAGGAGACAGGATTTGAAACAGATCTTCTATGCCTTGGACGCACGGGAGTTCGAGGAGAGAATTGCCCACCTGGTGCAGGACGTGGGGGTGACCGCAGGGGCGGTGACCTACCGGGACGCCCTGGTCACCGCCCTGACCAGGACACGGGCAGATGTGCTGGTCTTCCGGGACACCCTGCCGGGCCAGCCGGAGACCCTGCCCCTGATCCGCACCCTGCGCAGCCGCTTCAACGAGATGCAGATCATCTTCCTCACCAGCCAGCGCAGACGGGGGGATCCCCTGCTGGCCAGCGTGGTGGCCTGCGGGGTCTACGACATCTATGCCAGCAACACCCTGGATCCCGGGGAGGTGGCGGCCCTGAGCCGCCACCGCTCCACCTACCGGCAGGCGGAGTGCTACCGCCTCCCGGAGGAGCGCCTGGAGGACAGCCCCCTGCGGCAGGAGCAGCCCCGGATGGAGAAGAAACCCACCCTGACAGACCGGCTGAAGCAGTGGTTTGTCCCCTCCCCCCGGCGCCGGGAGAGGGACGAAGAGGAGGGGTTTCAGGCTCTCTTTCCCCGGGAGGACGCCCCCCGGGAGCTGCCAGCCGCCCCGGCGGAGGAGAGGGATGCCTCCGGAGAGCAGCCCCCTGCAGTTCACTCTCCGGACACCCGGCCCGCCCAGGGGTCCCAGGGTATCCCGGAACAGCACTCCCCTCCGGAGGAATCCCCGCCCGAAGGCCAGGCCCCGGATCTTCTCTCCGGGGAGGGGGAAGATAAGGCGGAACTCCCTCACGTCCCGGATGCACAACAGCCCTCTGCCGGGGGCAACGGGACCCTCCTCCCCCAGGACGTGACTCCCCGGGAAAAAGCTGCCCCGGAGGAGGAGGCCACCCGGTCCCCCGCCGCCTCCGCACCGGCGGAAGTTCCCGTCTCTCTGCCGGATCCCTGGCCCGCACCGCCTCCCGATCCGGTTTTGCCCACCGGAGGAACGGGGACCGAGGATCCGGACACCAGACCCCTGGCCCTGGTCATCCGCCCGGGCTCCACCTTCCTGCTCTCCACCGGTGAGGAATCCGCCCCCGCTCAGTACACGGTGACCCGGCCGCAGACGCTGCACCTGACCTGCACCGCTGCTCCGGAAACCCCGGCGCTCTCCGCCGGGGAAGAGGATTCCCGGGCGGGAGCAGCGGGGGGCTCCGGGGCCAGCGCCGAAAGCCCGGTGAGAGCAACCCGGAGGCAGACGTCTCCCGCTCCTGTCCGGGAACATGCCAATGCCGCTCCACCTGCGGGGCAGACCCGGGCTGTACAGTCTGACCCTCCCGCCGCAAAACCCGGGGACTCCTGGACCCGGGGAAGACATCTTCAGGGAAGGGAAACCCGGCAGGATGGATATCCCGCCCGATATGGGGAAGACCACCTCCAGAACGGACCTGCAGCCCGGGGGGCAGCTTCCGCCAGGGCCCAGCAGTGGCACCTGACCCAGCCTCCGGCGCCGTCCGCTTCGAACCCGCCGGATTCCCGCACCACCTCCACTTCGGCTGTAACCCAGCCCAGGCAGTCCACTGCCGCTGCCCCCGCCGCGGCTCCCGGTGACCCATGGACCCGGGGCAGATCCCCTCAGGGGTGGGATACCCGGCAGGAGGCGAACCTCGCCCAATATGGGGAAGACCACCTCCAGAGTGGACCTGCAGCCCGGGGGGCAGCTTCTGCCGCTGCCCAGGA
>CAYXVN010000195.1:0-4679 GCA_964468565.1 uncultured Oscillospiraceae bacterium | reverse complement strand
CACAGTCCATATCAGCGAAGATGTGATCAAGAAGTACGGGGAGACCCGAACCGGGGAAGACGTGCAGGTTAAGATCACCTCCGGAAGTGTCCCTGAGACTGCCATCGCCGAGCTGTTCTCCAGCGAAGGATTTGGGCCGGAGGCGAAAGTGGGGAACTATCCCATTGAGGTGGGAACCTCTTCAAATCCGGACTACAGCATCACCGTAGAGGGCAGTGCCCAGGTGGTGGTGGAGAAAGCCACTCCGGAACTGGTTCTGGCTGAGGCCACCGGGGTGAAGATCGGGGAGACGCTGGCCAAATCCGCTCTCACCGTGCAATATATCAATCCCTATACCCATGAAGAGGTCAGCGGGACGGCCCGGTGGAATGACCTGGACACGCCCCTGGAGGAAGGCAGCAGTGACAGGGAGTTCACCTTCACGCCATCGGACACGGATAACTATGATCCGGTAACCGGAAAGGCGAAGGTGACCGCCGCAGAGGGAAAAGCGGCAGATCTGCAGGAAAAATCCTCGACAAATGTCTTCGTCTACGACGGGAATGCCCACGGGGTAGAGTTTGTCTCCAAGACGGGCAGTAAAGGGCTCATCACAGTGCGCTACCGGCTGAAGGGTTCCCAGGCGTGGGATGAGACGGCGCCCAGGGATGCCGGAACCTATGAGGTGGAGGCAACCATCGCCGAGTGGGAGAACTATGCAGGAGATACGGACACTGCGGAGCTGATCATCGAGCAACGGGTTCTCGAGTATCAGCTGACCCTAGAGGACAAGGAGTACGACGGAACAGATACCCTGAATGGGACGGTGAAATATCTTAACCAGGTGGCTGGAGATGACGTCGCCATCGTCTGGTCCGGCAGATACGTCACGGGAAAGAACGCAGGCGATGTGAAGCCCATCCTCTACTCGGTGACGGAACTCACCGGCACTGCGGCAGACAACTACACCCTCCCGGCCGTCATCACGGAGAAGCGGGGCTTTCGCGCCATCACCCAAAAGCCGGTTACCCTGACCCCTGTCCACGAAGAGAATCTGGGCAAGCCCTACGGGACCACAGGCAGTGTGGACATCTCGGACTTCCAGGTCTCCGGCCTGGTGGAGGGGGAGACACAGCAGGAACTGACTCTGGTGTTCCACTCGGAGGGCTTCGACCTGAATGCCAAACCCGGGTCCTATCCCATTACGGTGACCGGACACAGCGGAAATTACGCCCCCACTCTTGCGGCGGGCTGTGAGTTCACCGTCCGCCGGGCCAGGGTGACCGTCCTGGAGGACACGGTGCGTGCCGGCGAGGGAATGCGGGGAGGCAGCCTGAGAGAAGTCAGCATCTCCGGCGTGGCCGCCAATGCCTCCAATGAGGAGCTGAAGCTGGAGGGCTCCTGGGAGTGGCAGGACCCTGACACGGTTCTTCCTGATGCGGAGAGCTGTGAGGCCCGGTGGAAGTTCACCTTCCCCACGGATGCTTCGGATCCGGAGACCAGGGAGTGCTATGAACCCTGTGTCCTCACCGGGGTCACCACCATTGCCCTGGAGGACACTCACCCCATCTCCATTATTGCAGATGTCTTTACGGCAGACTACTCCGGAGAACCGGTGGCCTACGGGGGGACGGTGCAGACGAGTCCCAATACAGACCACATCACCTTCCGCTATAAGCCCCACGAGGACTCCACGGATGCCAATGGGGGCGGGGAACTCCAGTTCCAGGATGAACCCTTTACGGATGCGGGGCTCTACGATGTGGAGATCACCGCCTACCGGGATGGCTTCACCGGGGAGGTACAGGGCGACTATGCCGAGCGGAGCACCCTGATCACCCATGTGGATATCAAACCGGTGGTTCCGCCAGTCAACCGGGCACCGGCGCAGCTCTCCGTGGAGGCGGGAACCCGCCTGGAGGAGCTGACCCGGGAGCAGATGCCCCTTCCCCTGGGGGTCAAGAACGAGGAAGTTGCCGGCACCTATGTGTGGGCGGAGGCTGACGCCCTGATTGAGCAGGGGGAGACCTATGAGTGGACCTTTGAGCCGGATTCCGGGAATTACCAGTCCTTTGGCGGGGAGGTCACCTTCCAGGTGGCCCTGGACCCGGGCAGCGTGGAGGCCCAGCTGTTCAATCTTCCGGATCCCATGACAGACTACGCCAAGGTGGATACGGCAGAGCTGCAGGAGGGGGCCCAGCTGACCGTCTATGAAGATGAACAGCTGTCCGCTGCCGTCAGCGAACCCCATACGGTTACGGCCAGTGACAGAGCCAAAGGCAGCATCACCCTGAATCTGCTGGACGGCGCGCTGCGGGATGAGGAGGGGTCCTCCCTCTACCTGAAGGTTGTCTCCGGCGGGGCGTCCCATACCCAGAGGATTTCCTGCACCAAGGCACCCGGTTTTACCGTGGCGCCGGACCCGGTTACCGTATCGGAATCTGCGCCGGCAGAGGTGACCCTCACCTGGCGCACCAGCCCCGGCACGGCAGTGTGGACGGCGTCCACCGCTGACCTGATCGTCACCCAAACGGGCACCGGGGCCACCGTCCGGGCCAGGAGCGGCGCAGAGGAGGGATCCTTCACCCTGACGGTGACGGTGACCTTTGATCACCCGGACCCGGATGTGACAACCCCCATTACCCTGGAGAAGACCATTCCGGTGAACGTGATTGCTTCCGCACAGCCTCAGGAACATGAACACAAGATGGTTTACGTCCCCGGCACTGCCCCCACCTGCGGGACCAGCGGCGTGCGCGGGCACTGGGAGTGCAGCGTATGCCACAGGAAGTTCGCAGATGAGGCGGCCACTCAGGAGCTGCAGGATGAGGATCTCATTCTGCCCCCCACCGGCGTCCATGACCTGGTGAAGGTGCCGGAGGTTCCGGCCACCTGTGAGCACACCGGGGTGAAGGCCCACTGGAAGTGCGCAGACTGCGGAAGGCTCTTCCTGGATGAAGCCGGGAAGCAGGAGGCCGCTCTCCAGGACCTCACCACCCCGGCCCACCCCAACGCCAGATTCTATCCCCGGGTGGAGCCCACAGACCAGAGAGACGGCAACCTGGCCTACTGGCACTGCCCGGACTGCGGAAAATACTTCCTGGACGAGAAGCGGGAGACCGCCGTCAGCTGGGACGACATCGTTCTGAAGAAGACGGACACCCGCCGGGTGCGGGCCACCATCTACAACCTGCCGGATGAGCAGTATGCGGTGGTGGATGTGGCCGCCTCCCAGCTGAGTTCCGGCGAGGTGGTTTACCTCTATGACAGCCTGACTGCCGCCACCAGCCTGACCTACGGGACGGTGGGCAGCGGGCGCCTGGTTCTGAGACTCTCCGGCCTGAAGCCGGAAGGGGGCATCCTGTATGCGTCCATCGGGAGCGGGGGAGCCAGGGCGGAAGTGCCCTATCACGCACAGCCGGAACTGACAGTCACCGACTCTCTCACAGTGAAAGTCGGGGAGACCGCGGAGATCACCGCAACGGTCACTCCGGATGACCTGTACACCGTGGACACCGTGGACTGGAGCGGCGGCGGAGCCATCTTCACCGTCAGCGGAACCGGCCTCACTGCCCGGGTCACCGGGAAGGGAGTGGGATCCGGTCCCCTGACCGTGGAGGCCCACATCGTCCATCCGGATCCCACCAGACCCACCGCCACCGTGACCCTCACCGGCACAGTCACCGTACATGTGGTGGAAGCGACCCACGTCCATGATGCCCTGGTGGAGCACCCTGCGGTGCCCCACACCTGTACGGAGAACGGAACCCTGGCCTACTGGGAGTGCCCCTCCTGCGGCGCCCGGTTCGCGGACCCGGAGGGGAAAGAGGAACTCAAAGACGTGACGGACCCCAAGGCCCACACGGACCTGAAGTTCGTGGAGGGCAAGGAGCCCACCGAGGAGGCGGAGGGCAACATCCCCTACTGGTACTGCGGGGACTGCCACCGCTACTTCCGGGATGCTCTGGCAGAAGATGAAATTACCCGGGAGGATACCGTTCTGGAGAAAAAGCCCTCCGGCCAGACCGTGAAGCCGGTGCTGACCCTCAGCCTGCCGGACAGCGCCCGGGTGGGTGATACCGTCACCGCCACCGCCACCCTGAGCCCCAATCCCAGTGTGGGAACTGAGCCCCAGGGGACCCTCACCTTCTACCTGGATGGGAACCGGATACCCGGCGGCAGCTACAGCGCGGTGCTGACCGGTCTTACCGCAGGGGAACACACCGTTACGGTGGTTTTCACCCCGGCGGAATGGGAGACGGTGTATGAGACCACCAGCGCCACGGCATCCATAACCGTGAGCCCGGCGGGGAAACTCACGCCGGTTCTCACTCTTCATGTTCCTTCCACGGCCCACACCGGTGACACCGTCACCGCCCGGGCCACCCTGAGCCGCAGCCCCTACGCCAGCACAGACCCGGAGGGCACCCTGGCCTTCTATCTGGACGGGGTCATTCTGGGGGACACCGGGACCACCGCCAGGTTGTACTATCTGCCGGAGGGCACCCACATTGTGCGGGTTGTGTTTACGCCCGCTGCCACCGAGACGGTCTACGGACCGGCGGAGGCCATGGCAACCATCCGGGTCTACACCCCCTCTGACGATGATGACGACTGGGTGGATGATGAGCCGGAGAATCCCCCGGAGCCGGAGAATCCCTCTGAGCCGGAGAATCCCCCGGAGCAGGGCAAACCCTCAG
>CAYXVN010000194.1:0-4776 GCA_964468565.1 uncultured Oscillospiraceae bacterium | reverse complement strand
CGGTAAGCTGCCGTTTCCCTGCCGGTGGTGACGAATACGCTGCCTTCCGGCAGGAACTTCGCCAGTTCCCCGGTCAGGCTGGGGATGATCCGGTTCAGATGTGCGGGAGCTGTTCCGCCTCATCACCGCAGTGCGCTTCGGGGACGGCCGGTGGCGCATGGCGCCCCTGCAGGCGGAGCAGCGGCTGCTGTGCCGCCTTCTGAAGTTCGACGTCGCTGACTGGAGTGCCCTGCCGATATGAGAGCCCCTTCCTCCGGCCAGGAGAGGATCCGGACCCGCTGTCCGCCCCTTCAGAGAAGGTCTTCTCCCCCCCGACCTGCCCGGGGAGGGTCCAGGGAAAACCCGCGGCACCGGAGCCTCCTTCCGGAGCGGCATGCTGCCCGCAGTGCCCGGCCCCTTTCTGTCCTTCAGAAGATGGCCTCCGGGGGCTGACGTCTCCCCATGGCCCGGAACCTTTCCCGGGGAAGGGAGCAGGTCCGGCCCTCCCCGGGGCCTCTTCCCTCCCCCGGCGGGGACCGGCTGGAACAGGCCGAAGGGGCATCCCCCGGAGAGAAAGGCTCCTTCCACCGGAGGGAGGGGGAACAGTGTGCCTATGATATATAATATAAGATATTGATCAGTTTTTTCTATTGATGAGATTTTTTATGGGGACCTCTCCGGTTGTATTCGGAGGGGGGCCGTGTTACACTTTTCGAGGGCATTTATGCCTGTGGAGAGGATGGGAGCCGTGGATATCTGCATCGGGATAGACATCGGGTCCACCAGCGCCAAGACGGTGGTGATGGACCAGGAGGGCCGGATTGTTCACCGGTCCCTCCAGCCCACCGGGTGGAGCAGCGTGGAGACCGCCCGGGAAATCCGGGAACAGCTGGAAGGGCTGGGCTTTCCCCTGGAGCAGGCCCGGGTGGTGGCAACCGGATACGGGCGTGTCTCCGTCCCCTATGCCCACCGCTGCGTCACGGAGATCACCTGCCACGGCCGGGGGGCCTGTGCGGTGTACCGCCGCAGAGACATGACGGTGGTGGACATCGGGGGGCAGGACACCAAGATCATCGACGTGGCCGGTGGCCAGGTGCGGGATTTCGTCATGAACGACAAGTGCTCCGCCGGAACGGGCCGCTTCCTGGAGGTGATGGCCAATACCCTGGGGGTGGCGCCGGAGGAACTGTGTGCCCTGGCCGAAGAGGGTGGCGGGGTGTCCATCAGTTCCATGTGCACCGTCTTCGCCGAGTCCGAGGTCATCAGCCTCATCGGCAGGGGGGAGAGCCGGGAGAACATCGCCCACGCGGTGCTGGACTCCATCATCCGCAAGGTGACCTCCCAGACGGGACGTCTGAGCCTGGGGGAGACGGTGTGCCTCACCGGCGGCCTGTGCGAGGTGGAGCCGCTGCGGCGGAGCCTGTCCCGTGCCCTGAACCGGGATGTGCTGGCCTGCCCGGACGGGCGGTATGCCGGGGCCATCGGGGCGGCTCTCAGCGCCAGGATGCTGAGCAGATCACAGAAATGAGGAGAACAGCCATGAATACGGAACTTCCTGAGAAGTTTGAGGAGTTCGGAGAGGCCAGAAAGGCGGGGTTTCTGCGGGTGAAGCAGCGCAAGGAGGAGGGCGGCCTGGTGGCCGGCATCTTCTGCGCTTTCACCCCCCTGGAGATTCTGGACGCGGCCGGATTCACCGCGGTGAGCCTCTGCGGCATGAGCGAGGAGACCATTCCCGCTGCGGAGGCCCATCTTCCCCGCAACCTCTGTCCCCTGATCAAGTCCAGCTACGGCTTTGCCCTCACCGACCGGTGCCCCTACACCTATTTCTCCGACCTGATCGTGGGAGAGACCACCTGCGACGGGAAGAAGAAGATGTATGAGCTGCTGGGGGAGCGGAAACCCACCTTCGTTCTGCACCTGCCCCAGGGCAGCAGCCCGGATGCCGGCTCTTCCTGGACGGCGGAACTGCACCGTCTCATTGCCTTTCTGGAGGAGCGGTTCCACGTGACCTGTTCCGACTCCGCCCTGCGGGAGGCGGTCCGGGTCCGCAATGCCGAGCGCAGGGCCCGTCTGGGCCTGATGGAGCTGCAGAAGCAGGTACCGCCCCCCATGAGCGGCCTTCAGCTGTACCGGACCCTGGAGGGGGCCGGCTTTCTCTTCGACTCCCGGGAGCGCATTGAGAAGATGGACCAGCTTCGTGAAAGCGTGAAGGCAGGTCCCCGGCAGGACTTCCGGGGGGCCCGGAGGGTTCTGGTCACCGGCTGCCCCATCGGGGGCGTGCTGGAGAAGACAGTGGGGGCCCTGGAGGAGGCCGGCTGTGTGGTGGTCTGCTTCGAGAACTGCTCCGGCATCCGCCCCGCCATTGTGCAGATCGATCCTGAGGCGGAGGACATTGTCCGGGCCATTGCGGAGGGGTATCTGGAGATCGGGTGCGCGGTCATGACTCCCAACCTGCGGAGGATGGACCTGATTGAGCGGCTGGTGCGGGAGTACCAGGTGGAGGGCATCCTGGAGGTGGACCTGCAGGCCTGTACGCCCTATGCGGTGGAATCTCTCCAGATCCGCAGACTGGCGGAGCGGCTGGGGATCCCCTGTCTGGTGCTGGAGACCGACTACTCCCAGAGCGACTCCGCCCAGATCCGCACCCGTCTGGAGGCTTTCCGGGAGGTGATGGGATGATCTATCTGGACAATGCGGCTACCACCCTGAAGAAGCCGCCCCAGGTGATTCAGGCAGTGGTGGAGGCCATGACCACCATGGGCAATGCCTCCCGGGGAACCCACTCCGGTGCTCTGAAGGCATCCCGCACGATCTATGACGCCAGGCGAAAGGTTGCCCGCCTGTTCCACTGCCGGAGGCCGGACCACGTTGTCTTCACCTGCAACTCCACCGAGTCGCTGAACATCGCCATCACCGGGACCCTGAATCCCGGTGACCACGTGATCTCCACGGATCTGGAACACAATTCGGTCCTGCGTCCCCTGTACCGCCTGGAACGGGAGGGGCGGATCACCCTGGACTTCGTCCCGGCGGACCGGCAGGGCCGGGTGAACGGAGATGCCTTTGAGAAGCTGATCCGGCCGGAGACCCGGGCCATCGTCTGCACCCACGCCTCCAACCTGACCGGAGAGATGATCGACGTGGCCCGGGTGGGAGCCCTGGCCCGGGAGAGAGGGCTGCTGTTCATCCTGGACGCCTCCCAGACCGCCGGCTGTGTGCCCATCGACATGGAGGCCATGGGCATTGACATCCTCTGCTTTACCGGCCACAAGGGCCTGATGGGCCCTCAGGGCACCGGCGGACTCTGCATCCGGGAGGGGGTGGAAATCCGGCCGTTCAAGACGGGGGGCACCGGAGTCCAGTCCTACAACCCGGAACAGCCCCGGGAGTATCCCACCCGGCTGGAGGCGGGAACCCTCAACAGCCACGGGATCCTGGGTCTCTCCGCCGCCCTGGATTTTCTGGAGGAGACCGGAGTGGAGACCATTCAGGCCCACGAACAGAAGCTGATGCGCCGGTTTTACCAAGGGGTCTCCGCCATCCCGGGGGCGAAGGTCTATGGGGATTTCACCCCGGGCCATCCCCGGACGGCGGTGGTGGCGCTGAATCTCTTTAATTGGGAGTCCGGTGCCGTATCCGACGCCCTCAGCGAGGAATACCAGATCGCCACCCGCCCCGGCGCCCACTGTGCCCCCCGTATGCACCGGGCACTGGGCACTCAGGAGCAGGGGGCTGTCCGCTTCAGCTTCTCCTGGTACAATACCGAAGGGGAAGTGGATCAGGCGGTCGCCGCCCTGGGGGAACTGGCCGCTGAGGCATAGAGCGCCCCATGCCGGAACGTGTATGCCCGGCATGATCATGATACGGGCAGAACAGAAAATGAGGAGGACACAAGTATGGCTGATTACCGTCAGATGTGGCAGGATCTGGGGATGGACATGGAGAACCACGACCTGCTCTGTCAGGTGCTGCCCACCGCCGTGGGGGATGTGTTTCTGAGCCAGGAGAACCGGCCCAAGGCCATGGACTACTGGGATCTTGTCATTGCGGAAGTCCACGGCATCCGCCCTGCGGAACTGATCGAGGCCCAGAAGACGGGCCGCAAGGTCTTTGGCACCTTCTGCGTCTACGTGCCGGACGAGGTCATCATTGCTGCGGATGGCATTGTTACCGGACTGTGCGGCGGCTCCCAGTTCTGGGTCCCTGACGGCGAGAAGGTGCTGCCCAAGAGCACCTGTCCCCTGGTGAAGGCCTCGGTGGGTGCCCGGCTGGGTCGGACCTGCCCCTTCTTCCGCATCGCAGACATGTATGTGGGGGAGACCACCTGCGACGGCAAGAAAAAGGCCTACGAGATTCTGGGGGAGGATGTGCCCATGTACATCATGGACCTGCCCCAGATGAAGCGGGAGAAGGATATTCTTAAGTGGAAGGATGAGATCGCCGACTTTGCCGCCAAGGTGGAGGAGTTCACCGGCAATGCCATCACCCCGGAAAAACTGGGGGCCGCCATCCACACCATCAACGGGCGCCGGAAGGCCATGGCCCGGGTGTATGCCTGCCGGAAAAGCGAGTGCCTGCCCATCTCCGGCCGGGACGCCCTGCTGATGACGCAGATTGCCTTCTTCGACGATCCGGTGCGCTGTGCTCAGATGTGCAACCGCCTGGCGGACGAGCTGGAACAGCGCATCCGGGACGGCGTCTCCGTGGTTCCCGCCGGCACCAGCCGCATTCTGGTAACCGGTACCGCTCAATAAAATCGAATAAAGCTCTATCGCCTCAATTCGACTTCGCCCCGAA
>CAYXVN010000193.1:0-4780 GCA_964468565.1 uncultured Oscillospiraceae bacterium | reverse complement strand
GCCGCCGGGTCAACGCTCTGGAGTACGTCAAGATTCCCGAGATGGAGGCCAACATCAAATACATCACCATGAAGCTGGACGAGAACGAACGGGCCAACACCATCCGCCTGATGAAGGTCAAGGACATGATCCTGAAGGAGGCCATCGAGAGCCGCCGGGAGGAGGATGCCAGGGTGGTGGAGACCTACAGCTGAGTCTCTCCTTCCCCTTTCCCAGACCGTCCGGGGTCCCTCCCCGGGCGGTCCTTTTTTCCCTGCTGCTTGATCTTCTCCGCCTGAAGGCGTATACTATGAGAAAAAAGGGATGCCCCTGTCCCGGACTCCCCCTGTGAGGTGCGCCATGAGACGTCTTCTTGCCGCCCTGACTGCGGCTTTGCTTCTGCTCTCCGCCTGCTCAAGGCAGCGTGATTCCTCTTCTTCTTCCTCCTCCGTTTCCAGTGCCTCCCCCGCCTCCTCTGTCTCCTCCTCCCAGGAGGAGACACAGGCCACCGCCCGGGAGCTGGCTGCCGCCATTCTGGCCAGCCAGGAGGATCTGCCCTCCCTCACCGCCCTCACCCCGGAGGACGGGGGACTCTTCCCGGACTACCTGGAGCAGTATTACGGCATCGCCCCCGACTCCGTCACCGACGCCGTCATCTGCGTGGCTGAGGGCGCGGCGGCCACGGAAGTGGCCGTACTGAAGCTGGCCGAGGGCGCCTCGGTCCGGGAGGCGGAGCAGGCCCTTGCCGCCTATCAGGAGAAGCGGGAGGGAGACTTCACCGGCTACGCCCCGGAGCAGGCCGCCCTGGTGGAGAACGGCCTGGTGGCCTCCTCCGGCTCCTGTCTGGCCCTGATCCTCTGCCCGGATCCGGAGGGGGGACGGCAGGCCTTTCTGGACTGCTTCCGGGGCAGCTCCCCCGCCGGGCAGCTGGAGGACTATCTCACATCCCCCTCCCCGGCTTCTTCCTCCGCCTCCTCAGGGGAGAGCTCCTCAGCTTCCTCCTCCGTCAGCGCTCCCGGTGAGGCCTCCTCCCAGTCCGGATCCTCTGCCTCCTCCGGCACTTCCGCCTCTTCCGGCTCCTCCGGCCGGCAGCCCTCTTCCGGCACCCAGACACCTCAGCAGAGCGCCGGCACAACACCCCAGCCCACACAGCCCTCCACCACCCCGGGCAGTTCCTCCTCCCGGCCCTCCCCTCAGCCGGACCCGGCTCCCCAGCCGGAGCCGGAGCCTGAACCGGAACCCCAGCCGGAACCTGAACCCGAACCCGAACCCGAACCGGAGCCCCAGCCCGAACCGGAACCGGAACCGGAGCCCGCCCTTCCGGACGAGTACCGGGCGGAGGACGTGAAACAGGCCTACGCCAGCGGCGACACCTCCGGCCTCACCCCCAAGAACCTGGCGGTGCTGGAGAAGTGCCGGGAGATACTCAGCGGCCTGGGCGGTCTCAGCCCCTATCAGCAGGAGCTGGCGGTTCACGACTGGATCATCCGCTGGGGAGAATATGACTCCAACACCCTGACCCATGACCCCGGCTTCCAGGAGTCGCCGGACAACGACAACCCCTACGGATTTCTCACCTACGGCAAGGGGATCTGTCTGGGCTACACCACCACCTTCCAGCTGTGCATGGATCTGCTGAACATCGAATGCATCACGGTCCGGGGCACCGCCTACTCCGCCACGGAGGATCACGCCTGGAACATGGTAAAGCTGGACGGCCAGTGGTACTGCGTGGACTGCACCTGGGACGATCCCATCTCCGCCTTTGAGGTCCCCCAGTCCCTGGCCCACCGCTACTTCAACTGCACCAGCGACTTTCTCCGCCAGACCGACCACCAGTGGGATACCGCCTCCGTTCCGGAGGCCACCGCCACCGCCTGGGCCTGGAAAGGCTGAAGCGCAGCTGTGATTGTGCACAGTCTATGTCCTGATCTGGAATGGATTCTTGTGCATTATTTTATCCCGCAGGTCTTGCCTTCCCCGGATCTGCGTGCTAAAATGGGTAAGCTGTTTTGGGAACAGCCCTGAGATCCGGGTGTGGCGAAGTTTGGTATCGCGCTTGAATGGGGTTCAAGAGGCCCTGAGTTCGAATCTCAGCACTCGGACCACCGGGAAGAAGGCTCTGAATCGGAAGATTCAGAGCCTTCTTGCATTCTCTCCCGGGTCGGGGAGGCGCTCCCGCCTTCTACCCGACCGAGTTCTCCATCACCTGGTCCAGGAAAACATCCACCCCGGTCCGGTCCAGGAAGGTGCCAAACCGCTCCCCGGTCTTTCCCTGCTCCTTCCAGAGCGTCAGGGTCCGCTCCAGAATGCGGAAGGTCTCTTTCTTCGAATAGACCCCCTCCAGCAGGTTGGCCACCCGGCGGTGCCGGCCCCAGAGGCCACCCAGCATAATCCGGCAGCCCCCCTTCCAGCCCGTGATGCCGAAGTCGTTCAGGTCCGGCTTGATGCAGCCGTTGGGGCAGCCCCCCACCCCGATCTTGAACTTGTGGGGCAGGGGCACGTCTTTCCAGCCCAGGTAAAAGGTCTGGTGGAGTTCCCGGGCCAGGGCCTGGGTATCCAGCAGCCCGTGGCTGCAGACGGTCCCCTTGCAGACCACAATGGGGCGCACCCGGTTTCCCCCGCCTCCCGGAACGAGACCATGCTCCTCCAGAAAGTCACACAGGGGCCCGATGGCCTCCCGGGGAACCCTCTGGATCTCCACCGTCATCCGTACGGTCAGGGCCACCCTGCCGTCTCCGAACCGCTGAGCCGCCTGACTCAGCACCTCCAGCTGCCCGGCATTCAGGGTTCCGTCCTCCGTCAGGACCCGTACGCTGAAGGTCTCCCTGTCCCGGTTAAGGATGATGCCCCGCCGTTTCAGATCCCTCCGCTGTTCCAAGGTCAGATCCTCCATATATCTGCCTCCCTGTTTCAAAATCCGGCCCCTCCGGACCGGTCCTGCCATCATACATGCTTTGCCTCCTGCTGGCAAGATGGAGTTTTTCCCCCTCTCCCCCGGGCAACCCCTTAATGCCCGGTGCCGCAACCGGCCGGGGAGCACCCGGAGGGCCGGAAAGATGGAGCAGATCCCTTCCCCCCTGGGATTCTCCCTCCCCTCTCACCCGGGCACCTGGAATTCGCCCCCGCTCCCCGCCCGGCGGAAATTTTTCCTCTCCCCGGTAGCATTTTCCCCCGCACTCTGCTAGAATGGGGAAAACCGCCCCCCGCCGGGGCCCTGAGGAGGAACACACCCATGAGGACCATCCCCGCCTCGCAGATCACCGACACCGTTGCCCGCCTGTGCATCCAGGCCAACACCCGGCTCCCCCCCGATGTGGCCGCCGCCCTGGCCGCCTGCCGGGAGCAGGAGCCCTGGCCCCTGGCCCGCCAGACCCTGGGGCTGCTGGAGGACAACCTGTCCCTGGCCCGGCAGCGGGAGCTGCCCATCTGCCAGGACACCGGCATGGCCTGTGTCTTTGTGGAACTGGGACAGGAGGTGCACATTGCGGGCAGCTTTGAGGATGCAATCCAGGAGGGGGTGCGCCGGGGCTACCGGGAGGGCTATCTGCGCCGGTCCATCGTGGCGGATCCCCTGCGCCGGGTGAACACCGAGGACAACACCCCCGCCGCCATCACCCTGCGCCTGGTGCCCGGCGATCAGCTGCACATCACGGTGGCGCCCAAGGGCTTCGGCAGCGAGAACATGAGCCGTCTGGCCATGCTGAAGCCGGCCGACGGCCTGGAGGGAGTAAAGCACTTCGTGGTGGAAACCGTGCGCCTGGCCGGCCCCAACCCCTGTCCTCCCGTCATTCTGGGCATCGGCATCGGGGGATCCTTTGACAAGGTGGCCGCCCTGGCCAAGCACGCCCTGCTGCGCCCCCTGGACGTGCCCCACCCGGACCCCTTCTACGCCGCCCTGGAGCGGGAACTGCTGGAGGAGATCAACGGCCTTGGCATCGGCCCCCAGGGATTCGGGGGGCGCACCACCTGCCTGGGACTGGCCATTGAGGCGGCGCCCACCCACGTGGCCGGTCTGCCTGTGGCGGTCAACGTCAGCTGCCACGTCACCCGCCGGGCCAGCGCACAGCTGTAGTCCATCCGGAAGGAGCATCCGTCATGCAGTACAACCTGACAACCCCTGTGAAGCGGGAGGATCTGGCTCCCCTGCGCGCCGGCGACACCGTCCTGCTCTCCGGCACGGTCTACACCGCCCGGGACGCAGCCCACAAGCGGATGATGGAGCGGCTGGACGCGGGAGAGCCCCTGCCCGTTCCCGTGGAGGGCTCCGCCCTCTACTACGTGGGACCCACCCCGGAGCGTCCCGGCCAGGTGATCGGTTCCGCCGGCCCCACCACCAGCGGCCGCATGGACGCCTACTCCCCCCGCCTGCTGGATCTGGGCCAGGCCATCATGATCGGCAAGGGGGAGCGCAGCCAGGCGGTGAAGGAAGCGGTGGTCCGCAACGGCGCGGTCTACCTGGCCGCCCTGGGCGGAGCCGGCGCTCTGATGGCCGCCAGCGTGGAACAGCTGGAGATCATCTGCTGGGAGGACCTGGGCTGCGAGGCGGTGCGGCGCCTGGAGGTGAAGGACTTCCCCCTCACCGTGATTCTGGACGCCCACGGAGGCAACCTCTACGAGAGCGGTCCCGCCGCCTATCTCCGGGCCAGACCGGCCCCATGATGCCAAAAGCCCCTCCCGGGTTCCGGGAGGGGCTTTCCGATTCAGAAAAGGGAATTCTCTTACAGGCGGGCCTCCAGGGCGGCCTTCATGTCCTCGTAGCCGGGCTTGCCCAGCAGGGCGAACATGTTCTTCTTGTAGG
>CAYXVN010000192.1:0-4819 GCA_964468565.1 uncultured Oscillospiraceae bacterium | reverse complement strand
CTTCTCCTCCTCCCCGGCGATGTAGGGAATCACGTTGTCCTCCATCTCCGGCCAGCGCTGAAAGGTCTTTCCCGCTCCGGAGATGGCCTGGTAGGTGCACACCAGCACCCGGTCCACCCCGTACTTCAGCAGGGGGTGGATGGCGGGGGCGTAGGACTGGATGGAGCAGTTGGACTTGACGGCAATGAAGCCCCGGCGGGTCCCCAGGCGGCGGCGCTGGAAGGGGATCACCGCCAGGTGCTCCGGGTTCATCTCCGGCATCACCATGGGCACGTCCTCCACCCAGCGGTTGGCGGAGTTGTTGGAGATCACCGGGATCTCCGCCCTGGCGTAGCCCTCCTCCAGAGCCCGGATGGCGGACTTCTCCATGTTGACGGCGCAGAAGACAAAGTCCACCTGGGAGGCGATCTTCTCCACATCCCTCTGGGCGTCCAGCACGGTGAGGTCCCTGGCCCCGGCGGGAATGGGGGTGGTCATGGCCCAGCGGCCGGCCACGGCCTCCTGGTAGGTCCTGCCCGCCGAGCGGGAACTGGCCGCCACGGCGGTGAGACGGAACCAGGGATGGTGCTCCAGCAGGGTGACGAAGCGCTGACCCACCATGCCCGTTGCCCCTATGACTCCTGCTCTGTAGGTTTTCATGTCTGTGACCTCCGACCTGAACGATTTTTTGAAAAAGAAAAATCAGCGGCTTCACCTGCCCCTGATTTGGGATTATAATGGCACTCAGGGCTCCGGCGTCCCCGGATCCCTCCCCGGAAAGCGTCCCTGCCGGCGGAGGGGCCCCCGGCGGCCGGCCCATTCCCCGTGGCGGCTGCGGGATCCTGCCCCGGCCACAGGGATAAAAACCGCCCTGCCACAGTTTGTGCCCATCCTATCATGATTCCCGGGACCTGTCAAGAGAGGGATCCGGCCGAAATTACACAATCAGGAGGCTGTCATGAAACGAAAGCTGATCAAAATCGCCGCGTTCCTCCTTGCGGCGGTGCTCTGCATTCCCCTTACCGCACCCCGGGCCGCTGCCGCCACCCGGGTCAACGGCCAGGGGGAGACTCTGATCCGGGTGGGGCTGGCCTCCACCTCCTCCGCCACCGGCAGTTCCGCCCTGGAGGCGGCCCCTCTGGTCAACCGCACCGGGTCGGGCTACCGCATCGGCTACTACGACGATGATCTCAACTTCGTGGAACTGCTGCGCACGGAAGGGGACATGAAGGAGATCGCGGTGCTCAAGACCCAGAACCTCTTCTACGGCTACGACCGCTCCCAGGGGAGAAACACCTACTCCGCCTCCTTCTCCGGCAGCGTGGCCGTGGGCTGCTACCACATCGTGCTGGGGGACCTGTATCCCAGCCTTGCCCAGGCCCAGGCGGCGGCAGCCGCCTATGAGGGGGGCTTCCCGGCGTGGATCGGGGGGACCTTCCAGGCCCGGGTGGGGGCCTACACCTCCCAGAACGCCGCCATCCAGGCCCGCACGAAGCTGGGGCTGGAGGGCTGCTCCATCGTGGGCACCACCACCGCCGGCATCAGCGTGGTGAAGATGGGAACGGACCAGGTCCTGTTCCAGTCTGATGACAGCTCCCGGGCCCTGGCCGTCCTGCCGGACGTGACCAGGGCGGCGGATCCCTCCACCTGGTTTTCCGGCAATGCATACCGGGGCGGCTTCACCTTCCGCCGCATCAACGGGGGCAACCTCACCGTGGTCAACGTGGTGGAACTGGAGGACTACGTGAAGGGCGTGGTCTGCTACGAGATGGGCCGGGACTGGCCCCTGGAGGCCCTGAAGGCCCAGGCCATGTGCGCCCGCACCTACGTGCTCAGCAAGCTCAACGCCTACCGGTCCCTGGGCTTTGACGTCTCCAACACCGCCTACAGCCAGGTCTACAACGGCATGGGCTCCGGCCGGGAGGGGTATGGCCCCTCTGAAAAGAGCGACCAGGCCTGTGACGCCACCCGGGGCCTGGTGGTGAAGTACGGCGGAAAGCTGGCGGAGACCCCCTACTCCTCCTCCCACGGGGGCGCCAGCGAGGACGCCTTCAACATCTGGGGGACGGACACCGCCAATGCCGCCCCCTACCTGAAGGGCATCGTGGATCCCTATGAGAAGGAGGCGGACGACATCAACGACATGTCCCCCTGGACCGTCACCTTCTCCGCCGCCAGTCTCACCCGGCAGGTGCAGAAGTACGGCTTTGCCGTGGGCACCAGCGTCAGCCGCATCACCCTCACCTACTCTCCCACCGGCAATGTGATCCGCATGGTTCTTGGCTATGCCAACGGGAAGAGCAACACATTTACTCCCCGCTCCAGCCCCAGCATCCGGGGGGTTCTGGGCCTGCGGTCCATCCACTTCACGGTCAACGGCCAAAAAGTGGCACCCGCCGTCAGCCCCGCCACCCCCAATCCCTCCAATCCTCCAGCTCCGGTGGATCAGCCCAGCCGGCCGGGCACCGCCCAGCCCGGAACCTCCGTTCCGGGAAATCCGGGCACCTCCAACCCGGCACCGGGCACCACCCCTCTCCCGGGTCCATCTGAGGGCAGCCTGACGGTAAACGGCGGACAGTCCCTTCCCCTGGAGGAGGCCTGGGTGGTGGACGGCACGGGAACGCCTGTCCCGGCGGGGGAGTCCCCCCAGATGATCACCGGCCAGGGGGATACCACCTCCGCCCTGGGCACCCCCTCCGGCTCCTCCGGTGCAGCCGCTCCGGAGCAGGACCCGGACAGCGCTGCCCCCTATCGCTCCGGCGCAGCCGCCTTTACCGGCAGCACCACGGCGGCGGAGGCCCTCTACGGCAACGGTCAGGACAGCGCCTATCCCGGCAGCGCCCCCGCCCGGGAGCAGGGGGACCCGGGAGCGCAGACCATCGCCACCGGAGGGCGGCAGGTCACCATCGTGGGGGATACCTTCTCCTTCTCCGGAGCAGGCTGGGGCCATCAGGTGGGGATGAGCCAGTACGGCGCCTATGCAATGGCGGACCGGGGTTTTACCTACGACCAGATTGTCACCTTCTACTTTCCCGGAACGGAACTTGTCCCATGGTAAGGGCATTTTTCATACAGATCATTCAGAAAGGGCAGATGAATTGAAAACCTCAGATTTTGACTACCGCCTGCCGAAGGAACTGATAGCCCAGTCTCCGATGGAGCAGAGAGACACCTCCCGCCTTATGATCCTGAACCGCGTCACCGGAGAGACGGAGGACCGCTACTTCTACGAACTGCCCCGGCTGCTGCACAGTGGCGACTGCCTGGTGCTCAACGACTCCCGGGTACTGCCGGCCCGCCTGAAGGGGAAACGGAGCACCGGCGGCACCGTGGAGCTGCTGCTGCTCACCTACCGGGGAGAGGACAACTGGGAGTGCCTGGCCCGTCCCGGCAAGCGGGTGAGGCCGGGGTCCAAGGTATACTTCGGCGAGGGGAAACTGATCGCGGAAATCCTCGCCGAACTGCCGGACGGCATGCGCCTCGTCCACTTCCTCTACAGCGGCACCTTCCTGGAAGTGCTGGAGTGCCTGGGCGAGATGCCCCTGCCCCCCTACATCCACGGGAAGCTGAAGGATCCGGAGCGCTACCAGACCGTGTACTCCCGGGCCTCCGGGTCCGCCGCCGCCCCCACCGCGGGACTTCACTTCACCCCCGCCCTCCTGGAGGAGATCCGGGCCCTGGGGGTAAAGATCTGCTTCATCACCCTTCATGTGGGCCTGGGTACCTTCCGCCCGGTGAAGGCAGACGACATTGAGGGCCACGAGATGCACAGCGAGTTCTGTCTCATCCCCCAGCAGACGGCGGACCTCATCAACGAGACCAGGCGCCGGGGGGGCCGGGTGGTGTGCGTGGGCACCACCTCCTGCCGCACCGTGGAGAGCTTCGCCGCGGAGGACGGCACTCTGAGGGAGTGCTCCGGCTGGACCGACATCTTCATCTACCCGGGCTACCGCTTCAAGGTGACGGATGCCCTCATCACCAACTTCCACCTTCCCAAGTCCACCCTCATCATGCTGGTCTCCGCTCTGGCCGGCCGGGAACATGTGCTGGCCGCCTACCGGGAAGCAGTGCGCAAACAGTACCGCTTCTACAGCTTCGGGGACGCCATGTTCATCTACTGAAAGCAGCGGGAGCATCCGGCAGCGGGTGCCCCCGCCTGTTTTTCCCGGTGGGGCGCAGGGCCCCGCTGACCGGCAGAGCGCTCTGCCGCAGGCTCCATCCGTCAGGGTGGAGACAGCCGGTGGGAGTGAGGCTTCCGCACATCCCGGCCGGTCATCCTCTTCAGAGCGCAGATCAGGTCGCTGGGGCGGGGCGGAGGACGTCATGCGGACATGGTGGCAGTGGTGGTTTATGGCCCGAAGACATCCGCCATGCCTGCCGGGCACCGGCCCGGTGGAACTGCGGATGGTCTGCCCGGCGGCGTCGCTGACGGCAGGCCACCGGTACATTGCGGACAGGACCAGGTGATACCGCAGTGTACCGGTCGGTCCGGCCGTTCCCGGCCCGATATCCCCCTCCGAAGAAAAGTTTCGTATTTTTCTTCGCAAAAGCACTTGCATGGCAATGTGGTAAGGTCTATAATGAGCAGCAGATCCGGACTGCCGCACAGGAGGCGATGACAATGCAGAAATGGTCAGCCAATAAACCCCGCGTCCGCAGCCCTCAGGGAGACGCTTCCCAGCGGTTTTACTGCCGGGTCATCCACGACGAATGGGACACCATCGCCGCCGCCAGAGAGCAGTGAGCCAGGTACGTCCGCACTGCTGCAGAGGCCCTGACCCACAGGACCGCTGAGAATCTCTCTCCCAGGTACGACTTCGATGCCCAGTTTCCCATGTTG
>CAYXVN010000191.1:0-4869 GCA_964468565.1 uncultured Oscillospiraceae bacterium | reverse complement strand
TGCCCCCGTAGGGTCCCCACACATGCTCCAGAATGAAGTCGTAGGTCAGCACCTTGCCGGCGTGGATGGCCAGCAGTTCCAGGATCTTGAACTCATTCTGGGTAAAATGGATCTGCTCCGTACCCCGCAGCACCTGGTGCCTGGCAATGTCCACCGTCAGATCCTTGACCTTGTACACATCCCTCTGAATGCCCTGGCTTACCTTCAGCCGGTCCGCCCGCCGGAGGGTGGTGCGGATACGGGCAAGCAGCTCCGACACACCGAAGGGCTTCACCACGTAGTCATCCGCTCCCATGTCCAGTGCCCGCACCTTTTCCGACTCCCGGTCCCGGGCGGAGATGATAATCACCGGCACCTCCCGGGGCAGATCGCTGAGCTGCGCCAGCACATCCAGCCCGTCCATATCCGGCAGGCCCAGATCCAGAAGCACCAGATCCGGCCCGTGGGAAAAGAAGAGAGACAGTCCCTCCTTCCCACCGGAGGCGGGAATCGCCTTGTAGTCGCTGGCGGTGAGCGCCCGGCAGATGAAGTTGCTGATGGCATGCTCGTCCTCGATGACCAGTATCGTTCGTTTCTCACTCATGCCTCGAAAGGCACCTCCTCCATGGGCAGTCCGAATCGGAACAGGGCGCCCCCTCCGGGGGCGTTGGATGCTTCAAAGAATCCTCCGTGGGCCTTGATGATGCTCTGGCAGACCGACAGTCCGATGCCCATGCCCCGGGTGGAGTCGGCCGATTCCCCCACCTTCAGAGGCCGTCCCTCCCGGATGGCCTCCAGCACCTCCTCCGACAGTCCCTTGCCCTGATCCCGGACCTCCACCACCGCACAGTCCTCCTGGCGGTACAGCTTCATGACTATATGCTGAGTGTCACCCGAGTGGCGTATGGCATTCTCCAGAAGATTGACCATGACCTGCTTGATGAGCATGGGCTCCATGGAGAGAAAGAGAATGTCATCGGACAGTTCCAGTTCCACCCCGCAGCCGGGAAAGCGGCGCTTGGTGGTAAGAACGGCATCTCCCGCCACTTCCTCCAGCATGTCTCCCCGTTTTTTCAGGGGAACCACCCCGTCCTCCAGACGGGTCACCGAAAGCAGGTTCTCCACCATGTTGATGAGGGCATCCGCGTCATTCTTGATGTCCTGCAGCATGGCCACATTGCGGGGGGAGACCTCCGGCGAGTTGAGCAGCACAGAGGCTGTCCCCGATATGGCGGTGAGAGGAGTGCGCAGATCGTGGGACACCGCCCGCAGGATGTTGCTGCGGATGGTCTCCTGGGCGGACTGGATCTGGATGGCACTTTTCTCCTCGTTGAGCTTCTGGTTCTGCTCCAGAAGCATCCGGGCATTCTGCTCCCGGGCCTCCGCGTCCCGGGCCTGCTTGCGCACCCGGCCCATAAGAGCGCAGACCACGAAGGAGATCAGCACCATGGAGAACATGGTCAGCGGATATCCCTTCTGGCTCAGGGAGAACTGGTCGTAGGGGGGCATGAAGAAGATATTGACCATAAGTGCCCCGATAACGGAGGCGGCAAGGCCGAAGATATACCCGTCGGTCAGCAGAGAGATGAACACCACGGCCAGCACGAACACCAGCGCCGAGTTGTTCTCGCCGCCGGTGTGCCCGATCAGGAAACTGCTGATCAGAAAGGCGCAGCCAAGAAAGAAGGCCGTCACAAGAACCCCCCGGGGAGTCGCCGGAATCCGCCGGTACCAACGGCTGAACCGTCCATACAGCTGATCCAGCTGCTTTTTCAGCTCCATTGCCAACCTCCTGTCCAGAGCCCACTGTGGCTTTCTCAGTATATCAGAAACCTGCCCCTGCGTAAATTTGCTCAGTCCTGTTTTTAACAGATTTTAGCAGGTTCTTAACAAACGGTATATTTTCACGAAAGTTGCTGGGGATTTCACGATCCCTTCCGGCGTCCTGCCCCTTTCATTCCGAAAGGGCCTGTGCTATACTGTCTGCACCTGAAATGAGTAGTGAGGTGGCTCCCCGATGGAGAAACTCTATGAGGACAATTCCTTCCTGTCTTCCTTTGAGGCCCGCGTGGTCTCCTGTGGGAAGGGCAGAAAGGGCTATGATATCCTGCTGGACCGCACCGCATTCTTCCCCGAGGGAGGCGGACAGCCCTGGGACACCGGCACCCTGGGCGGTGCGAAGGTCCTGGAGGTCCACGAGCGGGACGGCCAGGTGGTCCACACCTGCTCCGCTCCCCTGGAGGAGGGCAGCCTGGTCCGGGGCGAACTGGACTGGGACCGGCGTTTTGACTTCATGCAGCAGCACTCCGGGGAACACATTGTCTCCGGTTTTGCCCACCGGCGCTGGGCCTGCGACAATGTGGGCTTTCACCTGGGTACCGACGTGGTCACCGTCGACCTGAACACCGTTCTGGACGAGGCAGATCTCCAGTGGCTGGAGGACCGGGTCAACCGCTACCTGTGGGAGGACCACCCCGTTGCCGTCACATACCCCACGCCGGAGCAGCTGGCGGATCTGGAGTACCGCAGCAAGAAGGAACTGTCCGGAAGGGTGCGTATCGTCACCTTCCCCGGGGCGGACACCTGCGCCTGCTGCGGCACCCACGTGGCCTCTTCCGGGCAGATCGGCCTGGTCAAGCTGCTGGGTGCGGTGCGCTTCCGGGAGGGAGTCCGTGTGGAACTGGTCTGCGGCGGCAGGGCTCTCAACTGGCTCAGCCGGGCGGCCCGGCAGAACCACCATATCTCCAATCTCCTCTCCGCCAAGGTCTTTGAGACCGGCAGCGCCGTGGAACGGCTGCTGGAGGAGCGGGACAGCCTGAAACTGCGGCTGCAGCAGGTGGAGGAGCAGCAGATTGCCTCCCTGGCCGGCCGCTGCACCGGAGCGGGAAGCGTGATGCTCTTTGCCACCGGCCTGTCACCGGACAGCCTGCGTCGCTTCTGCGACGGAGTCCTCCAGGTGTGCGGCGGCTGGTGCGCCTGCTTTGCCGGAGACGATGCCCACGGCTACCGCTATGCCATAGGCTGTCCGGAGGGAGAGAACGACCTGCGCCCTGTCACCAAAAACCTGAACCGCACTCTCAACGGACGGGGCGGAGGCAGGGCGAACTTTGTGCAGGGATCTTTTTCCTCAGATCGGAAATCCATAACAGAGGCGCTGAATGTCCTCCAGAAATGGACAATCCTGACACTTTAACTCCCTCTTTATTCGGTAAAATACATTAAAGATCCTGTTAAGAAACCCGCCTGCTTCTTGCATTTTGCCGAATTCTCATGATATAACTAGGTATGTGAACAGACTGCGGAGTATCCCCCCATCTCCCCCAGATGTCCGCCTGTCGCGTATCTTCCAGAAAGGAGTTTCGGCCATGACTGATATCACGACCATTGGCGAAATCCTGATTGATATGACTCAAACCGGGGTAAACGAACACGGAGTCGGAGTGTTTGCCGCAAACCCTGGCGGTGCCCCTGCCAATGTGGCCGTGGCTGCCGCCCGCCTGGGTGCCTCTGCCGCCTTCCTGGGCAAAGTGGGGCGTGACGCCTTCGGCGACAGCCTCATGAAAACGCTGCAGGACAACGGCGTGGACACCAGCGCCGTCCGCCGGAGCAGCCGTCCCACTACCATGGCCATCGTCTCGGTGGATTCCCAGGGCGAGCGCTCCTTCAGCTTTGTGCGGGGCGCAGATGAAGATCTGTCCGCCTTCGAGGTGGAGGATGCCAAACTGGCCTCCACCCGCTTCCTGCACTTCGGCTCCGTCAGTCTCACTGCCGGGCCTTCCCGCTCCGCTACGATTTACGCCGCCCGGGAAGCCCGGGCCAGAGGCGCACTGATCAGCTACGACCCCAATTTCCGGCCCGCCCTCTGGCCCAATGAGGACTCCGCCCTGCAGTGGATGTCCATCCCCCTGCCCCTGGTGGATGTCATCAAGCTCTCCGAAGAGGAACTGCCCCTCATCACCGGGTGCTCGGATCTGGTGGAGGGCAGTGCCATTCTCAACAACCGGGGCATCCGCCTCATTCTCGTCACCCTGGGCAGCGAGGGTGTCTTCTACCGCTGGCAGGGCCGCACCGGCACTGTTCCCGGTTTCAAGGTGCACGTGGGCGACACCAACGGCGCCGGCGATACCTTCTTCGGTGCCGTCCTCAGCCGGCTGGCCCGCCGCACCGACGGCCCCCTCGCCGACCTGAGCGCGGAGGAACTGGAGAAGATCCTTGTCTTCGCCAACCGTGCCGCCGCCCTCACCTGCTCCCGCAGCGGAGCCATTCCCGCCATGCCAACCCTGGAAGAAGTGGAGAACTTCCAGGCATAACCCATACTCTCCTGACTTCGCAGTCCGCCGCCCGATCTCATGAGACCGGGCGGTTTCACATTCCGGCCGGCCCCTGGGGACCCGGCCGGTTTTTCATTTTCTCACAGTGCCGTCTTGATCCGCTCCACCGCCTCCCGGGTGGCTTCAGCATCCCCGAAGGCGGTCAGGCGGATATAGCCCTCGCCGCTGGGACCGAAGCCGGCCCCGGGAGTGGTGACCACACAGGCCTTCTTCAGCAGCAGGTCGAAGAAGTCCCAGGAGCCCATGCCGTCCGGAGTGCGGGCCCAGATGTAGGGGGCATTCACCCCGCCGTAGACGGTGAGTCCGCAGGAGGTGAGCCCCTCCCGGATGACCTGGGCGTTCCGGCGGTAATAGGCGATGGCCTCCGCCGTCTGGGCCCGTCCCTCCTCCGAGAGGGAGGCCTCCGCCGCCCGCTGAATCACATAGGCCACTCCGTTGAACTTGCTGGCCCTTCTGCGGTTCCAGAGATCGTGGATGGAGGCACCGCCCCGCTTCAGATCCTTGGGAATCACGGTGTAGGCGCAGCGGTTGCCGGTGAAGCCGGCGGTCTTGGAGAAGG
>CAYXVN010000190.1:2566-4903 GCA_964468565.1 uncultured Oscillospiraceae bacterium | reverse complement strand
CCACCACTTCGACGACGTGATCGAGACCATCCTCATGGGCATGCTCTACGGGGGCCAGGTGCAGACCATGATGCCCAAGCTGCACAGCACCAATTTCCAGGGCATGGAACTGATCCGCCCCCTCTACCTGGTGCGGGAGGCGGACATTGTCCGCTGGCGCAATGAGAACGATCTCTGCTTCATTCAGTGTGCCTGCCGCCTCACCGAGAGCTGCGCCTCCTGCGGCGGGACGGAGCAGGGCTCCAAGCGGGCCCGGGTCAAACAGCTCATCCGCCGCCTGGCGGCGGAGGACCCCCAGGTGGAGCGCAACATCTTCCGCAGTGTGGAGAACGTGAATCTCAGCACCGTCATCGCCTACAAACAGAACGGGGTGCGCCATCACTTTCTGGACTCCTACGATGACCTGTTGTGAAAAAGCTCCGGGGTTGGAGAGGGTCTTTGCCCGGGCCCCCTCTCCCTTCCGGCAACCGGTCAGAGCCGGATCAGAGGGGGACCCGGCGGGGTCTGGGGGAGCGGAGCGGGCGGACTCCGGAGGGAGAGGAGAAGACCCTCCGGAGTTCCCGGGGACATGAATCCGATCGTACAGGATGCTGCAGAAAGAGGGGAGCGGCGGGGACTTTGCGGGGTCCGGATGGGGAGGGGCAGGAAAGCCCCTCTCTCCCGGGGGAGAGAGGGGCATGAAGACAGCCATAAAGATGTTCAGGAATTGGCGTCAGCGGCAATCAGGGCTCTGGCGTCCTCCAGGGCGGACTCGGGGACATACTCTGCCATCCCGCTGGTGACCACGCCGGTGCAGGTCATGCTGTTGCCCTCAAAGCCGCCGCACACGGCCAGGAACCACTTGCTGAGGGGGGCGTTTTCCTTCTTGAACCGGAAGATATAGTATGTCATGCCGGCTTCCGTGAGCACGCCGCCATACTCCAGGCGGGCAGGGGCCTTACCCAGCACTTCCGGGGCGGAGAGCCAGCTGAGCATTGCGGTCTGAGCAGCCTTGAGCTGGTTCAGGTTCAGGGCTATGTTGTCCATAAAAATTCCTCTTTTCTCCCGTGACAAGGGGAATGAGTCAGGTGACTGAGGAAACTGAACCGTGCTCCGCCTGCAGTCGCCCTGCTGATATCGCTATTGTAGTCCCTCTCCCCACCGGGTGCAAGTAGAATTTAAACGAAATTTTTCCCTGCGGGAGGGAAAGACGTCGTATAAAATGACCGTCAGGGGGAGACCGGTTCCGCCGGGGCGGCAGGCTCCCTCCCGATGACCGACCGGGCCACGTCCACGGTGGCCTTGGCGTCCCGGGCGTAGAAATCCGCCCCGATCTGCCGGGCGTAGTCGGCGGTGAGCACCGCGCCTCCCACCACCACCCGGCAGGGGACCTGCTCCCGGTGCAGCAGGGCGATGGTGTCCGCCATGGCCCCCAGGGTGGTGGTCATCAGGGCGGAGAGCCCCACTAGGGGGGCGTGGTGGCTGCGGGCGGCCTGCACCACCCGCTGGGGGTCCACGTCCTTGCCCAGGTCGATGACCTGGAAGCCGTAGTTCTCCAGCAGCACCCGCACGATGTTTTTCCCGATGTCGTGGATGTCCCCCTTGACGGTGGCCAGCACCACCGGGCCCCGGCCGGCCTCCTCCTGGGAGGTCTCCGCCATCTGCCGGCGCAGCACCTCAAAGGCGGCCTGGGCGGCCTGGGCCGCCTGGAGCAGCTGGGGCAGAAAGAGCCGGCCGACCTCGAAGTCCGCCCCCACCCGGTCCAGGGCGGGGATGAGCACCGAGTCGATGATCTCCATGGGAGGCGTGGTCTCCAGCAGGGCATGGGTGGCCCCGGCGGCCTCCCCCTTGAGGCCGGCCTCCACGATCTGGCCCAGGGAGCGGGAGGAGCCGGAGGCGGGGGCCGGGGCAGCGCCCCGGGCGGCGATGACGGTGGACACCTGGGCCTGGCCGTAGGCGGCGATGTACTCCCGGGCGTCCCGGTCCAGGTTCATCAGCAGCCGGTAGCTGCGCACCGCCGCCATCATGGCCTCCACGTTGGGGTTGAGGATGGGCAGGTCCAGCCCCCTGGTGAGGGCCATGGTGAGGAAGGTCTGATTCAGCAGGGGCCGGGCGGGGAGGCCGAAGGAGATGTTGGAGACCCCCAGCACGGTCTTCAGCCCCAGTTCCTGCTTCACCCGCTGCACCGCCTCCAGGGTCTGGGCGGCACCCTCCTGCTCCGCCGAGGCGGTGAGGGTGAGGCAGTCGATGTACACGTTCTCCCGGGGGATGCCCAGGGCCAGTGCCCGGTCCAGAATGTGCCCGGCGATGTCCACCCGGGCCTGGGCGGAGGTGGGAATGCCCTGTTCATCCAGGGTG
>CAYXVN010000190.1:0-2556 GCA_964468565.1 uncultured Oscillospiraceae bacterium | reverse complement strand
TGTGAGGGTCTTCTCCTCCCCGTTCACCGAGTTGACGATGGCCCTGCCGCAGTACACCCGCAGGGCGGCCTCCAGCACCTCCGGCCGGCCGGAGTCCAGCTGGAGGGGGGCATCGGTAATGCCCTGGAGGGCCTTCACCACCCGCACCATCATGTCCGCCTCGTCGATGCCGGGCAGGCCCACGTTCACATCCAGGATGTCCGCCCCCGCCTCGGTCTGGGCGATGGCCTGGTTGAGCATGTAGTCCATGTCCCCCTTCCGGAGGGCCTCCTTCATCAGCTTCTTGCCGGTGGGGTTGATCCGCTCCCCGATGACCCGCACCCCGTCAATGGCCACCGTCCGGGTGCCGGAGCACACCGCGGCGGGCACATGGCGGGGGACCTGCCGGATCTGCCGCCCCTCCAGGGCGGCGCACATGGCCCGGATGTACTCCGGGGTGGTGCCGCAGCAGCCCCCGTAGAGTTTGACTCCAAGATCGGTGAGACGGGCCATGTCTGCGGCAAACTCCCGGGGGGAGATGTCGTAGCCGCCTCCGGCGGGGTCCGGCAGACCGGCATTGGGTTTGATGAGGATGGGCAGGGTGGACCAGCGGGTGAGGGCCTCCACCAGAGGGGGCATCTCCCGGGGACCCAGGGAGCAGTTGACCCCGATGGCGTCGGCGCCCATGCCCTCCAGGGTGAGGGCGGCGCTGTCCGGACCGCAGCCCAGGAAGGTGCGGCAGCGCTCCTCGTAGGTGAGGGAGACCATCACCGGCAGGGTGCTGTTCTCCTTTGCCGCCAGCAGGGCGGCCCGGGCCTCCTGCAGGTCCGCCATGGTCTCGATGAAGATGAGATCCACTCCGGCCTGCACTCCGGCCAGGACGGTCTCCCGGAAGATGTCCACTGCCTCCTCAAAGGGCAGCAGGCCGGCGGGCTCCAGCAGCTGCCCGATGGGCCCTACGTCCAGGGCCACCAGGGCCTGGCCCTGGGCGGCCTCCCGGGCGATGGCCACCGAGGGGGCCACCACCTCCGCCACCGTCCGGCCGGTGCGGCGCAGTTTCTCCCGGTTGGCTCCGAAGGTGTTGGCGGTGAGTATGCGGGAGCCGGCATCCACATAGGCCCGGTGGATCTCCCGCAGCCAGTCCGGATGTTCCAGGGCGGCCAGTTCCGGGGCCTCCCCCGGCTGCAGGCCCCGGGCCTGGAGCATGGTTCCCATGCCCCCGTCCAGGATGACGGGACCGGGGGCGGAGAGCAGTTCATGAAATTCCACAGTGTCCACCTGACTTTCTGTACAGACAGCTGCCCCGGCCGGGGCAGACCGGGCAGCTGCGCCGGCTCCGGGCCACCGGAACGGGGGAGAGGCCCAGGATGGCGGTGACGGATTTGCGGGGCAGCAGGATCTGGCTGGGGGAGGCGGTAAGGCCCACCCGCCGGGGGGCGTCCAGCAGATGGAGCAGCTCCCCCTGCAGGGAGATGGGCAGGTCCCCGTAGCCGGGGGAGTAGCGGAAGGGGAAGTGAAACCCGGGGAACCGGGCTTTCAGCTCCCCCTCAATGCCGTCGCACAGCTGTTCCACCGCCGCCGAGGCGGCGCAGTCCAGGGCCAGGGCCTGCAGCATCCCCCCGGTCTCCCCCCGGCGGATGAGGGCGTCCACCCCGGAACCCAGGGTGGCGCAGAAGAGGATGGCGGAGGGACACCCCGCCAGGTGCTCCTTCAGGTCCCGGCCCGGCAGCAGCAGCCCGGAGGGGAGACGCAGTCCCCCCTCCTCCGGCGACAGGGCCAGTTCCCGCCAGGTCCAGCGGGGCCGGGCGGCCTCCAGCACCCGGCAGCTGGCCGCCCGGGCCGCCTCCCGGGTGACGGGGTCCGCCTGCTCCGGGGGACAGCCCATGTAGCGCAGAACCTCCTCCAGTGGGATGGTGTTCAGTTCCATGAATCTCTGCCCCCTTTGAGACGACGGCGGGTGGTTTACAGCAGGGAGACCCCGGCGGATCTGGCGGCCTCCAGGTTGGCCTGGTCCCAGAGGGAGGACTGCACTTCCCCGATGTGGGCCTTGCCCAGCAGCAGCATGGAGACCCGGGACTGCCCGATGCCCCCTCCCATGGACAGGGGCAGCTCTCCCGCCAGCAGGGCCCTGTGGAAGGGCAGCTTCCGCCGCTCCTCACACCCGGCCAGGGTGAGCTGCCGGTCCAGGCTCTCCGGGTCCACCCGGATGCCCATGGAGGAGATCTCGAAGGAGCGGGAGCCCACGCTGTCCCACACCAGGATGTCCCCGTTAAGCTGCCAGTCGTCGTAGTCCGGAGCCCGGCCGTCGTGGGGCTTTCCCGAGCGCAGCTTTCCCCCGATCTGCATCAGGAAGGTGGTGGGGTGGGTCTTCACAAAGGCGCACTCCCGGGCGTGGGGCTCCAGCTGGGGATAGAGGTCCTCCAGCTCCTGGGTGGTGATCCAGGTGATGTCCCGGGAGATGCGGGGCAGCACGTTGAGCTGGGGGAAGATGGAGCGCAGGAAGTACTGGGTGTCCGAGAGGGAGTTGATGATGACCTGTACGGTGGCCTTCAGGGTGTCCAGGTTGCGCTCCTCCGG
>CAYXVN010000189.1:0-4915 GCA_964468565.1 uncultured Oscillospiraceae bacterium | reverse complement strand
ATGACGGCGGAGCCGGCAAAGTCGACAAAGCCCAGTCCTGCCAGCCAGCCCTGGCCGTTCCACACCCAGCCGGCCTCGATGGGATAGACCACCGCGCTGATCACCGCCGAATAGATGCAGTAGGCCAGGAACTTCGTCCGCTCCGCCATGGCGCCGGACACGATGGTGGCCGCGGTGGCGCAGAAGACCAGCTGGAAGAAGAAGTTCGACCAGTCAAAGCCGTAAAAATCCGTGAACATCCGGTACTCCGGCCTCCCGATGAGCCCGAAGAAGTAGTTCTCGCTGTTCATGATGCCGTAGCCCAGGAAAACAAACACAATGGTCCCGATGCAGAAGTCCATCAGGTTCTTCATGATGATGTTGCCCGCGTTCTTGGCCCTGGTGAAACCGGTCTCCACCATGGCGAAGCCGCACTGCATGAAGAACACCAGCATGGCACCCACCAGGTACCAGACAGACATGTCCATAACTCTCACTCTCCAAAAAAAGATTGAGGGCGCCTGCCCCCGGAACGGAAGCACGCGCCCTTGCGTTGGTCTGCGCTCTCTTGTCTGATGCATCCTTGAAGAGAAAGGCGCTGCTGTCCAGCCGTGGACCGCAGCGCCTCTGCATGCCGGTACTCTACTCCCGCACCCGGAGTCTGTCAACCCCGATTTTGCAGGTTTGGAACATGTGTAAATTCATCCTGAAAATCCGCTTCGTCATTTTGTACATTCTGACCCCATTGAATTTGTGTAAAACAACGGGACAATTTGCAGGTTTGGGGCAAATTGAGGTCGCAGAGTGAAGGATGGGAAAAGCAGACCTGCAGATACAGGGGGGTGCCCCGCTCCCGGGGGGACAGTTTCACTCCTCCCCGGGGAAGGGCTCCGGAGAGGGGCCCGGATCCCGGGCGGGTTCCACCCCCCGGCCAGGCCGGAGGGGATATTCCACCGGGAATCGGCTCCTCTCGGTCCAGGACAGATCCCCCTCTCCCCACCCGGCGAGTGGGGATGTCCGGAAGACGGATCTCCGGAGTGTGGACCTCCGGTGCAGCCCCGGTCCCGCTGGTGGCTTTCCGGTATGGAGAGGGTTCCCGGACCCGGGGAACCTGGGCCGCTGTGCCGGGGACCTTCAGGCTGCTCAATCCGTGGGGGATGATGCCCCTCGGCAGATGGGTTCCGGTGGGACGTCCGGAGGCGGAGCCGGGTGCCTGGCCGGCTGGGGGAAGTGCATGGACATCTGAGGACCGGGGGCTTTGGTTCCCTTTGGGCCCTTCCGTGTCAGCATCCGGGGGGTCGGCAGCCGCAGCCGGGACCCACATCAGCCCGTCATTCCGTCACCCTCCCCGCAGCCTGGTCACCGCACAGCACCACCTCCGGCACGATGGGGCAGCCCCCCATGCAGGCGGAGCGCTTCGGGCAGTGGGGGCAGGAGGTGCGGAAATGCTGCCGGAAGTCCTGGAACTCCCGGGTGTTCCAGGCCTCCTCGATGCTGTGGGAGCGCAGATCCACCGCCCAGCGCAGGGCGGCACTGTCGAAGCTGCAGGGCAGCATCTGCATGTCCGGGGTGATGTAGGCGGACCACCGTGCCCCCTCGCAGGTGTCCAGCGACTCCGGAGCAATGCTTCGGGTGAAGGTCAGCAGCCCCGGGATGGAGCAGGAGTCGAACCCGATCTTCCAGGGGAAGCCGCCCCGGTCCGCTGTGCGGAAAAACTCTTCCACTTCCGGGTCGTCCTTCTGCAGCACGTTGGCCCTGGATCCGGACCCCACCGGCTTGTGCAGCAGGAAGACCACGGCATTCACGCCCCGGGGGAACCCTGCCTCCTCCAGCAGGGAGATGGCCTCCCGGATGGTGCTGCGGCTCAGCACGAAGTGGATGCTGGTCTTCACCCCCGCCTGCAGCAGCATGTCAATGGCCCTCAGCGTGAAGGCGCTGCGGTACCAGCTGACCGCCACCGCCCCGCAGTACTGTCTGCACAGGGCCGCTTTGTCCCCTGTCAGCCCGAAGCCGGAGGTGGTGAAATTGGGGACGATGCGGTGCTGACGGCAGATCTCCAGGATCTCCGGGAAGTGCGGGTGCATATCCGGATCTCCCCTGCCTCCCAGGGCGAACTGAAAGGTCCTGGCCTCACACTGGCGGGCGATATGGGCAAAGTCGTCCAGAGCCATGTGGGGCTGGCTGACCCCACCTCCCATCTGATAGCACTCCACCCCGGACCGGGCACACAGCCCGGACAGGCCGTGGGCACAGTGCCCCATGATTCCCACATCCAGCAGTTCCGGGAAGGAGGCCATGAAGGGGTCAATGCCCGTGTCTCTGCCCTGGTCCAGAACGCCGGTGCGGAAGTAGGCGCCGGTGGCAGGGTTGAAGAAGGAGAGGAACCGGTACTGGGAGTCGCAGTGGACACGAATCCGAGGAAGAGCAGACTCTTTGGGCCGGGGAGGAGAGGGGAACTCCGGGCCCCCCTGAAACCGGTCTGACTCCTGCCGCTCCAGCCTCTCCCCCTCCGCCGGATCCCCGGCCTCCCGGCCTTCGGAACCCGGCACTTCTGGGATGTCAGACCCGGCTGCCGGAGGACAGGCACCCTCACGCTCCGCTCCAGGCCTGAGTTCATCTGCACAGGGGGCAATCACTTCATCATTCATCATTTTTTCATGCACCTCTTTCGGGTAATCCGGTTTGGGGGCCGCAGCCCTTTGCTCTCATGGTCGGCAGGACGCTGCTCATCCGGGCCTGCAGGCCGGCCGGGGGGCGAGGGGTATCATCGGGTGGACAGGGGCAGGGGCTGCGTCTGCCGCCGCTCCCCCGCCCGGGTAAAGGCTCTGCCCAGGCAAATCCGGGAGGGATGCACCGCCGGACAGTTTAAATCAAGTGCGCTGACAGGCCGGTCTGCGCTACGGCCACGACATGCATATCTGCACCGGAACACCGGCCTGCCCCCGGGGTGGCGGATGCTCCCGCGAATGCCGCTGTTCTCCGGTTCCTGCATCTGCCCGGTGGGCAGATCCCACACCCCGGGAGTGCCCGGAAACTGATTCCCCCAGCTGGTGGCCGGCCGGGAATTCCGGAACTGCAGGTACCGGAACACTCGTCTGCCCACAGGAGCGGGTCCGACCTGAACAGCCGGGCGGGTATGCCTGAGGGCAGCCATGGCTCAGCTGCTCCCAGGGCCCCGACGCTGATCGGGGGATGGCACCAGTTCCTGGAACACGGTCCGGACATCCCGTTTGATTTCCCTGGCGGGTATCGTCCCGCCCAGGAGTTTCATGCCGCGGGCAATCACTTCCTGCAGAAGAGACTCATCTATAGGGAAAGGGAGAAAACACTCATACTTCTCCCTCCACTTCTTCGGCTTTTCCTCCAGCATGTGGCACTCCACAGAGACCAGGATGCCGTCCTCCTGCGGCTGGGTCAGTTCATTCGTCCGGCGCAGGACGAAGGAGCTGGTGCCGAACCAGGTGACGTAATCGAAGCGGAAAGTTTTCATCTGGAATTCTCCTTTCGGTTTTCCGGGGGAGCAGCTTCCGGGCCTGCTTCAGGCCACCGGCAGAAGGCAGGCGGGGTGTTTGCCGCGTACGTTCTGCCGTGCAGATCCGGCACCTGGGAGTGCCCGGATACTGATTCCCCCAGCTGTTGGCCGGCCGGGAATACCGGAGCTGCAGGTACCGGAACACTCGTCTGCCCACAGGAGCGGGGTCTGCGCTGAGGGGCATAGGATGTTCTGAGCCCTGCCGCTCTCCGGTTCCTGCTTCTGCCCGGTAGGGCGACCAGGGCAGAGCATCAGTGCTGCTCTCCCCGCCCTGCTGCTGAGCGTCGGCGGCATTGTCTCAGCGATGGCGCCCTGACGGGCTCCGTCAGCCACTGCCGCAGGTCTGCACACAGACTCGTGCCCCCACCCATGGGCACGTCCCGTCCCGGTCAGTATTGGAGTGCACAGTCGACACACTGGAAGGTCTTCGGCCCGGCTTCCTCGATCACACTCCACAGCCCCTGATAGAGTTCCCGGATCTCCCAATCCATCTCCGCAAAGGAAATATCCCCGCCCCAGATTTCTCTGCCGGCGGCAATCTCCTTCTCCAGGTCGGACCTCTCGATGGAGTACCCGAATCTCATCCCGAGATAGTGCTCATACTCCTCCTCCTTCAGCTTCTTGCCCAGCATGTGGCGCTCCACAAACGCCACGATGGCGTCCTTCTGGGCCTTGGTCAGTTCCCCCTTCCGGGCGAGGATGAAGGAGCTGCTGCTGGAGTTGGTCACAAAATCTGTCCTGATCTTCATCTGAAACTCTCCTTTCAGTATTCCCGGGGGCAGCTTCCGGGGCCTGATGCCGGCCATCGGCAGAAGGCAGGCGGGGCGTTTGCCTCGTAGGTTCTGCCGGGCAGATCCGGCACCCGGGAGTGCCCGAAGATTACTGTGACTGGTGGCCGGCCGGGTATGCTGGAGTCGCCTGGGAGCAGGGGGTATGGGGGCTTCACCGGAACCGGTTGTGCCTGCCCCTGAAGGATCCCATCTCATCAGGGAGGCGCCGTTCCGGAACCTGAGCTCAGGAGATCCATCACCCCCGGGGGCCCTGAATTCATTCATATCATAGTCTATCTGCCCCAGGATTAAAAGGGTAATATTTTGCTCCCTTCGGGATATGGGCAAAAAGGCAGATTTTTGTGATTTCAGATAAATCAGATTATGTATACATGGATATTTACGGTAAATTGCACAAAAATCCTGGTGCGCTCCCGGGATTTTCCCCCTTAAGTGTCCCCATTTCGCCTGGGTGATGTTGCCTATAGGGTAAAAAACGATCATCTGGAATCCGGCCGCAGGGAGGAAAGCCGGACCGGAGGGCACGGACCCATTCGGGAAACGGAATCTGAACGGAGAACAGCGAGTTCCCCGACGAGTGCAGGAGGAACCTGCCTCGGCCGGGATGGGTTCC
>CAYXVN010000188.1:0-4961 GCA_964468565.1 uncultured Oscillospiraceae bacterium | reverse complement strand
CGGATCCTTCTGTTTTGCATCTGATTTGAGAGGCATCCCCGCCCCGAAGGGGAGCGGGGATGCCGTTGGGTTTCCCTCTGAGTCAGATCAGCCCACGATGTCGCCCAGGCTCACCAGGAGCTTGGCCAGTTCCGCTCTGCTTGCCCCATTGGCGGGGAAGAGGGTGGAGTTGTTGCCCTCCATCAGGCCGGAGCTGACGGCCCACCGCATGGCAGGCAGTGCCCAGTCACTGATGCTGGAGGCATCGGCATAGCCCGCCAGGGAGAAGTCCTCCGCCACATTCACATCCGCGCCACGGAATCTGGCGTAGTTGTAGAAGACGGTGGCCATCTGTTCTCTGGTCAGGGTATCCGTGGGACCGAATTTTCCGTTGCCGTAGCCCTGGACAATGCCCTTATCCGCCGCCCAGGTTACCGCATTGCCGTACCAGGAGCTGGCCTCAACGTCCGTGAAGGGGTTGGAGCCGGCGGTGGGGTTCTCCTCCATCCGGGAGAGGGCGGTGACGATCATGGCCCGGTTCACCACCACATTCGGAGAGTAGGTGGTGGCGGAAGTGCCCTTCAGCAGCCCGGCATCCGCGGCCTGCTGCACGTAGGGGGCATACCAGGCCCCTTCGGGCACATCCGTGAAGCCGGTGCCGGTGGAGCCGGTGGAGCCCGTGGAGCCGGAAGAGCCGGTGGAGCCGGAAGAGCCGGTGGAACCGGTTACCCCGCTGACGGTGGCAAAGGCGAAGTTGGAGATGTAGTTGAACTCATCTCTCTGGTGCACCTTGTTGGTCAGGGTGTTGGCGAAGAGCACCGTATTCAGGGTGGCCCCCTCAGCTCCGGCCCCCTGGTAGGAGATGGCCTGGATGGAGCTGTTCAGGAAGTCCTTATAGTGCTCGCCGGTGCTGGGCAGGAAGCCCTCCAGCAGCTCCTTGGAGCCGTCCAGGCGGACCAGGATCTGGGCTCCCTCAGGGATGCCGGCAAAGTAGCCCGCCCCGTAGCCGTAGAGGATGTCATCGCCCTCGGCGATGTAGCTGGCGTTGACCATGGTCTCCGTGGGATAGGTCACATAGGCCAGGGCGTCCATGGCGCTGCGGCTGACGTTCTGGTAGTTGAGCGCGCCCTCCGGGAACAGTTCCACTGCGGAGTCCATGGCGTCCGGTCCGTACCCGATGTAGGCCTTTCCGGCCCGGACCTGGGCCAGGGCGGCATCATCCAGGGAGGCGGCTCCCAGGATCACATCCGCCTCGGCGGCGTTCTCGGTGACGGTGAAGCCCAGCAGTTCCATGGCCTGCCGGTCGTAGTTGTACTCATAGGCGCCGCTGGTCAGTCTGTACTTCACAAAGCCGGAGGTGGCATCCGCCGGTTTGCCGGAGATGTAGATCACAGGTGCCTTGGGGATCACGGTGGCGGCAGGGGCACTGTCCGCCCCGATGCCGATGCCGGTGAGCACATAGCGGTCGGCCACGCTGTTCCAGTCCGCTTTGCTCACCAGGAAGCTGCCCCGGTTCTCCCCTTCGGTGATGAGGCTGACGCTCCTGCCGGCGCGCAGCAGATCGTTCACCGCAGCGGTGGAGTCCTCGGAGGCGTTGCGCAGGATCACCAGGCCGTTCTCCTCCCCGGAGAAGCTGGAGGTGAAGGTGCGCAGGAAGCTGGTGCAGGCCTCATAGTCCATGCCCTCTCCCATCACCGCCTGGATGCTCTGGTAGGCGGCGGGCTCGGCGCACACCACCATGTCAAAGCCACGGGTGTAGTTGAAGGCGGTGATGCCCTCGGAGTAGAGCACCGGCCACTCGGTGATGACGGTGCCGTCGTAGAGGACGCCGTTGGCCACGGAGCGCTTGGCCTGATACATGGAGACGATCAGGGTACCGGCAGGATACTCCACCCCGTTGTAGGTGAAGGGAGCGTCCGTCAGGTTCACGGTGACCCCGTTGCGGGTGAGGTACTCCATCATGTCCGCGGCGGCCTGGAGATTGCTCTGGTTCACGCCGTCCATGGGGATGATGTAGCACTCGGGGTAGAAGTTGCCGTTCTGGCCCTCGCCGTCATACTCGGGACGGAAGAGGCTGGCCTCGGCGCCTTCCACATCGTACTGGTCGGTAAGCCACTGACCCACCAGGTCCTGGGCATCCGAGTTGGCGTTGGTGACGCCCCGCTCAAAGATTTTCGTCTGGGCGGTGAGGTAGCCCTCCTTGTTCTGGGCGATGTAGTGGGCCTGTCCCAGCTCGCCGTAGGCCACGCCCACGCTCATATAGTCGTCATAGGCGGGAACTTCCACGGTGTAGGCCACGGTGCCGTGAAGCATGGCGTACTGGGGGGTGTAACTGGTGGACATGTCGTCCCAGGGGTCATACCACTGGGTCTTGGGAGTGCCGTCCGCGGCGGTCTCCCCGGTGTAGCTCAGGTAATCCCGCTGGGGGATCACGTAGGAGTTGTGTCCCTCCTGGTTGGCCACCGCCGCGATGCCCAGGGCCTCGCCGCCGGGGATCAGGTGCTCGGCCAGCAGGTCGTACTCAAAGTTGGGCTCGTGGGGCGGGTCGCAGGGCTCGCACTGGAACTGCTCAATGCGGCCGTGGAACTCGGTGAGGCTCACCGGGTTCCAGGAGGCGATGAGCTTTGTCATGTTGGTGGTCTCGGCCTGAGTCTGGAAGGAGTTGTCCCGGTTCAGGTCATAGCCGCCGGAGGAGGTGCGGGTCAGGTAGGTCCGGCCCTCCACGTTCTCCTCGGGAACGATGATGAAGAACACGTCGCTGAGCAGGTCGTCCAGGTTCACGGTCTCGGTCTGGATGGTATAGTACTTCTCCAGATCCACCGGCATGGAGTTGCCGCCCTTCTCGGCCCGGATGTAGCCCAGATAGGTGGCTGTGTCCTTCACCAGGTCGGGGACGGCCACGGAGTCGGCCTCACCCTTGGGGCCCATCTGCCGCTGCAGCTCCGCCTCGCCCTCGGCGGTGAAGCCGGTGAGCCGGTCGTAGTCGATGGAGCCCTCGCCGCCGGCGGCGTGGAGCAGCATCCAGGCAAAGGTCACGATGCCGTCGGTGGCGGCCACCTCATTGGAGTGGATGTTGGTGAACATCACCGGCACCTGGTAGTCCCCGATGCTGCCGTCTTCAATGCTGGCCAGCAGGCCGGAGGGATCTGTCTCCGCCTGCTTCTTCAGGGACAGCCATTTGTCCACGCTGGCCCTGTTCTTTGCCACGATGAGATAGGGCATGTCCAGGCTCTCCATGCCGTTGTCGCCCTGGCTGGAGCCCATGGAGAACTTCTCCACATACAGATTGGTGTTCTCCTTGGCATAGGCCACCATCTCGTCAATCTGCTGGTAGATCTCGCTCATCAGGTGGAAGTTGTCGTAGGGGGCAATTTTCACCGGAGCGCAGCCCAGAACTTCACTGCCCTGAAGGGCGGTCAGGTTGAAGTAGCCGCAGATGTCCGTATAGGCGCCGCCGTTGGAGTGGGGCGCGCTGGGGTCCTCCACCATGGTGTCCGAACCCCAGTCACGGGCATAGAAATAAATCCCGTTGTCAAAGGTAACCGTCAGACAGACCTGTCCGTCCACCGTCTCCACACCGGTCTTCACGTTGCGGAACAGCGGGGTGGAACCGTCGCTGCACAGCCAGTCCTCCAGGGGACCCCCGTCAGACTGGAAGGGATACAGCTCCGGATCCTGATAGGTCCTGCTGTCGTCCCGCAGAAGGGACCAGGTGACGGTCTCCGCCGCCGCCTTGGCCTCCTCCTCGGTCATCTCCACCGGGATGGCAGCCTTGAAGGAGCGGGCCGCCGCCAGGCTGATGGCATCACTGCCCCCGTCTCCGGAGACATTGGCCACGGTACCCGGCTGGACCGGGGCCGGCTCCGCCGCCGATGTGGGCAGTCCCATCAGGGACACCAGCATGGCCAGGGTCAGCACCAGGGCCAGAAGCCTGCTTTTTTTCATGCAAATCACTTCTCTTTCCTTTTACTGCAGATTGGCCTGTCCCTCCCCTGCCGGCTTCCCTCGCCGGCCTCCCCGGAGGGGAAGGCAGGTCAGGGCCGGAGGCCGGAAACGGACAGAACCGGACAGGGAAAACTATACAACAGGATGGCCCGGAAAGTCAAGAATCTGCCTGAAAATCCGCTGCAACTTTCTTCCTGCACCAGTTCCTGAGGGGAAAACCCCGCCCTCCTGCAGGTCCTTCCCCTCTCCCCTGCATCTTCCGCCGGGCAGGTGCTTTTCCCGTGCCCGGACCGGGCCTCCCCTCTCCCGGCCCGGCCCCTTTTCCGGGACATTGGCCGGGACCCCCAGGCATGATCCCGAATCACCCCGATGAACCGGAAGGACCCGGAGAGACTGCCTGCCGTTCCCGGGGCCGGTCCCGCTCCAGGCTCCCTCCGGAAGCTGTCTCCCCGGAGGAGGGATCCAGGCGGCAGGGGCGGCGTGCCACATATGCAGGATCTTCCGGTCTTCGGATGCTCCCGGGCTCCCCCAGGTCCTGGAGGCAAGATGCCCACATTGCGCCGGCTGCAGGTCCAAAGCCGTGATGCCAGACCAGGCTCCCGGATCTCTTCCGCACCGGCGGAGTTCGGAGAGGTCTGTTCCCGGAACAGCCCGGACAGGGACAGCAGGAAAGGGGTGCCGCCGGTGTCCCATTGCGGGTAACGGGGGGGGTCCCTGGGTCTCCACGGGGCCTGGGGTCGCGATACCCACATTGCGCCGGCTGCAGGTCCCGGTGCTGATGCCACACTCCCGGATGCCTCACCCAGCGGCGGAGCGGGAAGGCTCTCCCCGGAAGAGCGCAAGCCGGGCAGCAGGACAACGACACCTCCGCCAGCATCCCATCTTCCGGGTCTGGTCTTCTCCCCAGGCTCCCCAGGTCCTGGCGCAGTGGAGCAGGAATGCATGCAGCCCTCAGGCTGCAGGTCCAAAACCGTGATGCCATACCAGGCTCCCGGATCTCTTCCGCACCGGCGGAGTTCGGAGAGGTCTGTTCCCGG
>CAYXVN010000187.1:0-4997 GCA_964468565.1 uncultured Oscillospiraceae bacterium | reverse complement strand
ATGTCACTGACCCTCCTTATCGCCCTTCTGGCGGATGGTCAGCCTCACCGGCGTCAATGAGGATCAGGCACACGTCGCTGCGCTCAATGGCCATGGTGGCCCGCAGCACGGAGAACCGCTCGATGCGGTCATCCACCCGGGACTTTTTCCGCATGCCCGCAGTATCAATGAAAAGGTACTTCCCCTTCCCGTTTTCAAAGGGGGTGTCCACCGCATCCCGGGTGGTGCCCGCCACTTCGGAGACAATGACCCGCTCCTCCCCCAGAATGCGGTTCACCAGGGAGGACTTGCCCACATTGGGCTTGCCGATCACCGCCACCCGGATCACGTCCTCCTCCTCATCCTCTTCCTCCTCCGGGGGGAAGAAGGCCAGGCAGGCGTCCAGGAGATCCCCGGTTCCGTGGCCGTGGACGGCGGACACGGCAATGGGATCTCCCAGGCCCAGGTTGTAGAACTCATAGAGGGCGGGGTCCTCCGGTCCCACGCTGTCCGCCTTGTTGACGGCCAGAATCACCGGCTTGCGGGAGCGCAGAAGCAGATTGGCCACGTCCTGGTCGGCAGCGGTGACCCCGGTACGGATGTCGCACACCAGGATGATGACGGTGGCGGCCTGAATGGCGATCTCCGCCTGCTCCCGCATGAAGGAGAGGATCTGATCCTCGCTCCCCGGCTCAATGCCCCCGGTGTCCACAATGTCAAAGACCCGGCTGCGCCACTCGCATCTGGCATAGAGCCGGTCCCGGGTCACCCCGGGGGTGTCCTCCACAATGGACAGCCGCTGCCCGCACAGTTTGTTGAATAGCATGGACTTGCCCACATTGGGCCGTCCCACAATGGCTACTAAAGGTTTCATGAAATTCCTCAAATATTCACGGCAGCCCTCAGCGGGTGCCAGGATGGTAACGGCAGAATTCCTCCTCTTCTCCGCCGGCGGAATCCGGGATGACCGGATCCCCAGGGGCAAGGCCGCAGATGGCGTCCAGCAGGGCAAAGCCGTCCTGGACCACCGGGCAGACGGGCACCCCCAGAATGTGCCGGACCTCTTCCAGGGTCACATCGTCCAGAAAGACCGGCTCTCCGGAGCGGAGCATGGTGGCGGGGATCAGCAGCCGCTCCCCCAGATCCTGTCCCTGCAGCTGCTCCAGCAGATCCCGGCCGGTGACCAGACCGGCCACCGTGATGGTCTCCCCGAAAAAGCGGTTGCGGATGGCCCGGACCCTTCCCCGGATGGCCGGGCACTTCTCCCGGGCCTCCTCCACCAGCGTCTCCAGAAAGGGGGCCGCCGCCACTCCGGTGGCCAGGGTAAAGGGGGTGGTCTCCGCCGCCATCTCCTCCGGCTCCATCAGGCGAAGGGCACGGCGGAACTCCTCCATCAGCAGACGGAGCATGCCCACCCCGTTGTCCAGCTGGGTAAAGGACTCGTAAGTCTCCTCCCGGGGCAGTTCCCGCCGGGAGAGCAGGTAAAACTCATCCGAACACCACACGAAGCGGGAGCCCTTCTCCTGCAGATGACGCCGGGCAAAGGCCTCCACCTGCTCCACCAGGGCGCAGGCCGTCTCCCGGGTGTAACTCTCCAGGGGAAAGAGCCCCTCCCGGTACTTTGTGATCCCCACCGGCACCACGGAGACGCTATTGACCGCAGGCCACAGCTGCGCCAGATCCTCCAGGGTCCGGGTCAGGGCGGCACCGTCGTTGATGCCGGGACAGGAGACGATCTGGCAGTTCATGGTGATGCGGTGGGAGGCAAAGCGCCTCATGATCTCCATCACCTGGCCGGCCCGGGGGTTTTTCAGCATCCGCACCCGCAGTTCCGGGTCGGTGGTGTGCACCGAGATGTTGATGGGGGAGATGCGCAGGTCACAGATGCGCTCCATCTCCCGGGAGGAGAGGTTCGTCAGAGTCAGGTAGTTGCCCAGCAGGAAGGACAGCCGGGCGTCGTCATCCTTGAAATAGAGGCTGCTGCGCATCCCCGGGGGCATCTGATCCACAAAGCAGAAGATGCACTGGTTGGCGCAGGAGCGGGCCCGGTCCATCAGATAGGTGGGAAACTCCAGCCCCAGGTCCTCCCCCTCCCCCTTGCGCACCCGCACGGTCCGCTCCCGGCCGTCGGCACGGCGCAGGCTCAGTTCCAGGCGGGTATCATAGCTGTAGAACTTGTAGTCCAGCACATCCGCAATGGGGTGTCCGTTGATGCGGGTAAGAATCTCCCCCGCCCGGATCCCGGCCCTCCGGGCCGGACTGTGGGGATCCACCTTTCTGATTTCCGTCAGACTCAACCTGCCCGCTCCTTCCATCCGCTGCCAGTGCTGTCACACCTATTCTACACGAAACCCCCCGGGAATGCAAGGGCAGGGGTCCCATTTCCGGAAAAGCGCAGCCGGTCCGGGTCATCCACCCGGGCCGGCTGCCCTTTTCTGATTCAGGATTGCTCCGGAGCGGTCATACAGTAGTATGGCCTGGCCTCATCGAAGAGGTCCACCATACCGCAGTAGTTGAGCACCTCGTACTGCCACAGCCACTCCTGCTGCCGGTCGTCCAGCTCCTCCCTGGCCAGGAACCGTCCGTCCTTCGTGGCAAAGCCCACCGGGGTCACCGCAGGCATCTCCTCATAGAGGTCCGCCAGGAACTGCATGTAACTGGTCATGGGCAGGCCGGCAGCCTGGGCGGTGAGAACTCCCAGGAAGTTGGGGCTGCAGATCACGTTCTCCCGCTCCTGGGTATCGTAGTTTGTCCAGATGAAGAAGGGAACCGCATACTGGCGCATGACCTCCTCCGTGGTGCGCTCCGAGAGCTTCTTGCCCTCCAGCTCCTCATAGAAGGCGTTGCGCAGGGGAGGCTGATGGTCTCCGAAGAAGACCACCATCACCCGCTCGTCCCGCCCGCTGCACTGGGTGAGCAGTTCCTGCAGGGCGATGTCGCTCTCCACGGACAGTGCCAGATACTGCTCCGCCGAGGTGTCCTTCTGCTGCAGGGTGGGATCCAGGGTGATGGTCCGCTTCAGGTTGTTCCAGCCCTGGGCGTAGCCGCTGTGGTTCTGCATGGTTACATTAAAGAAGAAGGACCGGTCCTCTCCGGCAATGGACTGCAGCACCGTGGCATAGTCGGAGTGGTCGGAGATGTAGTGGCGGATGTAGTAGGGATTGGCCACATCCTCCTGATACATCTGCTTGTCAAAGGACAGGTAGTCGTAGGCGATGACCCGGTTCCAGCCGGAGCGGTCGTAGGGGTGAAAGGCGGTGGTGGTATAGCCCTCGCTGCCCGCCAGCGCCGCCAGAGAGGGCATGTCCTTTTCCACATACAGCTGATAGGCCACCGTATGGGGGGGCTGGAACAGACTGCTGAAGCCGGTGAGATATTCGAACTCCACCGTGGCGGTGCCTCCGCCTGTCACCGGCGAGTACATCCAGCCCTTCACCGTGTTCTCCTTCAGGGAGTGGAGAAAGGGCAGGGGATCCATGGAGGGGTGGAAGCGATCATAGATGGAGTAGTCCCCGAAGGACTCGTTCATCACCACGATGATCCGGTCCGGACGCTTCTCCGGATCTCCCTCCGTGGCCGGGTACTGCTCCAGCAGCTCCAAAGCGGTATCCCTGGAGTAGTCCTCCGGCTTGTCCACCGAACTGTAGCGCAGGGCAATGGTGAAGTTCAGCACGAAGCCGTTGCGCTGAGTCACCCACTGCTGGGTGAAAATTCCCAGGTTGGGCAGGGCATCCGTAAAGAAGAATCCGTAGCAGTAGATCCCCAGTGCCGCCCACCCGATCAGGGCAACGGGCAGGGGAATTTTCGCCCGGTGCTTCTGGGAGACGCACATCCATACCAGAAAGAGATAGGCCACCAGCAGTACCGCCGCCTGAATGATGGCGGCATCCTTGGAGTAGTCGAATCCTCCCGCCACATTGGCCGCAGTCCGCCAGGCCAGTATATCCGCAGGAAAGATGATGCGGCCCCGGAAGCGCAGGATATAATGGTTGAGCAGGCCGATCCCGAAGCAGAGGATGGACCCGGTGGCAGCAGCCCGCCGCAGCCGGCCCAGCACCAGCCGCAGGACCAGAAACAGGGCATAGTACCAGATCATGTTTCCCCTGAGCTGCCAGCTGTCCAGATCCTCAAAGACATCGTTCCCGTTGAGTATCTCCACCATCCACAGGGAGACCCAGGGGCCCAGCAGAAAGACCAGCCGGGAGGCCCATCTCCCCTTCCGGTGCTCCCACTCCCAGGAGAGTCTGCGCCGCAGCCTGCCAGCCCAGGATGTGCGGCTGTCATACGTTTCACCGATTGCCATGATCTTCTTCCTCCAACTGCGGCAGCGCCGCACCCTAAGAATACCCCTGCTTCTGAAAAATGCAAGAGGGAAAAGGAAAAATTCATGATTTGTTAAAGGGCATATTTCTCCCTCTCCCGTTTCCTTCGCCGGGAGAGTCCCCGCCGGACAGGCTCTGCCTCTGCCCGGTATTTCCTCCATGTCCGGGGATCCTTCCCTCCGGTTCCCCGCCCGGAGGACCGGGAAAACGCGCCTATCAGATCAGACGTAATGAAACCCGGCAGGGTTTCCTCCCCGGCCCCGATTCGTGGAATGTGCCGGAGAAAGAGGCGGTTTTCTCTCCCCCCTTTTTCCCTTCTGACCGGATAAAGGCCCCTGCCCTCCGTATTCCGGAGGACAGGGGCCTCTCTGAGACTCGTTCACTTCGCGTTGAGCATGCGGCCGGCGTTGAGCACCGCCAGCACACACACCCCCACATCGGCAAAGACCGCCATCCACATGTTTGCCAGGCCGAGGGCGCTGAGCAGCAGCACCAGGAACTTCACGGCCAGGGCAAAGATGATGTTTTCATAGACAATCCTGAGGGTTTTGCGGGCAATGCGCAGGGCAGCAGGGAGTTTGCCCAGATCGTCGTTCATCAGCACGATGTCCGCCGCATCGATGGCGGCATCCGAGCCCATGGCGCCCATGGCCACCCCGATGTCCGCCCGGGACAGCACCGGCGCATCGTTGATGC
>CAYXVN010000186.1:0-5029 GCA_964468565.1 uncultured Oscillospiraceae bacterium | reverse complement strand
TGCGCTTGACGTCCAGACCGGCGATGCGGCCGGCGTCCTTGGTGGCCTGGCGCTGGGAATCGGTGAAGTAGGCGGGAACGGTGATGACGGCTTCCGTGACGGGAGAGCCCAGATAGGCCTCCGCATCGCTCTTGAGCTTCTGCAGCACCATGGCGCTGATCTCCTGGGGAGTGTAGCGCTTGCCGTCAATGGTGACCTTGTAGTCCGAGCCCATCTCCCGCTTGATGGAGCTGACGGTGCGGTCCGGATTGGTAATGGCCTGGCGCTTGGCCACCTGGCCCACCAGACGCTCTCCGTCCTTGGAGAATGCCACAACGGAGGGGGTGGTGCGGTTGCCTTCTGCGTTGGGGATGACGACGGCGTCGCCGCCCTCCATGACGGCAACGCAGGAGTTGGTGGTTCCGAGGTCGATGCCGATGATTTTACCCATGATGAATTCCTCCATATCTCGAAAATGTTTTATTGAACGGTTTCAGGGCACACGCTGTGCCGGATGTATCGGGAACTGCCTGTCAGGCAGCAAGTCTTGAAATCAGGGCGGAGAGCCCTGCAAAGAAGAAGAGAACGCCGGAAGAGAAGAACAGGGGAGAGGCGACAGGGTTTGCCAGTATCCTGACTGCGGGAGACCGGGAACCGATCCGTCTGCTCATCGCTGACCTCCTTTCCTTCAGTTGGCCACCTTGACCATGGCGCAGCGGACCACCCGGTCGCCGCACTGGAAGCCGGCCTGGAAGACTTCCACAATGGTGTTTTCGCCCACCGACTCATCCTCCACGTGCATGACCGCGTTGTGGAGGTTGGGGTTGAAGGGCTGCCCCAGTGCCGGGATCTCGGTGATGTTCAGCTTGGAGAAGATCTCCTTGAGCTGGTTCATGGTCATCTCGACGCCCTTGCGGTAGGCCTCGTCCGCAGTCTCCTGCTTCAGAGCCCGCTCCAGGTTGTCGTAGACCGGGAGAAAGGCGGCGGCAGTTTCCGAGCGGACCGTCTGTCCCAGCTTTTCCTTTTCCTTGGCGGTACGCTTGCGGTAGTTGTCGTACTCTGCAGCCAGCCGGAGGTACTGATCCTCCTTCTTGGCCAGGGCCTCCTTGACGGGGTCCTTCTCAGGAGCGGGAGTTTCCTCCTCCGGAGTTTCCGGAGCGGGCTCGGTCTCCGGTGCGGTCTGCTCCTGGACCGGCTCCTCCGTGGCGGGGGCCTCCTGCTTGGAATCCTTCGTGCTCACATCTGCGCGCTCCTTTATGATGTATCCGGAATGAATATCAGGTTATTTGGGTTTGCTCTCCTTCTCCGGAGACTTTTCCTCTCCGGCGGGGAGCTCTCCCTTGCCGAACATGCGGGTGAGACTTTCGGCGAAGTAGGAGAGACGGGCGGTCACCTTGGCGTAGTCCATCCGGGTGGGTCCCACCACCCCGATGATCCCCCGCATGTCCTCTCCGATGTCGTAGCTTGCCATGACGACGCTGGTGTCCTTGAGGGCATCGCTGACGTTTTCGGGACCGATCAGGATGTCCATGCTCTTGCCGTCGCTGAGGGTGGCGGGAAGGGAGGAGGCATCCCCCTCTTCAGACAGGTAGTTCATCAGCGGCCGGGCCTTCTCCAGGCTGTTGTACTCGGGGTGTTCCAGCAGGTGGGTGATGCCGGCGGTGCGGAACTTCTGCTGGCTCAGCTCCTCCAGAACCTCCACCGCAAAATCCACCACCAGAGAGATGAGACTGAAGGCGGCGGGAGCGGTGCGGGTCTCCATCTGATCCAGGGTGTCCCGCATCTGGTCCAGGGGCAGCCCCACGAAGGAGTTGTTGAGGACGGCGGAGAGCAGCTGCAGCTGGGTCTCCGAGACCCCGTCCGGGATGCGCAGCAGGCGGTTTCGCACTGCGTCCCCGTCGGTCAGGACCACGGCGATGAAGGCGTTCTGATCCACCAGCAGCAGGTCAAAGCGCTTGACGGTGACCTTGGACCGGGCGGCCGCCACCGTGAAGACCGGGTAGTCGCTGATCTGGGAGAGAACCTTGCCGGCCTGGTCAATGACCCGGTCCAGCTCCTCGATTTTCACATCCAGAGCCCGGTTGATGCGTTCCGTCTCCTGCAGGGTCAGCTGCTGATGTCCCATCAGCTCGTTGACGTAAAACCGGTAGCCGGCGGGGGAGGGGATCCGCCCTGCGGAGGTGTGGGGCTGTTCCAGAAGCCCCAGCTCGGTCAGCTCCGCCATTTCGTTGCGGATGGTGGCGGTGGATACCTCCAGACCGGAGGCCTGGACCACCGCCTTGGAACCCACCGGTTCCGCCGTGGCGATGTAGGTCTCCACGATGGCCCGGAGGATCCGTTTCTTCCGTTCTGTCAGTTCCATATGTGGCCCCCCATCGGGTCGGAGTGGTTAGCACTCATATTCCCTGAGTGCTAATACAATGTACCACCCGAGAGAGGAATTGTCAATAGGGAGTTTATGAATTTATTTTGAACAATTTCAGGAGGCGAAAATTTGCACACCGGCAGCCCCTGCTGCTAAAATCCGGCCCGGATTGGCAGCGGAAGAGTGCCGGAGGAAGACCGGGAGGGAGCCTCTGCCGGGCAGGAGACGCAAAACGGCCCGCTGCCTTCGGCAGGAGGTGCCGGAGACAGCGGGCCGGAGAGGGCCGGATAAGAGGGCAGAAGGGAGCTCAGGCGAGGATATCCATCACCACGTACTGGTTGAGGCGGGCCTGGATCTGGGTGGGGACGGGGTTGGAGCGGAGAAACTCGAAGTCGGAGCGGATGCGCTCCAGCTCCTCCTTCATCAGTGACACGTTCCAGATGCTGGTGTCGCAGATGCGCAGGTAGTAGTCCGGGAGGAGGGTGACCGGGATGATGTGGGGCTCGGTGTACATCTTCTCCTCCGGCAGCTCGTTGTCGTAGTTGCAGTACTCCCGCTCCAGGAACCAGTAGAGGCTGCGGATGCCGTCCATGCCCACCAGGTCAAACAGCTGCAGGGGGCCGTAGGGGCCGGGCACGTAGAGGGGGCCGAAGAAGTAGAAGTCCTTCTGCCACTGCTCCACCCACTCGATGAGGGAGTCCAGCTTCTTGAACTCCCGGCGCTTCATGCGCTTCTGCCGGGGCGGGTAGAAGTATCTGGCCACCGTGCCGATGGTGCCGATGGGTTTGCAGTCTTTCAGGCGGGAGAAGCGGTTCCCGATGCAGGCCAGGCGGCACAGGCTGAACAGGCCCCAGATGCGCACCAGCCTGGGCTCCAGCATCCGGGCCTTTTCGTCCACTTCCCCCTGGATCTTGCGCACGAAGAGGGGGCCCTGCTCCAGGGTGGCCAGACGGTTCTTGCAGTCCTGGGTGGAGGCCCGGTCCAGGAGACCGGAGTCCCGCCGCTCGAAGTCCACCATGGCGGCGCAGCGGTTGAGATAGAGGAAGGCCCGGTCGGGGTCCCCCCGGTCCATGTAGTAGGAGCCCAGCTTCAGGTACTCCCGGATCAGCAGGTGCAGTTTTCCTCCGGACTCATAGCGCCGGATCTGTTTCAGCATTTTTTCAGGCGAAGAAGTTCCGCCCGGGTTTAACAGGCCGATGGCAGATCACCTCCCTTCCGCTTCAGGGGATGAACACTCAGGTGCATTATAGCAGATTTCACCATAATGTCAATTCACAGGAAGGAAAAATCATGGGAAAAAGCGGAAACTCCTCTGCCATTTCCGGGTTTGGCAGCCCTGCAGCGCCCATTCCGGTTGACAGAATGCGGCCGGAGAAGAGAAAAACCGGGGGAGAGGAGGCGAAAGGGGCGGCAGAGCCCCGGAAGAGGGATCTGGCGGGCATTTCCGGCGGCAGGGAGAGCGGGACAGGTCACCGGCCCGGCGGGGGAGGAGGCCCCTGCCGGCAGGAGCGGATGTGCCCTGTCTCCGGCCGGCACCGGAGAGGCCGATTTCCACGGATCTTTGCCACGGAAAAGGGCCGCCCCGTCCGCCCAGGCGGAGAGACGGCCCTGCAGAAGAGCGGGAGGAGTTCAGAGGAGGATGGCCCCCCGGTCGGCGGAGGACACCATTCTGGCGTAGCGGGCCAGGTAGCCGGTTTTGATCTTGGGCTCCGGGCACACCCAGGCGGCTCTGCGCCGGGCCAGGGTCTCCTGGTCCACCTTCAGAGAGATGGACTTGTTGGGGATGTCAATGGCGATGATGTCGCCCTCCTCCACCAGCCCGATGGGTCCGCCGGAGGCGGCCTCCGGGGAGACATGTCCGATGGAGGCACCCCGGGTGGCACCGGAGAAGCGGCCGTCGGTGATGAGGGCCACTTCCGTATCCAGCCCCATGCCGGCGATGGCGGAGGTGGGGTTGAGCATCTCCCGCATGCCGGGTCCCCCCCTGGGGCCCTCGTAGCGGATGACAACCACATCGCCGGCCAGGATCTTGCCGGCATAGATGGCGGCGATGGCGTCCTCCTCCGAGTCGAAGACCCGGGCGGGTCCCTCATGGACCATCATCTCGGGGGCTACGGCGGACTGCTTCACCACGCAGCCGTCGGGGGCCAGGTTGCCCTTGAGGACGGCAATGCCGCCGGTTGGGCTGAAGGGGTGTTCAAAGGGGCGGATCAGTTCCGGATTGCGGTTTTCCACATCGGCAAGATTCTCCGCGATGGTCTTTCCGGTGCAGGTGAGCAGGGAGGTGTCCAGCAGATTTCCCTTTGTCAGTTCCTTCATGACCGCATAGACCCCGCCTGCCTGCTCCAGATCCTCCATATAGGTGAAGCCGGCGGGAGCCAGGTGACAGAGGTTGGGGGTTTTGGAGGAGATCTCGTTGGCCATGTCGAAGGAGATCTCAATGCCGCACTCGTGGGCGATGGCGGGCAGGTGCAGCATGGTGTTGGTGGAGCAGCCCAGGGCCATGTCCACCGTCTCGGCGTTGTGGAAGGCGGCCGGGGTCATGATGTCCCGGGGCCGGATGTTCTTCTCCACCAGTTCCATCACCTGCATGCCGGCGTGCTTGGCCAGGCGCAGACGGGCGGAGTGGACGGCGGGGATGCCTTTCTTGACTACATCGGAACGCATGTCGGAATCCTCCTGAAA
>CAYXVN010000185.1:0-5040 GCA_964468565.1 uncultured Oscillospiraceae bacterium | reverse complement strand
CGCCCTGCAGAGCTACGACCGGATCCATGCCGATTACATGAAAACCGTGGAGGAGTACCTGGACCGGTATCTTCCGGCGTAGGGGAGCCCTCCTCCGGAGGCAGGGAGGCTGCCCTCCCGGCCCTTGAGAGAGGGGAAAAAGTTTTTCAGCAAAAGTTCAGCATCCTGTGGTATAATGGGGAATCCCCTCTCGCCTCAGGCGCGGGGGAACATACCAAAGAAAGGACTGATATGGATTGGACAGTCTGATTGCGTCTGCCCGCAAGGGGTCATCCAGCGCCATGCTGGATCTCTATCGGTCAGCAAATGCCCGGGTCCGGTTCATCTGCGCCACCCTGCTGCCTGAGAAGGATGCGGAAGACGCCGGTGTTGCTGCCTTCCGCTGGGCCTATGACCGGCTCATGGACGGGCGCTATGAGACAAAGGAGGAGTTCACCACCTCGGTGGTGCGCCGGGCGGTGACGGAGACCCGGATGCGGGCCACAGGCCGCAACCGAAAACTGTTCCGGGTGCCCACCGGGTACAGCTTCCTGGTGAATGTGGACCCCGCCACCCTGGACCGCTCCGGTGACCGGCTGGCGAACGTGCTCAATGCACTGCCTCCCCTCCACCGCTTTGTCTGTGTGGCCCAGGCCATCACCGGCTGCTCCGTGGAGGAGACCGCCAGCGACCTGGACCTCAGTGCCACCACCGTGCGCAAGGTGCAGGAGACGGAGGACGCCAACCTGGAGGCCATCGCCCGGGCTCTGCAGGGGGATTTCAGCGGAGATGACTTCCGCAGCGAGATGCGGGACAGGGCGGCGGGCACCGCCGTGCCGGACTCCATGACCACCCGGGTGCAGGCGGAAATCGAGAAGGTCTGTGCCCCCCTGAAGAAGGCCAAACACAGAAAGCAGCTGGCCATCGTGGGCGTGGTGGCGGTGGTGGTGCTTCTGCTGGTGGTGGTGTATGCCGCCATGAATGCCAAGCCTGACGACTCCGGCGCATCTTCCGCCTCCGGAAGCGGAAGCACCAGCCAGGAGGAGAGCAGTTCCTCCTCTTCCGGCAGCGCCTCCTCTTCCTCCGGCAGCGGCTCCTCCAGTGAGGACTCCTCCGGCAGCGCCTCCTCCAGCGGAGAGGCCACCGGCAGTTCCTCCGGCAGCAGTTCTTCCGGCGCCGGGTCCGGCAGCAGCTCCTCCTCCGGCAGCAGTTCCTCCAGCAGCTCCTCCAGCAGCAGTGGCAGCAGTTCCTCCGGCAGCTCCTCCAGCTCCGGTGCGAGCAGTTCCTCCTCCTCCCAGGAGGAGATCCCCGTGGAGGAGATCCTGGCGGACGCCGAGTACCTTGCCACCATTGACATTGCGGACTACGGCCCCATCACCGTGGCCCTGGACCGGGATGCGGCCCCCCAGACCGTGGACAACTTCGTCTCCCTGGTCCGGTCCGGCTTCTATGACGGGCTCACCTTCCACCGCATCATAGAGGGCTTCATGATGCAGGGCGGGGATCCCAACGGGGACGGCACCGGGGGATCCGAACAGACCATTCCCGGGGAGTTCGCCTCCAACGGTACTGAAAATCCCATCTCCCACACCAGAGGGACCATCTCCATGGCCCGCTCCGGAGATCCGGACAGCGCCAGCTCCCAGTTCTTCATCTGCCAGGAGGACTCCACCAATCTGGACGGAGACTATGCAGCCTTCGGACATGTGACTGAGGGCATGGACATTGTGGATGCCATCTGCCAGGCGGCCCAGCCCACCGACGACAACGGCACCATTGCACCGGATGACCAGCCGGTGATCACCAGCATCACGGTGGAGGAGTATCAGGGCTGATCTCCTCTCCCCCAGAACCCATACACCCGGACGGAGTGGGCAACCAGGGCTCCGCCCGGGTGTTTTTCGCCCTGTCCCAGGATCCCGGTTGCCGGAGAGAGGCGTTCCCGGCTATAATCCCCGGGGGAAGTCCCTGGGGGGGATCCGGTTCCCCCTCCCCCTCCGGGAGAAGGTGACCCTGCCCGGCCCCAGGGGCCTGGTCCCGGGGCGATCCTGAGAACCCGGGGAGGCGCTGCAGCCGCCCGGTCCCACATCCGGGACCCGTAAATGTCCCGGCCCCGGGTGACGGAGTGGCCGGGAGATGGCCCGCTCCATGCCGGGGAACCCGGTCTGTCCCCGGCAGCCCCTCCGGGAAGAGGGGATCTCCCCCGGGCGCACAGAAAGGCGGAGGAGGACCCCTCCGGAATCCCCCGCTGCTGCCCCCGGATCCGCTTCCGGGGGGGCCCCCTCCTGATGCGGCACATCCGGATTCTCCCCCTCCCCCCGGGGAAAATATTAAAAAATTGTTAAGAGGACGAAACGGATTGCAAGCCATGTTCCCGGGGTGTATACTGGGGCCATCTCTCCGGCAGGTCCGGATCTTACAGGAGGAAACCATGAAGAAACTTCTGCCCCTGGCAGTGGCGGCTGCTCTGGTGGTCGCCGGCGCCGGCCTGCTGAACCATTTCCGGGTGATTCCCTCCCGGAAGTACACCCCGGAGGATTTCGGCATCTCCACCTGGGTGAGTCCCCTGGACGCTGACGGTGACGGAGTGGACGACCAGACCGCCATGCTCCGGGGGGTGCGGGCCTATCTGGACACCAGGCCCCGGTACAAAAGCCGCTACTACCCCGGCGGCTTTCCGGACGACGGCTGCGGGGTCTGTACCGATGTGGTGGCCTTCGGCATGCTGGAGGCGGGCTACAACCTGATGGACCTGGTGGCCCAGGATGTGGCCGCCCACCCGGAGGACTATGACATCCCCAGCCCGGACCCGGCCATCGACTTCCGGCGGGTGCGCAATCTGCTGGTCTGGTTTGAGAACAATGCCGCCTCCCTCACCACGGATCTCTCCCGGAAGGACCAGTGGCAGGGCGGGGACATCGTGATCTTCCCGGGACACATCGGGGTGGTCTCCGATGTGAGAAACCATGACGGCATCCCCTTTCTCCTCCACCACGCCAGCCCCCTCCAGGTGCGCTATGAGGAGGACGCCCTGGAGGATTATGAGATCCTGGGCCACTTCCGCCTCAGCGGCCCGGGACGAAACGCCCAGGAGCAGGGCGGCACCTCTCCTGCCCCGGCCTCCTGAGGCCCCCTCTTCCCCGCCGGCCGGCGGGGGATTCTCCCCGGGCGCTCCGGGTTCCCGGAAGCCCGGAGAGAGGGCAGTCCCTTTTTCCCAGCGAGTACCGGAACGCGTCTGCGCCCTGCCCGGCTGCAGGGATCGGCACAGACCCTCTGTGCCCGTGTAACCCCCCTTTTTGCAGAAAGGAATGTAGACATGCGTTCTGACTCCATCTGGAACAGACCCCTGTTCCGCTCCAGAATCCGCTCTGACGAAGTGAAGCTGCCGGAAATGCTCATCGGGTACCTGATCGGCCCCTTCGGAGCCCTGCTGTCCTCGGGCATCTTCACCAGCTTTCTCAACAAGTATTTCACCGATGTGCTGCAGCTGAACACCGGCTTTCTCTCCGCCCTGCAGCTGCTGTCCACCGTTCTCATTGTGGCCGCCAACCTGATCGCCGGCCAGCTCATCGAGCAGACTGATTGCCTGGCGGGGAAGGCCCGGCCCTGGATCCTGCTGTCCGCCCTCACCCTGTCCTGCTCCTGTGTCCTGATGTTCGTGGTCCCCTTCCACGGCATCCGGAAGATGGTCTGGGTGGCGGTGGCCTACAACCTCTACTACGCGGTGGCCTTTCCCATCTACAACACCGCCAACTCCACCCTGGTGTCCCTCTCCACCCGCAACAGCTCTCAGCGCTCCCGGCTGGCCTCCCTCACCAACATGGCCGCCCTGGGGGTGGTGGGATTCGGATCCATGTTCTTCCCGGTGCTGGTGTCCAACGTGATGAAGGAGAACCGGACCCGGTGGTTTCTGGTGATGCTCACCGTGGCCATCCTGACGGCCCTCACCGTGCTGCTCCAGTTCCTCTTCACCAGAGAGCGGGTCACCGAGGAGATGCTCTCCTCCGGGGCGGAGGTGACCTCCGTCCCCCGGCCCTCCATCCAGGCCCAGCTCCATGCGGTGGCGGGAGAGAAGTGCTGGTGGATCGCCCTGACCTTCTATCTGCTCTTCCAGTGGTCCGGAGCCCTGAAAAACGGCTCCATGAGCTACTTCTGCCAGTGGGTGGCGGACTGCTCCGCCTTCGGCGGGGACTACGGGGCGGTTCAGTCCCTGCTGGGCATCGTGGGGGCCATCCCCATGGCCGTGGCGGCGCTCTTCGTGGTTCCCCTGGCGGACCGGTTCGGCAAGCGGCTGGTGAATCTGGGAGGCATGATCGTGGGGGTGGTGGGTGGAGTCATCGCCGGCCTGGGCCGGGGGGCCCTGGTGCCCACCGCCGTGGGAATGGGCCTGAAGTGTCTGGGCTCCTCCCCCACCGCCTACCTGATCCTGGCCATGCTGGCGGACGTCATTGACCACATCGAGTACAGAACGGGCATCCGCACCGACGGCCTCACCATGTCCGTATACAGCCTCATCATGGTGGCCGGCACCCCCATCTGCAGTTCCCTCTTCATGACCATGCTGGGGCTGGCGGGCTACGTGCCCCCCAACTCGGCGGGAACGGTGATCGTCCAGAACACCGCCACCCGGATGACCATCAGCTTAAGCTACGTGTGGAGCGAGACCATCGCCTACGCCATCGGGGCGGTTCTCATCCTGTTCTGGAACGTGGAGAAGAATCTTCCGGAGGAGCAGAGGGCCATCTCCCGGCGCCGGGGGTGAGGACTATCTCTCCGGATGGGAGGGCTCCCGAAAAATAAACCGGGCCCCGCTGCCGGAGGAGGCAGCGGGGCCCTGAGCGGTTCTGCTCACTCTATTCTGCCAGGCACACCGCGGTGCGGGCCGCCAGCCGGGCGTTGTTGAACACCAGCTGGATGTTGGAGTCCAGGCTGTCGCCCCCGGTCAGCTCCTTCACCTTGGCCAGCAGGAAGGGTGTGGTGTCCTTGCCGTGGATGCCCTGGTCCCGGCACTGGCGGATGGCCTCGTCAATGGCCGCATTGATGACGGCGGGATCCATGGAG
>CAYXVN010000184.1:0-5043 GCA_964468565.1 uncultured Oscillospiraceae bacterium | reverse complement strand
TACGAAAGAGGAGATGGATCAGGGCCTGGCCATCATGGGCAGGGTTCTGGCCTGACGAGGAGAGAGGGGATCTGAATGAAAAAAGACCTGCTCAAGCTGCTGGATCTCACCAGTGAGGACATCACCCATATCCTGAACACGGCGGATCAGCTGAAATACAGCCAGAAACACGGCATCGACCACCACCTGCTCAAGGGCAAGAGCCTGGCCATGATCTTTGAGAAGAACTCCACCCGCACCCGGGTCTCCTTAGAGGTGGGCATCTACCAGCTGGGGGGCTACGGCCTCTACCTGTCCGGCAAGGAGAGCCAGATCGGGCGGGGGGAGCCCATTGAGGACACCGCCCGGGTTCTGGAGCGCTACTGCGACGGCATCATGATCCGCACCTACTCCCAGGAGGGGGTGGAGAAGCTGGCAAAGTATGCCCGCATCCCGGTGATCAACGGTCTCACCGACTTCTGTCACCCCTGTCAGGTCCTTGCCGACCTGATGACCGTGCGGGAGCACAAGGCGGTGCTGGAGGGGCTGAAGCTGTGCTATGTGGGGGACGGCAACAACATGGCCAACTCCCTGATCGTAGGCGGCCTCAAGTGCGGCATGGAGGTCTCCGTGGCCTGCCCGGAGGGCTATGACCCGGATCCCCTGGTGCTGTCCTTTGCCAGGAGCGATCCCTCCTTCCGGTTCTCCCTCCACCGGGAGCCCAGGGAGGCCGCCGCGGGGGCCGATGTGGTCTTTACCGACGTCTGGGCCTCCATGGGCATGGAGGCGGAGCGGGAGCAGCGGAAACGGGACTTCCAGGGCTACTGCGTGGATGCGGAGCTCATGGCCCTCACCAATCCCGGCTGCATGGTGCAGCACTGTCTCCCCGCCCACAAGGGGGAGGAGATCACCACCGAGGTCTTTGAGTCCCACGCCCAGGAGATCTTCGACGAGGCGGAGAACCGGCTCCACGCCCAGAAGGCGGTCATGTACCTGCTGATGAGAGATCAGGACTGACAACCGGTACAGCAGAGCGCAAAAAAGCCAGATCCCCACAGGGGTCTGGCTTTTGTGCGGTCAGGACTGCTGATGCCTCCGTTGCTCTTTTCCGATGGCATGGCGCTCAGCTGCAGGTTGGGAGGACTCCTCAGCCTTTGGTCTCACGGCCCGGGGAAATCAGGGAGGACAGTCTGGTGTTTTCGGAGGGACTGGGGCCTGCCTGCATCTGAAACTGCGGGGGATGTGAGTTCGCCGGCAACCGGGCGGCATCTCAGGGGGAAAAAGTGAGCCCCACCCGGCGGAGAATGGGGGTGAGGCTCACAGGGGGGAGAAGTCTGTTCTGCCTGTGCAGGGACGTCCATGGGGGATGTCCGCCGGATGACCGGACTTCAGATGGGACACTTTTCGTAGCAGCTCTTTGCCACGATCATGCAGTTCTGTCTGGAGGTTTCGTCCAGGGACCCGTTGGCCAGCCGGTGAATCTTCAGGGGAGCCTTCTGGACGGTGGACTTTCCGCACACCGATTTCACGATGTCCCGGGCTTTCTTGTCTTTCAGGAAGGAGTTGCGGCAGTAGCAGTCCACAAAGAAGCCGTATTTGCGGAAATAGATGGTCATGAAGGTGGTGACACCGCCCCGCTTGACCTGTATGGCGGGGGACTTGTTTTTCATGAACCGGGGATTGACGTCATCGCCAAACTGGGCGATCTCATCCAGCAGGCTCTGGGCCTGAGCTTCCACAGCCGGATCAAGCTGAAGTTCATGGAGCGTTGCCACCTCTGCAGAATCAATCTGCTGTGGAGGATCTGTGCCTATCGTTGCGGTCATGGTGGACATGCTGAGCACATTCCGGAAGGTTTCCATTTCGGCCTCATCGATCTCCCCGCTGTGGTCGCTGTCGATGACCTGGTTCAGCAGCAGATCCAGGAAGCTCTGTGCGCCCTGGACGTAGCGGATGTTGAGCTTGCTGTTGGGGAATTCGGCATCCAGGTCGTTCTGGGTCTCCGCAGTTGCCAGGGCGTTCAGCATGGAGAAGGACAGCTGCTGGCGGCGCTCCACAATGAGATTGTATATCTTCTCATAGGACTGCTGCAGGCAGAGGATGCCGAAGAGGATCTGTTTGTTCACGTCGGAGGTGAGAACTTCCCGGGGGACAACCAGGGTGAGCAGCAGATAGGAGTTGAAGAGGCGTTTCATGCTCCGGGGATTGGCCCCAATGGACAGCCGGATCAGGCTGACGTAGGTGCCGACTTCTGCCTTGCTGCAGGGCATGCCGATCTGCTGGAAGCAGTCCAGGGCGTAGTTCTCGATGTTGTACTCCGCCACAGGCACCTTGAAGGGGACCTGGATGATCTTGTCGAAGAAGCTGCGGCCCTTTTCGGAGGTATCCGTCCGGTCGCCCAGAAGACTGCCGTACTTCGCCTCAACCCCCAGGCAGACCACGGAGTAGTCGATGGCGAGAACGAAGACACAGTTGGGGCAGTCCAGAAAGAGTTTCAGGACCTCCAGCAGTTCTACGGCTTTCCGTGGTTCGAGGCGGTCCAGATCATCGATGAAGACCACAATGCGGTCCTTTCCGGTGGCCTTCAGCTTGTGTTCCACGCTGGTCTGGAACTGACTGCGCAGATTCCGGACCACTTCAGCGGCGTCCATGTGCTGTTCGGACAGGCTGTTCAGGAACTTATCGATGGTATCCGCAGCCCGGCTGCCGACTACGCTGTCCACCGCACTGAGAAGCATTTCCTTGGTTATCTTGCCGGCAAACTGAAGGGCCCGGGTGGTTTTGAGGGCACTGGCCCTGTCCTCCTCGCTGGCAGCAAGCTCATTCAGAAGGCACGAGAGGAGAGAGACGGTGAGGGAGTCCTCCATGTTGAACTGGGAGAACTGCCAGGTGTTAAACCAGATGCTGTGGGTGATGTTGACGTTTCGGGAGTTCAGCGTGTCCTGGATAAACTGCATGATGGAGGTTTTGCCGGTGCCCCAGGATCCCTGAATGGAAATGGTCATGGGCGTATGGCAGGTTTCGATGAAGGTGGTCAGGCCCTCGATATAGCGCTGGATTTCGAAGAGGTCTGACCGTGCGGCCTCGTCTGTCAGGCCGCGGTATTCGCTGTTCATGGCTCCGTCACTCCTTCCTGATGTATTGCAGGATGCTGTGGTGCTGACAGGAATTGTATCACAGATGAGGGGAGAAGAAAAGTCCCTGTTCTGGAAAAGATCGCCTGTGGTCCGGATCGCTTCTGAAAAAAAGTGCGCCTCCCCCGGCTTTCTGCAGCGGGAGAGGCGCACAGTGATTCATGATATCCGGGCCTTCGGTCAGTTCTGGCTGCACAGGGTCTGCAGTTCCTCCCAGCGCTCATCCACTCCGGCCTGGATCTCGGCGATAAGGTGCTCGTTGCCGGGCCGGAACAGGTGGCGGAAGCGGCCCTGGAGCTTCAGGTACTCCTCCACGGGCTGCTTCTTCTTCGGCTCGTAGCTGAGGATCCACTTTCCGTTTATCACTTCATAGAGGGGCCAGACGCAGGTCTCCACGGCGGATCTGCAGACCTTCATGATGTCACATGCCTCATAGCGCCAGCCCCGGGGGCAGGGGGACATGACGTTGAGGAAGGCGGGTCCGGGGGTGTAGATGGCCTTCTCCGCCTTCTCGTGGAGATCCCTCAGGTCAGCGATGAAGGTACTCTGGGCGGCGTAGGGGATGTGGTGCTCCGCCATGATCTTGGTCAGGTCCTTTTTGTACTGTACCTTGCCGTCGCTGCAGCTGCCCACCGCCGTGGTGGTGGTATTGGCATATTTGGGGGTGGCGGAGGAGCGCTGGATGCCGGTGTTCATGTAGGCCTCGTTGTCGTAGCAGACGTAGACCATGTCGTGACCCCGCTCCATGGCCCCGGACAGGGACTGGAATCCGATGTCGTAGGTGCCGCCGTCCCCGCCGAAGGTGATGAACTTGTAGGTCTCGTTCAGCTTCCCCTTCTTCCGCAGAGCCGTATAGGCAGCCTCCACGCCGGAGCAGGTGGCGGCTGCGTTCTCAAAGGCGGTGTGGATGTAGGAGTCCTCCCAGGAGGTGTAGGGGTAGATGCAGGAGGAGACCTCCAGGCAGCTGGTGGCCACGGTGACCACCGCATGGTCCTCGGGGTGAAGGGCGCGGAGCACGGCGCGCATGGTGACAGGGCTGCCGCAGCCGGCGCACATCCGGTGACCGGGTGCAAACCGCTCCGGGCGGGAGGCCCACTCTCTCAGATTGTAAGCCATGTGCCTCTCCCCTCTCAGCGTTCCCGGACGCCGATATAGCACCAGGCAGGTGCTTCGGCGCCGTCCACGATGTCTTCCAGCTGTCTGTATATGCGGCAGAAGTCCTCCACCCGCACGTCCCGGCCGCCCAGGCCGTATACGAAGTTGACGGTCTCCGCCTTGCACTTGTGCTGGTAGAGGGCGGAGCGGACTTCGGCCCCCAGGGGTCCCCCGTTGCCGGAGAAGCTGTCCGCCTTGTCCATGATGGCCACGGCCTCCACATCCTTGAGGGCAGCGGCGATGTCATCGCCGGGGAAGGGGCGGAAGGCGCGGATCTTCACCAGACCGGCCCGCACCCCGCTGTCCCGCATCCGGTCGATGGCGGCCTTGCCGGTGCCGGCGGTTGACCCGATGCACACACAGGCCAGCTCGGCGTCCTCCATGCGGTAGCGCTCAATGAGGTCGTAGTAGCGGCCGGTGACATCCCCGTAGGCCCTGGAAACCCGGCGGATCACCTCCGCCGCATGGTTCATGGCCTCGGTCTGGCCCCGCTTCAGTTCCATATAATAAGGAGAGGTGCCGTAGGGGCCGTAGGCCACCGGCTGCCCGGGATTGAGCAGGAAGTGCTCCGGCCGGTACTCCCCCACAAAGGCTCTGGCGGTGTCATCGTCCTCCAGAGTGATGTTCTCCACGGCATGGGAGGTGATGAAGCCGTCCTGACAGATCATGATGGGCAGCAGCACCTCCGGATCCTCCGCAATGCGGTGGGCCATCAGCATATTGTCATAGGCCTCCTGGGCGTTTTCGCTGTACAGCTGCATCCAGCCGCAGTCCC
>CAYXVN010000183.1:0-5050 GCA_964468565.1 uncultured Oscillospiraceae bacterium | reverse complement strand
CTGACGGCACTCCCCCCTTCCGGGGAGGCGTTGACCGTCCGGGGTGGTGAATGTGGTGCCCGACATGGCTGCAGTCCAGGTATTGTGCAGAGAGACCTGACTCGCTCGGATACAGAAGGTGGCCTGCCCTCGGTCCGGCTGTTGGAGGAGATCCGGGAGGGTGCCGCTGCACTTTATGCGAGCAATCAGCTGGAGACTTCCGGCGCCTTTCGGACGGGATGCAGTCTTGCATGGAAGTCCGGGGGGCATCCTCTCCGGATCTGCCTCCACCCGTGGCATGTCGGCCCGGATGGCATCAGGCCGAAAGGCCGGAAGCGGGAGCACAGGCAGGGTGCCGGGGAAGGGGAGACAGAGCCCATCGGGAGAGAGGGGAGATGGGAGGCATCCAGAGCTGATCTCCAGATTCTCCGGCCTTTGGGGGGCACCTCAGATGGGAGAATCTGTGTTGGGGTTCTGAAGGCTTTGGCTTCCCCGGGGCTTTGCCGGCAAAGCCGGGGGATCCGGCGGACCGCCCGAGTGCCTGGCAGCTTTGGCTGCTGTGGGTAGGGCTGTCCAGGGGGGTATTTTCTGTCTGAACGGGAGGGGCAGCGAAGAGGGAAAGTCCCGCCCTCCGGATCCGCCGGCTCCGGGGGAGCGGATTTTTTGTGCAGATTTACTGAATTTTCGCGGGGCTCGAGAGCTTTGTACATTTCGCTGCCCCTTATGTGCATACCTTGTCCCATCATTCTGTAATCCTCAGGCAGCGCTGTGCCAAATCGGACCGCTCAGCCGGCAGGGTGAAGTCGCTGCGGGGCTGTCTCGGCTGGGAATGCCGGGAAGTTACGGACCAGAAGGGGGCCCTCCCGGAAGGGTGCCAGGGTCTCTGGGAGGAGTGCCAGGACGGGTTCCCCCCGGTGAAATCGGGATCTGGCCTCGGGCAGCATACGAGCTGGGGGAAAAGCTCCGGAGGGCCGGCTGTGCAGCAAAACGGCAGGAACAGCCCGGTGGACTCCAGTACGGAATACCGGTGCATCTCCCGGAATGGAGCCAGGGGGTGTCCTGGGGCAGCGAAGCCTTGTTCCGGTCGCCATGCTCCGGATGTTGCCGGAACTTGTGGCACGAGACAGGGGGCTGGGCGGAATATGGCAGGGGGAATCTGAGGATTTTTCGGACAGGGTCCTGAGCATCAGAGCCATGGAGCATGGAGTCCCAGGCGGCGAAACCGGGCTGCTCCCGGAGGCAGGTGGCCAGACGGACTGTCTTCCTCCCCGGAAAGCCGGGTTCTGACCGGGCAGGGGACTGCTCTGGTCTCACAGCGGGAGCACTGCATAACCCTTTGGGCAGAGAGACTCCAGGGAGCGGGTTTCTGAACCGGGAGCCTTGGCGAGGGGCACAGATTTCCCCCACCTCACAGAGAAAAGGAGCGATAATCATGGATCAGCGGATTCAGCAGGCAACGTGTGTGGAATCTGAGGCATCTGTCCCCATGAGTTCCGGGCAGGTATCACCAGGAGATTCCGGCCAGGGGGTCATCTTCAGTGACCCCTACACGCCTGATTTCCGGAAGGTGGAGATAGCCCTTGAGCTGTCCGAGGCACTGGGCAATGCGATCCGGAATGCGGTTGCCCTCCGGGGAGCAGGGAAACCGGAGGCTGCTGCAGATCCACCAGAGACCGGGGATGCCACGCAGCCGGAGGGCTCCGGGCAGACGGAAGATGCCTGTGGTCTGGACGAAGAGACGGTGACCGCCCTGGAGGGTATGGTCTCCAACGTGGAGAACAGTGTCTTCCGCTTCATGATCTCTCAGGGTCGGCAGGAGGCCGGCAGGGAAGTCCAGCAGCGGCTGGAGGACGATCTTACCCGGGAGTTGGGCGATTTCTTCCAGGTGATGGGACTGAGGACGGGGGCAGATGGTGTCCGGACGGCTGCCTCCGGGTCTCAGCCCTGTGGCTGTCCCTGTGCCGGCTGCCGGAACTTCACCGGCGCTGCTGGCGGATCCGGATCCGGGGGTGTTGCGGACGGCCAGAGTGAGATGACGGTGGGGGAAGTGGCAGAGCACTATCTGAAGGACATTAGGACCAGGAAGAGTGTCAAGGTCAGCAGCCGCCAGCTCTATGAGACCAATATCAAGAATCATATCCTCCCGGAGCTGGGGAATTGCCGGATCGTGGATGTCAATAAGGCGGTGATCACGGAGTTCATCGGCTGTCTCCAGAGGAAAGGGCTGGCCTCCTCCACCCAGCGGGGGGTCCTCTCCGTCCTGAAGAGCATCCTCCGCCATGCTGCGTCCCTGTGTCCGGGTTTTGTGGCACCTGAGGTGGACCTGCCCAGACTGGAAACTGCCTATCCGCGGATTCTTTCCCGGGATGAGACGAAGAGACTCCTGGAGGAGCTGAAGGACAGGGATGATCCTTTTACCTGCTCAGTCCTTCTGATGCTCACCACCGGCATGCGGGTGGGGGAAGTCTGCGGTCTGAGATACGGAGACATCAACATCGAAGAAGGCTACGTGAAGGTGTGCCGTACGGTTCAGCGCATCAGGAAGGAGAATCCGCAGGATGGTGAGTTCAGGACCTGTCTGAGTATCTCCACGCCGAAGACGAAGACCTCCGTCCGTCAGATTCCCCTGACCCCGATCATGATCCGGTACCTGAAGAGGAATGGTCTCTCCGATTCCGATGTCTATGTTGCCAGCGGGACCACGCAGCCCAAGGATCCCCGCACCATTCAGAATCATATCCGGAAACTGTTCAAGAAGGCGGGCATCGGGGAGGATGCCAACGGTTCGTCTCCCCACTCCCACAGCCTGCGCCACACCTATGCCACCTTCTGTGCCCAGGTGTGCATGGAGGTCAAGTGCATTACCCAGAACATGGGGCACAGCAATGTTGCTGTGACGCTGAACCTGTATACCCATCCCACTCTGGACACCCGCATTGCCCAGATCGCCAAGCTGACTGAAGTGGGGTTCTGATCGATGCCTGTGGGTTTTGCTGTGGCACCCGCGGGTGGAGTCCGGTGGGGTATGCCGAGTTCCGGACTTCTGCTGACCGCGCCCCTCGGTCTGGCGATCCGGGGCCGGGATGGGAGAGGGGATGGCGTCAGCTGTCTCTGCCCGGACCCTCTTGGTGCTGTTCGGCCGGGCACCGTCCGGCCGCTGTGCAGGGGTGGCTGGCCATCGGGTAAGCCCAGATGCATTGCCCGAACCGGAGGACCTGCTTCGCCTGGGGGAATCCCCCAGGCGGGGCCGTGTCCCAGGCGGCCAGAGTGTGATGGGGAGCGGGTCCGGGCCTCTTTCACCGGGGAGGGGCCCGGACCGCCTCCGGAATCACCAGGGCTTTCTCGCAGCTGGGATTCGATATGGGGACGGGCCTGCCCCTGCTCGCCCACCCGTGAGGCTGCTCCTCGTCCCTGGTTCCGGCTGGCCGTTGTCTGGCTGGTGGAGCTGTGCGAAAACCGTCACGCACAATCCGTGGGCGAACGCGGCACTTCCGAACTGACCGTTTCGCTCCAGATCCCTCCGGCCGGGTGAACCGCACATCTGGGAGCGGGATGATGGTGCCAGCCTGGAGTATGCAGTCCGATGGGGGGCTGTTGGACGGTTTTGGCTTCTGCGGGGAGGGCACCTGTGGGAGCCGGAGCCGGCCATGCATCCAGTGGCGGCTATGGGAGTCGGTGGTGAGGTCTGCCATTTGGGTCAGAGCCGCTGGCCGATTCTGTTGGCTGGGAGGAGATCAGCCGCTGCTTCTGACGCAGGTGGATTTTCTGTCTTTCCGCCTCGGACAGGAGCGGTGGGGGGTTGGAGATCGGGACAGCAGAGTTTTGCTGGACCTGTGTTGTGGGGCAACTGCGCACTCTGTGGTTTGAGAGATGCATGTTGTGAGTGAAAATGGCCCCAGGTGAGGCTGAAAGCCTTCCTGGGGTCTGGTTGGCCACTGTGCTGGATGGTTTCGGGCCAGCGTCTTGGCAGAAGGCTGGTCCGGAATGCGATCCGGAAGGAGATTGGCGCACGACAGGAGGCAGATCCGGTTGGAGAGAACAGGCCGTAAGGGCTGAAATGCTGACTTGTGGGGAAGTGATCCGCCCGGGCGTGGCTTTTGGGGACCGGATAGAGAAGGTGCTGATGGTTGAATCGCCTCAGTTTTTGCAAGACACAAGGACGAGAAATGCAGAATCTGGAGGGCATGAAAGTCTCGACCCCGAGAATTTTGTTGCCTCGCCATCTCAGCATGAAGGATTTGCAGGCTATGCCTGCAAAAAGGGGCCGAGGGGGTCCAGCGGGCCCCTGGGTTCGGTTCAACGCAACGCAGGTACTGCCGGGGCCAAAAGCAGGCAGCATGCGGGATTAACATACAGTATACTGCTGATATGGGAGGTCATATCCCAGAGGAGAGGGAAGCAAAAGAGCAGAAGATCACCACCTTCAGGAGCCCTGGCAGCCTAGCTGCAGACCGTGAGACGAATCTGCAAAGCGACAGGGGAGGGTTGGGAGAGGGATTGTGAGGCCCCGCAGCAGTTAAACAAAAATAGCATAAAACAGACTGAATGGAGCCTGCCAAAATCCGCAGTTCACTGGGGAGGGGACCCTGCGTGAGCCTTGGATGCTGCCCTTTGCCAGAATGGGAAAAAACCGAAAATCCATAACAATATCAGGGCAAAACAGGCATATTCTTGAGGAAGTCTAAGAAATATGAAATAGTGTCCGCAATCGGAGGAGGAAGGTAGATATATTAATAATCGCAAAATCGTCGCTAAAATACTTAATTAGCGACAACTCCAAAAAGCGGGCTAGAACTCGAGGGACGCATTATTGACGATTCCATGTTCACATTCGGTGCAGCATATCCACAATGAAGGTGGAAGCAAACAAGATTATATAATGTAGCTTTCAACGTGATCTATTTCCCACATACAATAAATTGGAAATTCTCCGGATGCCTGCTAAAAATCAAGCCCCAGGGTGAAACCCTTGTGCCCCAAGGGTTTGCGGACTTTGGGGGTAAATAAAACAGCAAAAAAACGGCGTTTTTCTCAGGTAAATTATGTCCACGCACGATTGCTGTCGGAAAAG
>CAYXVN010000182.1:0-5064 GCA_964468565.1 uncultured Oscillospiraceae bacterium | reverse complement strand
TCAGCTACATGGCGGTCTACCGGCTGTTCCACGAGCTGTTCAACCGCAAGTTCGGGGTGGAAACCGTCATGGTGGACATGACGGATCTGGAGGAAGTGAGAAAGGCCATCACCCCGGGAACCCGTCTGGTGCACATTGAGAGCCCGGACAATCCCACCAACGGGGTGACGGACATTGAGGCGGTGACAAAGATCGCCCATGAAAACGGGGCGCTGGTCTCCGTGGACAACACCTTTGCCTCCCCCTACAACCAGAGACCTCTGCAGCTGGGCTGCGACTTCGTGGTGGAGGCCCTCACCAAGTTCATCAACGGCCACGGGGACGCACAGGGGGGTGCCATCATCTCCAACGACCTGGAGACCATGGACCGCATCCGCTATGAGGCCCAGGTCAACGTGGGGGGAGTCATCTCCCCCTTCAACGCCTGGCAGATCTTCCGGGGCTCGGTGACCTTCCCCCTGCGGATGCAGCGGATCAACGAATCCACCCTGAAGATTGCCCGCTGGCTGGAGGGCCGGGAGCACATCTCCTTTGTCTCCTATCCGGGTCTGCCCAGCCACCCCGGCCATGCAGTGGCCCAGCGGCAGATGCAGCACGGCTACGGCGGGGTGATCTCCTTTGGCCTGGAGGCAGGGGATGAGGCGATGGTGCGCTTCTGCCAAGCCCTGAAGGTGGTGACCTTCGCCGTCTCCCTGGGCCACGATGAGAGCCTCATCTTTCCCCAGCCCAGTTTTGATGAGCGGATTCACCTGTACCCGGAGCAGTTCCGGAAGGGCTTCCTCCGCTTCAGCGTGGGGCTGGAGGAGCCGGAGGACATCATGGCGGATCTGGACCAGGCCCTGAAGTCCATAGGACTGTAGCCCCTCCGGGGTGAGACAGCTCCAAACCCTCCGGGTTCGGGGGGCGGCTGTCCTGTGTCCCGGAGAAAAATCTCCCTGGAGCCTTCGGGCACTGCCTCTCCCCCAGGGCACAGACAAAGGTGTCCCTGTCCCTTCCGGGGTGACTGCCTCTCCGGAGGGGACAGGATCCCCCGGGTTTCAGGAGGGCAACGGGAGAGAGAGTCCCTCCGCCGGTGACAGTGCCCCCAGGTTACCCCGGAGGGGGAGGAAAACTCTGCATCGGGCCCGATGACAGGGTACCGGTGGCCGGAGCTGCCGGGGATGCCCGGCTGCGGGGGCAGAGCCTGGGGGGAGGACAGCCCGGAGCCCTGCCGGGCCTGAAAGGGGGAGGAGAAACCTTGGGAAGGAGACCGATGATGGTTCCTGCACTGCTGCTCTCCGCCTGTGTCTGCCTGGCCTCCTGCGGGGCCGGCAGCGGATCGTCACCGGATCCGGGGGAAGTGTCTGCCGGCTCCGGGGAGAGGGTCAGCGGGGGGCAGAGTGCATCTGAGTCCGCCGGACTCTCCGCCGTCTCAGGGAGCGGGGGAGAGAGCGGCACCATCACAGAGAGGGAGCGTGGAGAGATGAAAATGACAATCGGCGCCACGGAGGTCACCGTGGCCTGGGAGGACAATGAATCCGTGGCCGCCCTGAAGGAGCTGTGCGGGGAGGGGCCCCTCACCCTGCAGATGTCCATGTACGGGGGCTTTGAACAGGTTGGGCCCCTGGGTACGGATCTGCCGCGCCAGGATGTGCAGACCGTCACCGAGGCGGGAGACATCGTGCTCTATTGCGGAAATCAGATCGTGGTGTTCTACGGCTCCAATTCCTGGGCCTACACCCGCCTGGGCCACATCACGGACCGGACGGCCCAGGAGATGACGGATCTTCTGTCCCAGGGAGATGTGACCATCACCATCACAGGAGGGAATGAGAGATGAAAATTCTGGTGCTGAACGGCAGTCCCCATGTGAACGGCCCCACTTCGGACATGGTGAACGCCTTCGCCAGAGGGGCCCGGGAGGCGGGCCACGCTGTGACGGAGGTCCGGGTGACCCAGAAGAACATCCGGGGCTGCATGGCCTGTGAGTACTGTCACGGGAAGGGCAACGGGGTGTGCATCCAGAGGGATGACATGCAGGAAATCTGTCCGGAGATTCTCTCTGCGGACATGGTGGTGTTTGCCTCCCCCATCTACTATTTCACCCTGTCCGCCTAGCTTCAGGCGGTGATTCACCGGACCTACGCCATAGGGGTACCTAAAAATGTGAAAAAAGCCGCCCTGATCCTCAGCTCCGGCAGCCGGTTCGTGTACAGTGCGGCCATCTCCCAGTACTACCAGGGGATCGTGGAGTACTGGGGGGTGGAGAACGCCGGGATCTTCACCGCCAACGGGGAGGACAACATGTCTGAAAAGAAGCGATGGGAGCTGTACGCCTTCGGGAAGAATTTAAAGGAGGACGACACGTGAACAATCTGGGTTTTGGCATGATGCGGCTGCCGGTGCTGTCCGGGGCCACGGACTTCGACTACCCCCAGCTCAACCGGATGGTGGATGCCTTTCTGGGGGCAGGCTACACCTACTTTGACACCAGCTATGTGTACCACGAGGGGAAGAGCGAGGAGGCGGTGCGCAAGGCCCTGGTGGAGCGCTGTCCCCGGGAGAGCTACACCGTGGCCACCAAGTTCCCCACCTTCAACAATGTGCCGGAGCGGGAGATCGATGAGATCTTCGCCAACCAGCTGCAGAATCTGGGAGTGGATCACATCGACTACTACCTGATCCACAACGTCCAGACGGTGTACTACGACGGCTGTGACGGAACAGGAGGGATCATAAAGAACACCCATCTCTTTGACCACGCCAGGCAGTGGAAGGAGCGGGGCTTCATCCGCCACCTGGGCTTCTCCTTCCACTCCTCCGCCGCACTGCTGGACCGGGTGCTGACGGAGAACCCGGACTTTGAGTTTGTGCAGATCCCGGTGAACCCCATCGACTGGGACAGCGAGCTGGTGCAGGCGGGGGCCTGCTATGAGGTGATCCGCAGACATGGTAAAAAAGTGGTGATCATGGAGCCGGTGAAGGGAGGAGGACTTGCCAAACTGCCCCCGGAGGCGGAGGCCATTCTGAAGGCGGCCGCCCCGGAGAGCTCCATCGCCTCCTGGCCTCTGCGCTTCTCCCTGGAGAAGGAGGGGGTCATCGCGGTGCTGTCCGGCATGAGCACCCTGGAGCAGATGGAGGACAACATCCGCACCGCCAGGGAGGCTCAGCCTCTCTCTCCGGAGGAGCATAAGGCCCTGGCCAGAGCCATGGCCATCTACCGGGAGAGCGCCCCCATCCCCCAGAGCGAGATCGAGAAGTATCAGGGAGTTCTCTACCACGGTGTGCCGGTGACCGCCATTCTCCAGGCCTACAGCATCTGCCAGATCCAGCCGGATCCCGGGTTTTCGGACGACAACAATTACCTGAAAAACGCCTTTGCGGAGAAGGCCCATCTGGACTTCTTCCAGGGACTGCCCAGGGAGCAGGTCATTGCCCCGGACGGCACGGACATCACGGAGAAGGTGGAGACCGCGGTGAAGTGGCTGACGGAGAACTCCTTCTGACCCCCGGCCCGCCAGTGCAGCCTGATCACAGGCAGGACTCCCGGACTGCCTCCAACCCCTGCAGCCGGGAGTCCCCCTTATATCATATTTTATATACTGAACGGGTCCTGGCTGCCTCCTGACCGGGGAAGGCCAAATCCCCCCCTGGAGAGCTGTCCCGGTGGCAGGGGCTGTTTCCTCCACGGCTGGGCTGCCCTTCCCGGGGCTGTCCTGCACCGGGAGAGAGAACAGCATAGCCATCGTTCAGTGACTCCGCTGCCGGAACACAGGGAAAACCCGGATGTTTCAGGTGACCCTGACTCCGTGCCCCCCCTGGGGCTCCTGGCCTGAAGGTCAGATCACAGGGATAAGTGACTGTGGGCGGTACTTTCCATTGGGGGTGCGGCTTCTGCGGTTGGCCCTGCTGAGGGAGGTCCGTTTTTCCCCGGAGGGCACAGGGTCAGTACCCGGGCTGCAGAGACCCGGCCGGAGAGGTGACTTCCCCCTGGTCCCGGTGCCCCGCCCGGCGGGGAACCTGGAAAACCGGAATCGGCCCGGTCTGCAGCGACAAAATCAGCTTTGGCATCTGCCATCCCTGGACAAAGCTGGGGTGAGCAGGGGAAGAATACAGGAGGTGGAGCCATGGGAAGAAAGGCATCCGGGAAGCCCCGGGAGTACCGGGTGAAGAAGAAACAGACCAACGGGTACACTTACGTGTATCAGAGGACTGCGGTCTACAGTCCGGAAAAGGGCTACTGTGTGACGGTGAAGGAGAAACTGCAGGGGAAGAAGGCCCCTGGTTCTGATGTGATTCTCCCCACCAGGCCCAAGGCCCCAAAGGGGTCCCGGAAGGCAAAAGCTCCCTCCGGGTCAGAAGCTCCCTCCGGAACAGAAGTCCCATCCCCGGAGGACACCCCTCCGGAGCCTGCCACCGCCCGGAGCGTCACCGTGGGGGCAGGGGCCATAGCAGATCACATCGGGCGGGTCAGCGGAATCGACAGGGATGTGTACGAGACCTGCAATGAGAAGATTGCCAAAAAGATCATTGCCCTTGCAAGATATGATTTTCTGACTGGGGGTGAGGGAGATTCCCAGCTGGAGACGTGGCAGCTGACCCACAATATGGACCCTTGCATATACCCAATCTCCCTGAAGGCTACGCGTCTATTGTTTGAGCTGCTTGGGGAGAAACAATCCTTCCGCCACAAATTTTTCCTGGAGCGATTATGGCAGCTGGACACACCAGAGGTTTTGGTGTATGACATCACAGAGATACTCGAATATGGAAAGTCTTATTTGCGCTCCCGCTATGTGACACAGAAAGAAAGAGGACCGAATACGGAAAAGCTCTTTATCTGTTACTCCAAGGACCGCGGGCAGCCGGTTTGCTTTATGATTGCACCCGGTAACATCAAGGACGAAAGTGCCATCAGCATGGCCTTGGACCGACTGGCAGAATTTGGACTCATGGGGTCAGAGATCATCACGGACTACGGCCTTTCCCCGGACTGCGACCTCTCTCCTCCTCCAATCCTCCCCGGACCCGGACGTTGTGACGGCGGTGCCGGAGGAGGCAGATTGGGTGAGACGGGAAGTTGAC
>CAYXVN010000181.1:0-5072 GCA_964468565.1 uncultured Oscillospiraceae bacterium | reverse complement strand
TTCATCCCCTTTGCCCACACCTTCGGTGTCTTTGCCGCCCGCCGTGCCTGTGACCAGATCTTTCTGGCCGGTACCTATGCCCGTCAGAACATCAAGGTGGTGGGCTCTGACCCCGGCATCACCGCCGGACTCAACGGCGGAACCCATATGCCCTTTGAGGATCTGGGCATCATGACCTCCCTGGCCGGCATCACCGTGGTGGAGCCCTGTGACTCCGTGTCCGTGGCCAGGGTGACCCGTCTTGCCAAGGAGACCTACGGCACCTGGTACATGCGTCTTGTGCGCAAGGAGGCGGTGAAGGTCTACGAAGAGGATACCGGCGACTTCGTGGTGGGCAAGGCCAACCTGCTGCGGGACGGGATCGACGTCACCATCATTGCCATGGGCTACCTGGTCTCCGAGGCGCTGAAGGCTGCGGACATGCTGAAGGCCGAGGGTATCTCCGCCCGGGTTCTGGACATGTGGTGCCTGAAACCCCTGGATGAGGAGGCGGTCATCGCCGCCGCCCGGGAGACCGGGGCCATCGTCACGGCGGAGAACCACAACATCAAAAACGGTCTGGGCTCTGCAGTGGCCTCCTGCCTGGCCCTGAACCGGCCCTGTCTGATGGAGATGGTGGGGGCCCAGGATGAGTTCGGCGAGGTGGCCCAGACGCCGGCTCTGGCCCAGCGCTTCAACCTCACCGCCGAGGAGATCGTGCGCAAGACCAGGAAGGTGCTGGGCCGCAAGGTCATGCACCACACCATGCGCCGCATCCGGGACGACCTGGCCGAGGCCATTGCCGAGCTGCGGGAGTCCACCAACGATGTCTGGGCGTTCTGAGGGGAAGAGGGAGGAATCGATTATGCTTTGGGAATACCTGCAGCCCGTCACCATCCGCTTCGGCGAGGGTGTGGTGGGAGAGCTGAAGAAAAGTGCCGACAGCCTGGGCTGCAGCCACGGCCTGCTGGTCAGCGATCCCTTCTTCATGCAGAGCGGTCTGGCAGAGAAGATCGTGGCCTCCAGTGAAGGTGCGCTGGTGGACATCTACAGCCAGGTCTCTCCCAACCCGGAAGTGACGGAAGTGGACGCCTGCGCAAAGCAGATCCGGGAAAAGGGCATTGACTTTCTGGTGGCCCTGGGCGGCGGCAGCGCACTGGACTGTGCCAAGGCTGCCGGCTCCATCTGCTTTACCGGGGATTCCATCCGCAAATACCATGGAACCGGTGTTGCCATGCCCCAGAAGCATCTGCCTCTGATTGCCATCCCCACCACCGCCGGCACCGGCAGTGAGGTCACCTGCGTGTCTGTGCTCAGCGACCGGGAGCTGGGAAAGAAGGGGCCCATTGTCTCCAACGGTTTCTATCCCGCCGTCGCCCTGATCGATCCCGAGCTGACCTATACGCTGCCCCCCTATATGACCGCCAGCACCGGCATCGATGTGCTGTGCCATGCGGTAGAGGGTTTCTGGAGCAAGGGGCACCAGCCCATCTGCGATGCGCTGGCCCGCCACGCCTCCCGGATCGTGTTCCAGTACCTGCGCACCGCCGTGAAGGAGCCCTCCAACCGGGAGGCCCGGGCGAAGATGGCAGAGGCATCCGTCATTGCCGGTCTGGCCTTCACCCTGCCCAAGACCACCAGCTCTCACGCCTGCTCCTTCCCCCTGACCAACCTGCTGCACATCCCCCACGGCGAGGCCTGCGGCCTGACGCTGGATTACTTTGCCCGCATCAATGCCGCCGGCGATGCAGACGGCCGCATCCGGGATTTTGCCCGGGACCTGGGTTTTCAGGACATGTTCGACATGGCCGATGCCATCCACCAGCTGAAGGTGGATATCGGCCTGCGCTGTGACCTGAAGGAGTACCATCTGACGGATGAACAGGTGGCCGACCTGGTGCGAATCAGCCGGCACCCCAACCTGTACAACAACCCTGTTGACATCACCGACGAGCAGCTCAACGAGATGTATCAGTCCATGCGTTGAGGCTCTCCTGACAGGAAAAACCGGCGTCTGAGGTAATCTCAGACGCCGGTTTTTTCAGTCGCTGAATCCGGAGAGGAACAGCTGGTTGACGACGACCGCCAGGGGGCCGATGAAATCGATGCGGTCCTGCAGCTCGGAGCGGACGATGTAATCCTCTCCGTAGCGGCTGTCGATGCTGAGGCAGCACTCCAGAAAGCGGCTGCACAGCTGCGGCTCATCAAAGAGCCTGCCGTAGATGATGACCCGGTCGGGGGCCAGCATGGTGATCATGTTGCACACCGAGCGGGCCAGCATGTCCACATCCTCCTGGATGATGTCCCACATGGCCGGATCTGTGCTCTGCAGGACCTGGGAGAAGTTGTGGGCCGTAATGCGGCTGGCATCCCCCTCCATCAGTTCATGGAGGTGGGGCATGGAGCTGGGAGAAAAGCGGCTGCGGATCTGCTCTGCCATGGCGTGGGTTCCCACGAAGGTCTCCAGACAGCCCCGCCGTCCGCAGCGGCACTGGCGCAGGTGCTCCCGGTGGGTGCCGATGACCACATGGCCGATCTCCGCGTTCTTGGAGCGGTTGCTGTCGTAGATCTGCTTGTGGATGACGATGGAGGAACCGACCCCGGGGCCCCACTTGATGAAGAGCATGTTTTCCTGGTCCTTGCCGCTGCCGAAGATCAGTTCCGCCTCCGCAAAGGCACGGACGTTGTTTTCCACGATGACAGGAAGGTGGAGAATGTCCCGCAGGCAGGGGGTGATGCGCACCGGGGTGTCCCAGATGCGGTAGGCGCTGAGGCTGGTGCCCTCCTCCCGGTTGACTATGCCGGGGATGGACACCCCGGTGCCCAGAATGGAGGAGAGGGGAATCTTTTCCTCCTCCAGCAGAAGCAGGGCGTTCTGACCCACCTGCTGGAGAAACTTCAGAGGAGGAAGGGAGGAATCGGTAGGCATGCGGCGGAAGATGCCCTTCTCTCCCCGGAGATTGGTCAGGGAGATACAGGTCTCTGAACTCTCAATGGAGATGGAGAGAACGCGGAAGCGGTCGTAGTTGATGCCCAGCAGAATCTTCCTGCGGCCGGCCCTGCGGTCCTCCTGGGCTTCTCCCAGGACGGTGAGGATGTCGGAGGAGAGCAGATCTGAGCTGATCACGGTAACGGTGGCGGGAGTCAGCCCCAGAGAGGTGGCGATGTCCTTGCGGGACAGGGCACCCTGGTCGTTCAGCAGTTTGAGTATGGCGTTGCGGTTGTTGTTTTTCACATTTCCCAGGTTGATCCCGGTATAACTCATGAACGGCTCTCCTCTCTGAAGCCTGAAAAACGCAGCAGCCGGCTGCGGGAAGACCGCAGCCGGCTGTCGTTGAATCCTTCCTGTCGGTCCGGGGATGCTCTGATACAAAAGTATAGCAGACCATGGAAACTCCGTCAAGAAGGAAACGGAAGATTGAAACTGAGTCAGGCAGAAAGGGAAATTCAGAAGCGGCACACCTGGCAGCCGAACATGTGAGCCAGTTTCTCCAGCTCATTGCCCGTCCGGGCGTAGATCACCACGAAGTGAGGTTCCCAGCCGTCTTTCACGCTGGTATAGACCACATCCCGGGCTGGGGCATCGGTCTTCACCACGATGGAGGTGCCGCAGAACTGTTTGGGTTTGTCCAGCACCGCGCCTTCGGCAATGAAAAAGCGGAAGCTGCCGTCCGGGTTGCGGCCCACCCGGAAGATGGTGGCACCGTCGCAGGCACGGCAGCCGAAGTCCATGACAGGACCCAGCTTACGGTTGGGGTGCACCCCCACCGTTGCGCCGGTGTCCTCCCGAGCCAGGTTGCAGGCGGCCATGCCGCAGTGCCAGAGGGTGATGGTGCCCTCCGCCTCGTCCATGGAGACGGGATCGCCGAAGAAGGTGGGGCTGCCGGTGAGCTGAGAACCGATGTACATGGAGAGGGCCCCGTAGACATCCGCTTCGCAGCTGGAGGCGATGCCGCTGGCGTTGAGCAGAGAGAGAACGGTGCAGACCGGAGTTCCGAAGGAGGTGAAGAAGTCAGGCCAGCAGCGGGAGGAGATGGCGCCGATGCCGTTGTCTGCCACATAGGTTTTGTATGCCTTGTAGAGCCGGGCGAAGTCCTGGACATTGTTGTCCGGGATGGTCTCCAGGCCCACCACGGCGGCCTTCGCCTCGGCCAGTTCCTCAGCGCACTCCTCCGGGGTATAGCGCCTGGCCATGTCAATGAGTTCCCGTGCCTCGATGGCCTCCAGGGTCACGCCGAAGGTCTTTGTGATCTCGGCGTCCAGGGCGCGGCCGAATCCGAAGCCCTGGGGGGTGTGGCCGATGGCGGACAGTTTCAGGGAGGCCATGGCGTGCCGGACCTGTGCGGCTCGGATGACGGCGGAGGCCTCGGTTTTTACCGCCTCATCCTCGGGGGCCCCGAAGACATATTCAAACTGGTGGGGGCCACGGAAGGCGGTGATGGCGTTGGCGGCGGAATAGGCGCCGGTGAGGGAGTTCAGACGCAGGCGGCCGCCGTCGATAACCGGCTCCTTCAGAGTCCAGAGGAGAATGGGGCAGGAGAAGCGCTTGAGGACCTCGCTGGAGTAGGCGGCGTTGGCGAAGGTGATGTTCTGCAGAATGATGACGTCCGGATGGATGCGGTCCAGGAAGGCGTTCAGATCGCCGATGGTCAGCAGCATCTTCTCCGGATACACCAGGGCATCCGAGAGGGAGGTGAGCATGGCGATGGATTTCTCAAACTGAACCTGGGCGCTCTCCAGGTGGAAGGTACCCACGCCGATGGGAATGTAGGCGACTTGGAATGCCATGGGAATTACTCCTTCAAAATCTGAGATTCCGGAGCCGCCCCCCGGGGACAGCCGGGGGAGGTCCCGGATATGAGGGCAGCCCGCCCCGGTAAAGGGAACGGGCTGCCGGACAATGCGAAGAGAGGGAAAACAGAAGGAAGATTATTTTATCTCGGAGTCAATTTTGGCGTGCTCGGCAGCCATTTCGGCCTCCTGCTGGGCGTTGAGCTTCTCGATACGCTTGTTGACGCGCATCATGGATACCAGCAGAACCACGGTGAGGATGAGGATGGCGGCGGAGATGGGACGGGTGAAGAACACCAGGT
>CAYXVN010000180.1:0-5111 GCA_964468565.1 uncultured Oscillospiraceae bacterium | reverse complement strand
CTGGTGAAGCTGCTGACGGATATGGGGGAGCAGTACGGCTACGTGTATGTGTACCTGGCCCCCCAGGAGCTGCTGATGCAGTACTTCAAGGTCTCCCTGCTGGCCAGTGCCTGCATCACCCTGCCCGTGATCTTCTACGAGGTCTGGGCCTTCGTGAGTCCGGGCCTGACCAGGAGGGAGAAGCTGACCTCTGCCCTTATCATGCTGTTCGGGCTGGTCTGCTTTGTGGTGGGGGTGCTGTTCGCCTACTACGTCACCCTGCCCTTCATGCTCAACTTCCTCATCGGGCTCAACACCTCCCAGGCCATCAACGCCAGCATCAGCGTGGAGAACTACATCAGTTTCCTGCTGACGGTGTTCATCATCTTCGGGTTTGTGTTTGAGATTCCCCTGGTGAGCCTTATCCTGTCCCGGATTGGTATCCTGACCCCCAAGCGGATGCGGAAGATGCGTCCCTACATCATTGTTCTCATCTTCATCATTGCCGCCATCATCACCCCGCCGGACGTGTTTTCCCAGATCATGGTCGCCGTTCCCATGATTCTCCTCTATGAGGTGAGCATCCTGATCAGCGGGATCGTGCGCCACTTTGTGCGCAAGAAGCAGGCGGAAGAGGGCGAGCTGGACGACGAGGACGAGGACGAGGAGGAAGAAGAGGACACATGACTTCCCTCCGCCATCTCTGGTTTCCCTCAGCGCAGGTGCGCTGGTGAATCATCGCATGAATCACTGCTTATGCAAGGAGGAATGTAAAATGGCTACTGAGTTTTCCCGCCGTTCGTTCATCAAGGGACTGGCGATGGGGACAGCCGGCCTGGGTCTGTGTGCGATCCTGCCGGGCGGCATCATCACCGCCGCCACCGCTGCCCAGCCCAAGCAGGAGATCGGCAAGAACGGCGCGGGCATCTACATCGACGGCCTGGCCGAGAACATGAAGGACAAGAGGTACACCCTGCAGTTCGTGCAGCCCATCAAGCTGGTTGCATTTCTGGACGGCAAGGCCCAGACCGAGGGCACCTGGCGCTCCAGCAACAAGCACCTGGTGTCCGTGGGCGCAGACGGCACCGTCATCATGCGCGACGGCGTGGGCGGCTATGACGTGGACGTGACCTGGACCCTGGGCGAAAACACCTTCAAGGTCACCTTCCATACCGCCCAGAACTGCGGCTCCAGTACCATCACCGTTGACTCCCCCATGACCCGTGGCGCCTTCATGATCCGCCTGGCCAAGTACTTCGGCTGGCCCCACTACAATGCCGTCATGGACGACGGCACGGACATCGACGACAACGGCAACGTGATGACCACCGAGCGGGTGCGCAACTACTTTGACGTCACCGGCGATGCGGAATATGTGAAACCCATCGAGGCTGCCCTGGAGATGGGTGTGCTGAAGGCCTCCAGCTCCTCGGACACCTTCCGTCCCATGGAGATCATGACCCGGCAGGATGCCGCCCAGATCATCTACGACGCCTTCCACATGAGCCCTCTGGACACCGACTACCTGGGTGCCTTCTCGGACATCGGCAGCGTCAGCAAGGACCGCCGTACCGCCCTGAATACCCTGGTGGGCCGCAACTTCATGCGGGGCCGCACCAACTCCACCCTGAATCCCACCGATGGCATCACGGATACCGAGGCGCGGATCATCATCGAGTCCATTGACGCCCGGGTCACCGCTCCCGTGTGGTCCATGCCGGTGAGCAACCGCAAGTTCGTCCGCTGCCGTCCCGAGTGGTTCACCTCCACCGAGGACGCCGTGGTGCACTGGAGAGTGAAATGCGACAAGTACTCCCACCCCGAGTACAAGGGCCTGTTCGTCCAGGACCGGGGCGTGGGCTTCTATGTGGGCACCGGCTGGAGCGACTGGTTCGATTACATCCCCGGCTACACCACGGATCCCTGCTTCGCCCTGAACAACAACTATGACCTGCCCTACGACGCCACCTGGCTCATCGTGGACGTGGAGGCCTATGCCACCAAGAGCGGGCTGGAGGACAGCCCGGTGACCACCTTCAAGTGGCGGGTGGAGCGTCCCGCCTGGCATGACTTTGCCATTGACGTGCTCCATGACGCCGGTCCCAGCTTCCCCAAGGTATACCGCTTCTTTGACAACTTCCAGGCTGCCGCCTACTACATTGAGGGCAGCAACATGGGTATCCTGTATGACAGCCTGCAGCCCACCCACACCACCACCTCCCTCATTGACCGGGTGGAGGAGATCGCAAAGCCCGGCCTGAAGAAGATCTTCGTTCTGGGCCACAACCACGTTGACCACGTAGGCAATATGCCCTATGCCTATGAGAAGGGCTGGGACATCTACCTCTGCGACCGGGCCATGCCCAAGGATGCGGAGTACACTGTCCAGACCTACAACCGGAAGTACACCAGTGCCAACCCGGTGGTGGACGAGGAGCACAAGGGCACCTACAGCGGCGACAAGGTTCACTATATCGACGAGGGCTATGTCTTCGACCTGGGCAACTGCAAGTTTGAGACCTACCGGCTGCCCGGCCACGAGGATGCCATGATGATCCTCTTTGACCGGGAGAACGGCCTGATGTTCTCCTCGGACATCTACGCCGTCAACCGCTACTGGGTGGCCGACCAGTTCAGCGCCACCGGCGTGCGCCAGGACCTGCTCCTTTCCATCCAGCAGCAGCTGATGGATCTGTACACCAAGGACGGGGCCACCGTCCGGGAACTGTACACCGGCCACAACCGTGTGGGCGTAGGCGGCGACTACCTGACCATCTGGGAGCAGTGCCTGCAGAAGCTGGTGGACTACGGCCCCGACGGGGTGGAGGATGACCGCCGGGGCGACGGCGCCATCGTTGCCCGGGACGGCGACATGTATGAGACCATGAACTGGACCGCCTTTGCCGAGAGCGGCAAGATGGTCCGGGCCGAGTACAAGGGAACCTACGACGGCAAGATCTACCACCGTATCGAGGTGGACAACCGGGGAACCCAGAACCCCCTGGTCTCCAGCAACCTCTATTATGACTACAGGACCAACGCCCATCTGAGTGACATTTACTTCTTTGATGCCCAGCTGGTGGGCCACGACTTCAAGTACAAGACGGGCTTCGACTCCGCCAACGATGTGCTGGAGGACGGCCGGATGAAGTACGTCCTTGTCAACAAGTTCTTCCCGGACGACACCGACTATGAGGTGAAGATCGGGGGATCCCAGACCAGCGTGACCTTTACTCCTGTGGCCATGTCCAACCGGATCAAGGGGATGACGGTGAACGGCAAGCCCGCCTCCAGCCGCTGCCCCGTGACCGTCAGCACCTCCACTCCCGCCACCATCGTGGTGACCGGCCCCGATGGCTCCACCAAGTGCACCTACACCCTGAAGTTTGTCAAGGGCTGATCCGGGCAGAAACACCGCCGGGTTCCTCGCCTGACCTCTGTCCGGCAGAGGAACTCCGGCCCCTGGGGTGACGCCGGAGGGGACTTCCCAGGTCTCCGCCGGTTCACCCGCCGGCCGCCCCCTGCGGAACCCGCTGGGGATGCAGCGCCCTGCCGGGGACCTTCCGGTCCCGGCTGGCACCTCCGGGTGGGCGGCAGGCCAGGTTTCTCCCATCAACCATGAAAGGAGTATGTGATTGTGATGAGCCATAATGCGAGAGGGGCAGTCAGATCCCCTGTGAAATTCCTTGCCAGGCTGCTGGCCCTCTGTATGATCCTCTCCCTCATCCCCACGGCAGCCTTTGCCGCCGGGGAGGAAGGTCCCGCCTATGATCCCGCTACCGAGGGGACAAACGTCCAGGTGCTGCTCCCCTCTGACGGATCCGTCACCGTGGACAACCCCATGGCCTCCGCCGGTGACACCGTCACCCTCACCACCGTGCCGGATGCCGGGTTTGAGAACGGCAGCATCATTGTGAAGGATCTCCACGGCAGATATGCCACGGTACAGGATCTGGGGAACGGGGTCTACTGCTTCGTCATGCCCGGTGATATCCCCGTGACCGTGACAGTGAACTTCCTGCCCCTGCCGGAGTCCGTGCTGGGCTATACGGATGTGCTCACTTCCGACTACTTTGCCGATGCGGTGCGCTGGGCCCTGGTGAACGGCATCGCCTCCGGCACCGATGATACCACCTTCGGCCCCAACGACCCCTGCACCCGCAGTGAGGCGGTCACCTTCCTGTGGCATGCCATGGGTTCTCCCGAACCCACCTCCCAGGAGAGCCCCTTTACCGATCTCAATGCCAGAGCCAATTACCGGGATGCGGTGCTGTGGGCCACGGAGCAGGGAATCACCAACGGCACCAGCGCCACCACCTTCTCCCCCAACGGGATAACCACCCGTGCCCAGTGCATGACCCTGCTGTACCGGGCCGCCGGCTCTCCGGAAGCTGCCAGCTCCACCTTTGCGGATGTGCCCGCCGGAGCCTGGTTTGAAAACGCAGTCTCCTGGGCTGTGGGCAAGGGCATTACCACCGGTACCGATGCCGGTCTCTTTGATCCCAATGGGGAGTGCTCCCGGGCCCAGCTGCTGGTGTTCCTGAACCGGAATTTCGCAGAGTGAGCCTTTCTTACCCGGGAACCGGGCAGCCAAAGCGTCCGGGAAACGGGGAGAGATGACTCCGGAGGACCGGTGCTGTCCGCCGGCTTGGGCGGGCGAAGCGCAAGCTCCCAGACAGCCTGCCATCGGCAGGGGGATGTGAGTCAAAGGTTCCAAAGGCAGACTGTCTCTCCCTCTGAATGAGGACCCAGGGAAACCATCCCGGACCGCCGCTTCAGGGGGCGCAGACAGAGCAGATCAATAGGATTTTTCGGGTGCCTCCAGCCGGGGGCACCCATTTTTGCTGCCCTTTGGGCCAGATGCCTGGGAGACAAAGGAGGGGCGCAGGCTGTATTTCGCTATACAGGAAGCTGTGCAGCAGGGAGATCTGCATCCCGTCCTCTTCTTCCCGGACGAACATGGTTTGGTGCCTCTTCAGATGGCAGGGCTTGCCGGATGGGGGGACCGGGGCATACCGCGGGTTATGCGGACGATACCCGCAGCCGTCTGTGCCGTCCGGACCATGTGGTGGTGAAGGGGGGTGGTCCAGGGGAAGCAGCCGCGGTACCCCGGAGAACATCCCCCCTGGGCA
>CAYXVN010000179.1:311-5120 GCA_964468565.1 uncultured Oscillospiraceae bacterium | reverse complement strand
CCGTCCTCTCTCCTTGTGTATCCTGCTTTATTTTACATCATTACGGAGGAAAAGTTCCTCCTGAAGAGACAGAAAACCGGCATTTTCAAGACCGGAATACCACTTTACCAAAGCAGCGCGACAGATGGAGACTATCCCCAGGGCCTTCGTGGAGAGGGGCCTGCCGGAGGGCGGCCCGGGGCACCGCCGGGAGCGGCAGGGTGAGCCCCGGATGCTCCAAAGGGCGGAGAAAGAGAGTCATCAGTCTGAAACAATATTACATTTGGTTACAGATGCAGAAAAGTTCTGGATTTTTCGCCACACACATGCTAAAATATCCTGGGGTCAGAGCAGCAGCCGGCAGCCCTGTTCTGTGAATGACAGTGCCCGGTTACCCGGTCTGCCAGGATCCCAGGGGCGGGGGAGAGGTTCCCGGTCCGGAGGGGGGGAAGCGATCTCTGCTCCCTTCCCCCGGACAGAAGACAGCGCCCGCCTGCATGTACCGCAGCCCCCAGGCACAGGAGGCAGAGCAGCCGGCATCTCTTGGGAGGTTTCCCCTTCCCTCGGCAGGGGGCCTCCGCCAGCGAAATCCGGTACTTGCAGTGGCAGCTCCCCTTTGGTATACTAAGACTGCAGGACTCTTCCTCCCCGGGAGACCGGGGAACACCCCGCCGGGCAGGGCCTGCAGACGCGAACTGATGAATCCGGAATTTCAGAGACGGTCTGGGGAGCCCCCTCTCCACAGCATCTGCAGCCAGGATGCACCAGACCGGCAGATCCGGACATTAAGGAGGTGATGATACCCTCAACGAAGTGTGACTCTACGGCAGCGCTGCCCTCCGGCACCGCGCAACCAAATCAAGATGACGAGGTGAAACAGTGAAAAAAGCATTATCGCTTCTTCTGACCCTGGCGATGGTCATCTCCCTCCTCCCCGCCCTGGCGGATGGGGATGCAGGGAGCGGGCCCGGCCACATCCACGTGGCCCAGGCCCTGGCCTCCCCCAGCGCCGGTCAGGACAGCTACTTCTACAACCAGCTGAATCCCCGCGCTCAGCTGATCTACAAGCTGCTTCTGAAGGAATTTCAGGGCAACTACCAGGGAACCAAGGACATTGACCTTGTGAAAGCCGGCATCGCGAAGCCTGAGGACGTGGAAGACTACAAGGCCGGCAACAAGGACGTGTACAACGACTTCACCGCCGCCAAGGACGCCCTGGATCTGGACCACTCAGAACTGTGGTGGATTGATTCCGGGTACCTGAGCTTCCGGGTGGCAGCAAACGGTGACGATTATCAGATGCTCATCGGGCCAGGCAGAGGGAAGACCTACCTGCTGGGCGGGCAGGAGATGCCGGACGCCCAGGAGACTGACACCCAGGTCCAGGCACGCATTGAGCAGATCGTAAGCAAGGCCAAAGCGGATCTGGAAGAGGTGGGCGGCTCCTACTCGGAGCAGGACCGCACCGCCGCCCTGGTCCGCTCCGTCCACGACCAGGTGGTCAGCTCCATCAGCTACCGCTATGAGATCGAATGCTCCAAACCGGAGAATGCCCCCTACATCCGCACCGTCCGGGCTCTGCTGACTCATGAGGGCGTGTGCGAGTCCTACGCCCGCTCCATGCATGTGTGCCTGACCAAATTGGGGGTGGACTGCGTGCTGGTCCACGGCGTCCAGAGCAAGGGCACCCCGGAGGACCACATGTGGACGGCGGTGAACATCCCGGAGGGCGGAACCGCCCACTGGTATGTGGTGGATCCCACCTTTGACGACCCCCGTTCCGCCGACTGGGACGGGAAGCTGGACACCTCCTCCACCAGCGGGGTGGACGGCAAGGAGAACACCACCTACCTGCTGGTGGGTCAGAGCGTGGTGGGCCAGTACTGGGAGCCCTCCGGCTTCGTCTCCACCGGCAACTTCGAGTTCACCTATCCGGAGATAGAGACATCCAGCTTCAACGGCCACACCGCCTACCAGAGTGAGAACGGTCTCACCGTGAAATACTCGGCAGGCAGCGGCTCCATGGAGGAGGGCACCCCGGCGGGGGTCTTCGCCGTCTCCTTCCAGGGCATGAGCCAGGAGGCGGCAGCGGAAAAGGGCTTCTACTTCCTGCTGAAGATGTATGACTATCACCCGGACGGCACCTTTGACGTGATGAACGACTGGTACTATGCCGCCGCCGCCATGCGCCTTCTGTGTGAGAACAGATATTTCTACGACTCGCCGGAGAACAACTGCATGTATCTCTATACCGGCACCTGCGAGTACGTGGAGGTGGCGGTGACCACCACAAAGCCGGACAACTACGAAAACTGGGACAGCTACCAGGACTGGTCCCCCCACGTGGATGAGACCTTCTTCTCCGGGTCGGAGGACTCCATCATCGCCTACTCGGGGATGCTGTACAACACCAACTCCTCCTACGAGGCCCCGCCCTACGTCATGTCCCAGTTCCCCCCACCCAACTCCCAGGCCACGGCAGGGGCGGATTACCGCTTCCGGGTCACCTGGGATGACAACCTCATCCACCCCGTGGCGGCTGCCGCCGCAGAGGGGGGCGTAACGGAGAACTCGGACCTGGCCGCCGGCCAGAGGGTGCGGGTGCGCTACACCACCATCCAGGAGGACCTGCACAGCGGCGGGGACATGGTGGCCACCATCACCGGGGAACTCCCCTTTGACACCAACCGGGACGGATACGTGGACATGGACGGATCCTACACGGAGTTCCAGTGGATCTGCAGCTATGAGGACGATCCCTCCCAGTGCCCCAACGCCGCCGGCCAGAGTTCCCACGTATGCAATGTGGAGAACGGCTGCCCCATCTACGGGGTGGAGTTCAACTTCCGGGCCAGCGACATGTGGCAGGACGACATCACCAAGTACAGCTTCACCATTGAGGGGGTTGTGGGCTCCAGATCCAGAAAGATCCCCAACTCCGCAGATGTGATCTGCGCCATTCCCGGACTGTGCCCCTCCTGCATGCGGGGTCAGGGCATTGACTGGACCGTCTGGGGCAAGCCCACCATGCTGGACGCCCCGGAGAACCTGGACCTGCAGGCCATGGCGGAGAGCGGCGGTACCGACTCCAGCATCCTGGACCAGCTCAGCGACCAGATGAACACCCGGGATGTGAACGGGCGCCTCATGCTGGTGGTGGAGGACAACTCCAGGGGAGCCGGCAGCCGGGAGGAGTACGAGAAGGTCACAGACCGGCTGGAGGAGGGCATGGGCATCACGGACGGTGACGTCCGGGGTTCCTCTGTCTATGAGATCAACTTCAACCGCATCTGCCCCCAGGTGAACATTGAGCCGGACGTGGGCCAGAAGATCCGGGTTCAGGTGGGTTACCCCCAGGGCATCACCTACGAGATGCTGAAGGACAACCTGGTGATCAAGGCCTACCACTTCACCCGCTGCAGCGCCAAGAATCCCTGTGACATCATGAAGAGCGGAAGTGAGGAGGAGAAACGCGCTCACGTACTGGGAGAGCACATCGTGGGGGTCAATGAGATCCAGGTGATTCCCAACCCCTACGGCCTGGTGGTCATCTGCGAGTCCTTCTCCCCCTTTGAGATCGTGGCCCTGGATGCGGATTCCCCCGCAGCCCTGGCCAGCGAGTTCCAGGATACCGATCCCATCCTCACCGTGGTATCTGACAGCAACGGCACGGTGCAGGTGGACGGAAAGACCGCCATCGGGGCGGACGGGGACATCTCCTTCCCCTCCGGTACCACCAAGGAGTTCACCATTGAGCCCAGAGAGGGCTACCAGGTGGACACCGTGGTCCTGGGCGGTGAGGCCATCGACTTTGAAGACAATTCCTTTACCATCACCAGCGACCAGGTGACGGAAAACGACGTGCTGGCCGTGTCCTTCCTGCCGGAAGAGATCAAGCAGGCGGAGGCGGAGGCCGGCCTGGAGACGGTGGTCCCCAAGGTGTGCAGCCACGAGAGTGTCCATACCACGAAGGCTGCAGAGAAGGCCACCTGCACCACCCCCGGCAAGACCGCGGAGACCGTCTGTGACGCCTGCCACCAGATCGTGACCCACCAGACGGAGATCCCCGCCACCGGCCACAGCCCCCAGGTGAACAGGCAGGCCAGAGAGGCCAGCTGCGAAGAGGGCGGAAACCGGGCGGACATCACCTGCTCGGTGTGCCAGGCGAAGCTGTCAGACGGCGCCGAGACCCAGCCTCTGGGACACCTGTATACGAGCTACGGGAAAGTAGTCGAGAATGCCAACTGCGCCCACGGGACGCGGAAGCAGGCCACCTGCGTGCGCTGCCACACCGCCACCCATGTGATGGAAGATCCGGACACCAGGAAGGATCACACCCTGACCGCTGACCCGGTGAGCACCAGGGCGGCCACCTGCACCACCAACGAGATTGAGGAGTACCAGTGCACGGTATGTCAGGCGATCGTGGAGGTGGAGAAACCGGATACGAAGACGGGCCATACCGACCCGGGAGACGGAACCGGAATCTGCACCGTCTGCCAGGCGTTCATCTGCGATGACGAAGGCCACAAAATCGTTGACACTGCGGCAAAGGATGCCACCTGTACCGAAGACGGGCATGGCCCCGGTAAGCAGTGTACGGTCTGCGGATACTGGAAAGTGGCCGAGGAACTGATTCCCATGAAGGGGCACAGCTATGACGCCTCCGGGCAATGTACGGCCTGCGGAGCACAGAAACCCGAGCACCAGCACATCTTTGTGCCCATGCCGGAAATTGAGGCCACCTGCACCACGGAAGGCAGAACCGGCGGTACCTGGTGTGAAGGGTGCCAGGAGGTGGGTGATAAGCCCACGACGGTTCCAGCCCTG
>CAYXVN010000179.1:0-301 GCA_964468565.1 uncultured Oscillospiraceae bacterium | reverse complement strand
GAATCTGCACCGTCTGCCAGGCGTTCATCTGTGATGACGAAGGCCACAAGATCGAGGACACTGCGGCGAAGGATGCCACCTGTACCGAAGACGGGCATACCGCCGGAGAGCAGTGTACGGTCTGCGGACACTGGGAAGAAACAGAGAAGCGGATCCCGAAGCTGAACCATCAGTACGATTCGGATTCCCCCAAGCCAGGGGATCTGTGTGTGCTCTGTGGACAGCCGAAGCCGGCAGAGGAACATGTCTTTGTGCCCATGCCGGAAATTGAGGCCACCTGCACCACGGAAGGCAGAACCGG
>CAYXVN010000178.1:0-5166 GCA_964468565.1 uncultured Oscillospiraceae bacterium | reverse complement strand
GCTGGGAGGGCGATCTTCCGCATGTGTCTTCAGCATCTCTTCTGCGGGCAGCATCGGAGCGTGGCCTGCTGGATCTTGCCGCATCCTGGGGGCTGGAGATCAGTTCGCATCGCCTGTCACTCCGGGAACGCCGCCTTCTCCAGCAGGCCAGAGAGGGAAGCGGTCCCTTCTGCGGTCCCGTGACGCCTCTTCCTCCCCGAGATGCCAAGCTTCTTCGGCGGCCGATTTCCCGATTTCCCTTCCTGCCTGAGACCCGGAAGGCCCTTCGGGCCGCAGATGCAGTTACGCTGGACGATGTGGCAGATCTTCTTTCCGGGGTAAAACATGCCAGCATCACCGAAAAGTGTTACCCGGACATGATCCGGGTTGTGGATCTCTACGGTCTGCGCCCCGCCCTGACAGCCTCCGGACGTTTCATTCCGGACAGTAATGTGTTCCCCACGTCCCGGGGAAGGTGTACACTCCGGGAGATGTCCCGTACCACCGCCTTCGTCTCCTGGCAGTCCCGGCTTTTCCGGGATCTCCTGGGAGGGGAGAGCCTTCAGCTTCCGGGAGAGGAGACAGACAGCACCGTGGAGGAGCTGATCCGGGCGCTGCTGACGCCAGGTCAGCGGGACGTCATTCTGGCAATGTGCAGGGACGGCATGTCCAGTTCGCAGTTCGCGGCGGAGCGGGGAGTGACACTTTCGCTTGTGGGGTACCAACGGAGGGACGCCCTGAAGAGGCTGAGTTCTCCCAAGGTCCTCCAGGTCCTTCAGAGAGGTCTGCGGGCGTGGACGCGGGACCGCATTGCGGAGGAGAACCTCACGGTTCCGGACGAGGATCTCTCCGTTCTGGCGCTGCCGCTCTCCATCGCGGGAATGCCCGAGAGGCGCGCCTATAAGTTTGCCGACAGGGGAATTCTCACCGTTCTGGATCTGCTTCTCTTCCTGGCAGGGCGCCGGGACGCTGTGGATCAGGAGGGGATGCCGGACATGTACACCGTGTACCTGTTCATCAGCGACAACGGTTTTCTGCGCAGATGCCCAGGCTGGGGGCTGGAGATCTTCCCTTTGTCCAGGGCAACGGCCTGCAGTGCCCGGAGGCTTCCTTACCAGGAAATTCGGGGTCGCATTGCAGAGGAGAATCTCACGGTTCCGGAGGAGGATCTCTCCGTTCTGGCGCTGCCGCTCTCCATCGCGGGAATGCCCGAGAAGCGCGCCTGTACGCTTGCCGACCGGGGAATTCTCACCGTCCTGGACCTGCTTCTTCTCCTGGCAGGCCGCTGGGACGCCGTGGATCTGGAGGAGATGCCCCGCGTGCACCCCCTGTACAGGTTCATCAGCAACAACGGGTTTCTGTGCAGATGCCCGGACTGGGGGCTGGAGATCTTCCCTGAGTCCAAGGCAACCACCTGCAGTGCCCGGAGGCTTGTCTACCAGGCGATCACGGAAACCGGGCCGTTTCGGGGACCATTCGACAGCCCTTCAGAGGAACTTCTCCTCCATCTCCGCCGCCCACATCCCAGTTTCAGTGGGCTCACCTTCCACAGGGCCGGGCTGCACACCCCGGGGGATGCGCTCCGCCTGCTCTGCGGTGCCTCTCCGGCCGATGGGACCGCTCCGTCAGTTCATGTGCTGTACAGGGCCTTTATGAGGACGGGGCTGGAGGAGGCCTGCTCCATGTGCGGGTGGATCGTTCCGGATCCCTGCACCATGCCCACCTATTCCGAGCGCCAGTATCTCTGGCTGCGGGGTTCTCATCCGCCTCTGCCCTGACGGGACCTGCCTGCCGTACAGCACTGCGCTCCCCTGATCCGTGAATCACCATATCCCGCGGGTGTCGCCTCCCTTCGCCCTTCCTGGTTGGGGACCACATCAATGCACAGCTGACTGCCCCACAGGGGTCCGCTTTCATTCCCGGAGAGCCTCTGCTCCCCGGCGGCCGTCTGCCCGGCAGACAGATCCGACGCCGCTCAGCGCAGATGCCGCCCGCTGTGAGCATATCCGGAAACCCCCTGCCTCCGATGTTGACACTGCCGTTCAGGCCTGCGCTGATGACGCCCTGTCCCCGGGGCACGGGACTGCCGGTCCTCCCTGCCCGGTGGTTCAGCACCTTCCGGTGGGTGCGCACCTGCCGGCTCCCTCCCTGCTATCATGGTCGGGGAATGAGGCCTCTGACGCCCAGGACGCCTCCTGCCCTGCCACCCGGATGGCGGCCCGCCGGGCCTGTCATTTCAGCGTGGCAAGGTGGATCTGCTATGCCCGTGGGGGCTTCCTGCTCCAGAGGGCTCTCATGATGACGGTGCTGATCTCCTGCATCACGCACCACCAGCATATCTTTATCGCTCTGTACACGTCGTCCCGGATCCGGCAGACCTCTGTCGGGTGAGCACCTCAAACTCCGGTGCGGGTTTCAGTTTCTCGGAAGACCCCTTCGTGGCTTCGCTGACGATGGCTGCCCCAGCACTGCCTGCCCCCTGAACAGACGGCTTATACCGGGGATGCTGCCCGTTACGGTTGCCAGGCTGTTTCCGCCGGAATTCACACCGCACGCCCGGAGGGGGACACCCTCCGGCAGGGGAGGGGAGGTGGGGAATGACCCGGACAGCCAGGAGGCGGAAGTGCTCCCCATCGGCGGGACCCCCATCCGGCACAGCCTCCCTGCGGGGCAGCTTCACATGGACGTGGCAGCCGTGAAACTCCGGCTTCTCAGCGACGGCGGGGAGATCTGTGCTCTCCCACAGGGAAGGACCCCGGTTCCCGGAGCCGGCATGACCGCCGCAGATGGCCATGCTGGCTGCCCCGCAGGCGTTTCGGGGACCGGTCTCCGGTGTCTCCGGAACAGACTGCTTCGGGATCCAGAGCATCCCGCTCCTCCTCCGGATACGCCCCCTCGCTGTCAGGCAGGAACCGGTGGGGGAACCTGCCCCTGACCGCCGGCACCCAGGCGTACCGCCGCTGAGATATATTGTGTTTTCCCGGCGGTCTCTCTGCAGGACGGAGAGGCCTATGGGAGAATCCGGGAATCTGCCAGCTGGGCAGCACACGGGCTCACCCGGGGACAGGCTCCAGTTCCATGTCAGGATGAAGATATCACGCAGCTCAGGATCTCCGGGCGGGCAGGTCGGGTCAGGGAGACGATGAAATCCGACTGTAACAAAATCGAAACAAAAAAATTCTTGACTTCGCGGCTGCTGTCCTGTATGCTGAGGATGAAAGAGGCAGGGGAGCGCGGAAAGCTGCCCGGAAGAGGCCATGGGGACACTTTTCGGCCCGTTTTCTCCCCGGACAGCCCGGTTCCGGGCTTTGGATGCCCGGAGCGGAAACTTTGGAAACCATCATGTCATTCACCTCCTCTTCCGGAGGGCCACTGTTTTTTCACATGGAGAAAATCACCCATCACTCAAAACTCCCCTGACCGGCCCCGGCAGGTCACACCGGGGCAAAGTCCCCCAGGAACACAGGCTCCAGGCCTTTCCTGCTGCTGGAATGACGGGATTTCAGAAAAAAATGATGTTCCACCAGGAGACCGGGCGGCTGGTCCGGACCAGGATCCATGGAGAATATCACCACCCATAGAACTGCTTCAAGAGCACTGCCGGCTCCCTGAACCATGGGGACAGGGCGCCGCCCCGAAAGGAGAAACCATGCGCGTACTGCTTTGCATCCTCGTCCTGATCCTGGCCCTGGTGTTTCAGGCCACCCGGGACGTTCTGCAGACCCAGGGGGTGGCCATACACCACTGGCCTCGCCGCGGTACTGCCGGCAAGGGGATCTGCCCCTCGGGCCGTCCCTGGCCGTTCCCCTCGAGAGCGCCTCCTCAGCCGGACCGGACTCCTGCCAGGCTGTAAGCGTGCACCCTGCACGAAGCCTGCCTGGACTGGCGCCCCCGGACCGGATCAAAGGGGTCCGCTCCGGCAGGAGGGGCATATTTCATAAGCATTGTATGTAATCTGCAGAGAACTGGTGACGGCAGTGTATCAGAATCTGTCACCGGGCACCTGGTACCCCCTGGAGCCGTTCTCTGCCCCGTTTCAGAAAGGAGAACCATGTCAGACCATCAGACTAACGCATTTCCCCCCTCAGAGGGGATCACATCATCAGATGCAACCCCCGGGGCTGACCTGAGCCCCGGCGGGAATGCCGGTACCGTGGCGTTCCTTCATCTCCATGCTGCCCGGGAAGACGGGTCACCCATCGAAGGGGTCAACTTCCGGATCCGCCTGCCTGAAACCGGAGAGGTGCTTAGCAGCGCGACTGCAGACAGCAGCGGAGACGCCTACTTCCTGTTCAGAGGGCTTCAGGAAGATCTCCCGGTCTCCATCGGCATCCAGCATGAGGGGATCTGTCCGATGTCGGCCGAGAGTCATGTCTTTCTGTCGCCAGGCTGCACATCCAAGCTGAGCCTGGTCTATCCGGAGGGGAGCTGACCGATGTACCCGTCGAATACGAAACTTCCCCTCCCGGTGAGCAGCAGTAAGCTGAGCGCCGTTCTCATTCCCGAAGGCACCGATCTGGAGATTCCTCTCCACAGGAGCGATGAAGGCTTCACCCGGGAGGGACTCCCCATGGGAGGGGACACCATGATGGTGGGAGGGGAAGAATTTGTTCTCCGCAGACTGCCTCTGTTCATTCCGGTGCCGGGCCAGGCCTCAGGAAAACCATGGTGCTCTGGAAAGCATCCTGGCTGAGCCCCTACCCCTATGACCCGAGCGCCAGAAGGCTGTGGAGGGAGGACGCTATAAGGTCAGGGCACCTGGACTCAGACTCAGACACCGTAATTTCCCTGCAGTCTGAGCCCGGGGTCTCTGACCGCATCAGATTCCTCATCTGTGAGCCCGGAGCCCGCACCGTCCAGGAAGAGGTCAGGCCGGCGATGTACAGTGCCGCACATATGCGGGTCCGGAGAAGATGTCTCCCGATGCATCTGCTGCTGTCACGACAGCATTTGCGATGCCGACCCATGATATCTTTCTCACCCGGCTGCTGAGGCTGGCGATACCGGAATTTCACAGTATGTCCTGGGAAGACATTATGAAACCAGAGCCGAAGTCAGAAAAAAGTCCGTCTGAGAAGGCGGACCTCTCCGACCCGGGAACATCTGGCTGCTCCCAGGCTGTCCGGTTCCGGATGGAAGAGTACTCTCTCACGGAAGGCAGACTCACTTTCGATTTCTTTTTCCATC
>CAYXVN010000177.1:0-5237 GCA_964468565.1 uncultured Oscillospiraceae bacterium | reverse complement strand
CTCCCGGCGGGAGCGGATCTGCCGGGTGAGCTCCCCGCAGGTGCCCTCCAGCTGCTGCAGCTCCTGGTGACTCTCCGGGTAGCGGAAGGCGGCCTCCCCCAGCTTCTCCCCCAGCCAGCCGGTGACAGCCCGGGTGAACTCCTCCTTCTGCTCTGCGGCCTGCACCAGCAGAGCGTTGCGGCGGGCGAAGTCCCTGGGGGGCACCCGGTCCGCCTGCCGGACCCGGCTGCGGATTTCCCCGATGAGCTGGGGAAACTCCCGGCGGATCTCCTGGCTGAGGGGGTCTCTGGTCCACTGGAAGGAGTCCCAGTGGGTATAAAGGTCCAGACCCTGGCGCACCTGGTCCATGTGGGGCTGCGCCAGGCGCAGCTCCTCCTGCAGAATGGTCCTGCGGCCCTGGGCTGCCAGCAGGCTGACGGTCATGGTCTCCAGCACCACCTGTCCGTCCTGCAGGTTCCGCTCACACTCCTCCCGGTCCTCCCGGACCCGCCGGAGAAGCTGCCGGCGCCGGTCCTCCAGAGAGGAGCGGACCTCCTCCATCTCCTCCTCCAGCTTCGCCCGGGAATGCTCCCTGCTCCGCCTGGCCTCCTGCACCTTCTCCAGGGCCTCCAGCCTGCGCTGCAGCCCGGCCTGGGTGCTGCTCAGTGCCGCCTTCATGGCCTGAAGGGAGTCGGAGCTGTGGCCCTCCATGGAGGGATAGGCCGTGCCGGTCCTCTGAAACAGCTCCAGCAGCCGCGGGGTGTCCAGACAGCCCAGCACCTGCTCCCAGCGCCGGTGGTACCGGGCGATGAACTCCTCCTGGTAGTCCAGGGAGTAGATCTCCTCCATCAGGCGGGGGTTCAGCATCTGCTCGCTGAGCACCTCGCTGTCGGCCTCCCGGCTGGAGGAGTAGCGGGACATAAGGGAGGTGTAGTAGCGCTCCACCGGCATGCGCCGGATGTCCGTCAGCTCCAGCTCCTGGCTCAGGTCATTCACAAAGGTGTCAAAGAAGGGGTTGGGGGTGACGATCCTGATGGAGCGCAGGTCCATGGAGCGGTTGTTGTACTTCAGATAGGACAGCCGGTGCAGCAGCACCATGGTCTTTCCCGAGCCGGCGCAGCCCTGGCACACGAAGCTCTGCTGCCGGGGCAGGCGGATGATCCGGTTCTGGTTGTCCTGAATGGTCTGGATGATGTCCGTGAGAGCCTTCTGCCTGCGCCTGTCCTTCAGGATGACCAGCAGGAAGGAGTCAATCACCTCTCCCCGCAGACTGACCTCCATGCCGTCGTAGGTGGTCTTCAGATCCAACAGTCTGGCGTCCTCAATGAGAAATTCCCGCTTGAGCTGCAGCACATACTCCGTGGGGGGCCGGTCATCCACCTGAACGGTGAATTTCCGCTCTGCGGCAGGCCGGTAGAAGACATCCATCAGGGGGGATCTCCAGTCGTACACCAGATGGTCGTTTCCGTCGCGGATGGCCTGTTTTCCCAGGTAGCACACCAGAACCTCCCCGTCCTCCTGATCTTCCACATCCAGACGGCCCAGATAGGGCCTGGGTTTCCAGGAGAGAATCTTCTCTGCCTCCTCCACCTCCTGCCGCTGCCGGGACCGCAGGTTCCGCTTCTCCATGGCATCTTCCCGGTCGTAACTGCGAAAGCTGCCGATCTGGCGGTTCATCTCCCGGGCCCGGCTGCGGTGTTCCTGGGCCATCTCGTCCAGCCGCTGCTCCACCTGCTGCAGATGGGCTTCCTCTTCTGCGAAAATGCTTCTGTCCTCCAAGGGCTCTGCCTCCAGTTCTCTCTGACCGCTCCCTCCCCCCATCTCTGACGGGGCCGGACGCCCCGGAGCATGGGCCTGCCGGAAGGGGCGCTCCCCCTCCATGGAAAGGGCAGGGGAATTGCGCCCTGTTCTCCGGGCTGTGGGGTGTATCAGCCAGATCTGATTTGAGTATATAATATAGTATTAATATGTGATTATTGAATCATAGAGTTCTGTTTCACATTATTATGTGCTCCTGCATTATACTGCAGGCTCTGAAAAATGCTACAGGAATGGGGACTCCAGGGCCTGGGGATGATGGTCTGTCAGACCGGGGATTTCCCGGAGACAGCACCCTGCGGGAGGGGAGAGTTCCGGGCAGGGGCGGAGGGTGTCCACACCCGTCCATCGGTACAGGAGTACCCGCCGGACCTGGTGGAACAGTGGCATGTCCGGGGGAAGAAGGTCCTGGTGTGGAAGGCCCGGGCGCAGTGCCGGACCGGTGGCGCTTCCGGGCTGAAGTGGGTATGTCCGGTGGACAGAAGCTGCAGGACCGGGCCGGCCCGGGTTTCCCGGGAGGAGGCAGGGGATGGCGCCCGGACCCGGTCCGAAGAAGAAAAACGGTCCCGCGTGAGCGGGACCGCAGACATCAGAGGAACAGCTCGAGAACATAGACGGTGAGGCAGCAGAGGACGGCCACGGGGAAGAGACCGGCTCCCAGCCAGGCGGCGATGACCCCCACCACCAGGGCGGCGATGCCGGAGATGGGGCTCTGGGTGGCGGTGACAATGGCGGGAAAGGTCATGACAGCCAGGGTCACGTAGGGGACATAATAGAGGAAGGACTGGATGAAGCGGTTTCTGATCTGCCTGCGCAGCAGGGTCAGGGGGATCACCCGGATGGCGAAGGAGACCAGGGCCATGATGATGAGGTAGATATAGATGTTGTGAGTCACGAGGTGCCTGCCTCCTTTCCGTTCTCCGGTTCCTCCTGGGTCTTCACGGGAAACAGCACCGCCCCGATGGAGGAGAGGACCACCGTCAGAAGGATGGTCTGGGCCCCGCTGGACAGCCGGGAGATCACCGGCAGGTTGGCAAAGCACCAGCTGGCGGCAAAGGAGGCCAGGACCAGGCCGCAGACCACCCGGTCCTTCCGGGCCGCCGGCATGATGATGGCGAGAAACATGCCGTAGATGGCGACGCTGAAGGCGCTGACCAGCTGGGGGGGCAGGGAGTTGCCGGCCATGACGCCAAAGGCGGTGCCGAAGGACCAGCAGGGGGCCGCCAGAAGGATGGCGCCGTAGGAGTACCAGGGATCCACATTGCCGGGGCGGGCAATGGCGATGGCGAAGAGCTCGTCCGTGATGTAGTAGCCCAACAGCAGCCGGTGGCGCAGAGGCAGTTTGGGATCCATGCGCTGGCTGAGGGCACAGCTCATCAGCAGATAGCGGGCGTTGGTGATAAGGGTGACAACAGCCAGTTCCAGATAGGTGGCATTGGCAGCGATGAGGGTGAGGACGGCGTACTCGCCGGCAGAGGCCATGCCCAGAAAGGAGATCAGAAAGCCCTGAAAGGCGTTGAGTCCTGCGTGCTTGGCGGCGATGCCCAGGGAGAAGGCCACGGCAAAGTACCCCAGCCCGATGGGCACCCCCGCCTGCATTCCCTGGAGAAAGACCGAGCGCCTGCTCTGCCCCAGAGAGGAGGGCGGGCTGGTGGATTTGGAAGGCATGAATACACATCCTGTCAGACGATGTCCCCGCAGAGCGGGTCGCCCCCCATTGTACCACGGGCGGGAGTGGCTGGCAAGAGCAGGATGGGGGAGAAACCGGGGAACCGCCGGGGCCCATTGCCGGTCCGGGCAGGCATCAGCGGGAGAGCGCGGTCAGGGTGCTGGCTGTGCCCGGGCAGGGGCCCCGGATCCGGAGGGGACAGGGAGACCGGTCCGAATGTACCCCCTGCTGGTTTTTTCTTCCGGAACGGTTGATTTTTGTTTGGATCTCTGCTAGAATACAGCGCCAAGCGCTTTCTCCGGCCGGGACGCCGGGGCCGTCCCGCTTGCCGTTTTGCATAAAAAACCGATACTGGAGGTTACATTCATGTCCTATACGATGGAGTATACCAAGGAACAGCTGACCGACATGATTATCGGGAAGCTGCAGCGCAACTTCGGCCGCACGGTAGACGAGGCGACCAACATGCACATGTTCAAGGCCTGTGCCCTGGTGCTGCGGGACATCATGTCCCGGCGCCAGATCGAGACCGAGAACCGGGCCTGGGAGAACCAGCAGCGGCAGGTGCACTACCTGTCCCTGGAATTTCTCATGGGCCGTTCCCTGGAGAAGAATGCCTACAACCTGGGTCTGCTGGAGCCTCTGAAGGAGGCTCTGGAAGGTCTGGGCTTTTCCGCCTCAGATCTCTTTGAGTCCGAGCCGGACGCCGGTCTGGGCAACGGCGGTCTGGGCCGGCTGGCGGCCTGCTATCTGGACTCCATGACCACCCTGGAGATACCGGCCACCGGCTACTCCATCTGCTATGAACTGGGGATCTTCAAGCAGAAGATCATCGACGGCCGGCAGGTGGAGCTGGCGGACAACTGGCTGGGCCTGGGGGATGCCTGGCTGATCCCCAAGCTGGACGAGGTGGAGGAGGTCCATTTCGGCGGCGAGGTCATTGACCACTGGGATGAGGAGGGCAACAACCACCCCGAGCACAAGGGCTACACCACCGTTCTGGCCATCCCCCGGGACATGATGATTGCCGGTTACCAGACCCATCACACCAACACCCTGCGGCTGTGGGACGCCAAGAGCCCGGTGCCGGTGGACATGTCCCTCTATTCCCGGGGGGAGTATCTGAAGGCGGTGGAGCAGCAGGCCATGGCGGAGGTCATCGCCAAGGTGCTCTATCCCGATGACAACCACTACGAGGGCAAGTCCCTGCGTCTGAAGCAGCAGTACTTCTTCGTCTCCGCCACCGTGCAGTCCATTGTGCGCCAGCACCGGGCCCAGTACGGCACCCTGCGCAACTTCCACGAGAAGCATGTCATCCAGATCAACGACACCCATCCCACCCTGGTGATCCCCGAGCTGATGCGCATTCTCCTGGACGAGGAGGGCTACGGCTGGGATGAGGCCTGGCACATCGTCACCCACACCGTCTGCTATACCAACCACACCATTCTGGCGGAGGCGCTGGAGCGGTGGCCTCAGACCCTGATCGAGACCCTGCTGCCCCGCATCTGGCAGATCCTGCGGGAGATCGCCGGCCGCTATCAGAACGAGCTGCAGATGCGCTACGGCAATGACCTGGGCCGCATCGGCCACATGGCCATCATCTGGGGCGGCGAGGTGCGCATGGCGAACCTCTGTGTCTGTGCCTGCCAGGCCATCAACGGGGTGTCCGCCCTCCACTCGGACATCCTGCGCCGGGAGGTGTTCCACGACGCCTATCTGGTGCAGCCGGACAAGTTCAAGAACGTCACCAACGGCATTGACCACCGCC